>DATKTD010000298.1:0-19341 GCA_035531315.1 Rectinemataceae bacterium
TGGCGAGGCCGAGACCCGTGCCCTGCCCCTTCTTTTTCGTCGTGAAGAAGGGCTCGAACATCACCGCGCCGATCTCCTCGGGTATGCCCGGGCCGCTGTCCCCTATCTCGACCACTACCCGCAGGTCTTCCTTCCGGAGACCGATCGAGAGGGTCCCGGATCCGCCCATGGCCTGGATGGCGTTGTCGACGAGGTTCATCCAGACCTGGCCGAGTTGGTCCCGAAAGCCAGAGATCTCGCAGCCCTTCTGCAAGTCGAGCTCGAGCTCGATGCCCCCGCGGAACCTGTGGGCGAATAGGGCGAGGATGCCGTCAATCTCGGCGTCGAGGGCGAAGGAGGAGCGTATCTCCGCGACCCTCTCGCTGTGGAGGTAGTTCCTGAGCGAGCCGAGCACATAGGAGGCCCGCTTGGCGGCGGCGTCGATGGTCGCCGAGGCGAGGTGCCCCGACGCGATGGTATCGACCATCTTCACGAGGCTTGCCGCCCGGCTCTCGCGGAGGAGGAGAGCCAGGCCCTCCCTGTCCCTTTCGAGGCCGAGTTCGAAGATCGGCTCGGCCAGTCCTCCGTCCTCGTCGGCCCTACCGGCCTCCGCCACGATCCCCTCCACGAGGGCCCGCCTCGCGCGGCGGCGTCGGAAATCCTCCTCGGGCAAGGGCTTGGCGGCGGCGGAAACCATCCTCGCGACGAGGTCGACTTCCCGGGGGAGGAGGCCGGCCGAGAGGGAGGGAAGGGCGTCGATTCTCGCGAGGCCCGAGGATTCGAAGTGGTCGACCGTGGCGCGTATGGCCGCGAGCGGCGAATTGAGATCGTGGACGATCTGGGCGAGGATCCTGCCTATCTCGGCGAATTTGGCCGATTCTATCAGCTGGTCCTGGGTCCTCCGTAGTTCGACGAGGCGATTCTCCATATGCGTCTTCGCCTCGACGAGCTCGCCCGTCCGGGTCGCGACGAGGCCCTCGAGGTCCCTGCCGTAGCTCTCGATGGTTTCGGCCATCGCGTTGAAGGTCGAGGCGAGTTCGCCTATCTCGTCCTCGCCCCTGTCGCTCGCCCGCCGGTCGAGGTCGGGGGCCGAGAAGCTCCCGATTTCGCCGCGGAGCACGGCGATCCTCGAAGAGACCTTCCGGTCTATCGAAAAGTAGAGGATGAGGGACATGACCGAACCGACGAGGAAGATGAGGATCGCCTGCGAAACGAGGCCGAGGAAGAATTGGCGCGCCGTGGCCTCGCCCGTCGCGGTGATCGTCACCTTGCCGAGGCCGACGCCGCGATAGACGATCTCCCTCCCGACTTTGGCCCATTTTTCCGCCCCGAAGACCCGCTCGGTCCTCACCCCCGCGGAGTCGGCCGAGAAGATGGACTTGCCCCCATTATCGACTATGTCGATAGCGCCGAAATCGGGGTCGGCGAGTTCGCTCCTCGCGATGGCGTCCATTTGGTCCGAGTCGAAGCTCCACAGGGGTAGCGCGAGGGTCTTGGCCAGCCTGTCGGCCACGATGGCGGTCTTGGCCTCGATGGAACGCTGGAAGGAAAAGGCCTGGATGAAGAACCAGATGACAAGGAAGGAGAGCGCGACGATCGCCGTGGAGGAAATGATGAGAAACATCACCGATGACCCGATCGATCGACGCCCGGCCATTTTGTTCTCCTTGCCGAATCGAGGGGCTGGAACCCGCCCCAGTATACGGGACTCGCGCCTCCTGTCAAACGGGCGGAGCGGGAATCCCGGGTGCCGTCGACCCTCGACCCTCCTTCTCGTCCGGGATAGCATGGCCGCCATGACAGCTTCGCCGAACCTTCCCGAGTTCCTCCTTTTCATCGCCGCGATATGCGCCCTCGCCCTCCTCCTCGTCCTGGGCTTCCTCGCGGGGCGCGCCGCCGGGCGCTCGGAGGCGCGGCGCGAGCTGCCCGACATCATCGAGGGAGAACGGAACGATGCCGTCCGGCGCTCGCGCGCCGTCCTCGGGGGCCTGGCCGCCGAACAGCTCGCTCCCTGGCTGCCCGGTTTCCCCTGGGACCCCACCGAGTTGCGCTTCGTCGGCAAGCCCCTCGACTTCATCGTGTTCAAGGGAGCCTCGCGGGGCGAGGTGGAGGAGGTCGTCTTCGTCGAGGTCAAGACGGGATCCTCCGCCCCCTCCCGGGTCGAAAGGAGCCTCCGTGACGCCGTGCTGCGGGGAAGGGTCTCCTGGAGCCAGTGGCGGCCCGGGGAGATTGCGACGACTAGGTCCTGAAACGGGAGGAGCTCTTCTCGAGTTCCTCGATCCGCGCCCCCGTCCTCCTCGTCGAGGCGGAGACGTTCTCCGCGATCTCGCCGATCGACTCGGTCGCCTTGGACACCTCGCCGACGAGCTCGAGTATCTTGCCCGAATTGAAGGAGAGCAGCCTCATCTCCTCGAGGACGGCCGCGGTCGAGGCCCTCATGCCGGAGGAGGCGCCGGTGACCCTGTCGGTCTCGCCTTTTATGTCTCCGAGGGCCTCGAGGACCTGCCGCGAACCCGCGCTCTGTTCCGCCATGGAATCCCTGAGCTGGTCGGCGAGGTTGCTGACGCCGCCGATCATTCCGATGACCGCCTGGAAGGCCGCCTCGGCCTCGGATTGCGAGGCGACGACGCGCTCGATGGCCTTGTGGATATCGGAGAGCTCGGAGGCGGTGCGCCTGGCCTGTTTGCCGCTCTGCTCGGCCAGGCCGCGGATCTCGTCGGCGACCACGGCGAAGCCGGCGCCGGCATCGCCCGCGTGGGCCGCCTCGATGGCGGCGTTCATCGCGAGGAGGTTGGTCTGGGCGGCTATCGAGGAGATGAGGGCGTTGGTGTCGAGGAGGCGTCTCGACTGTCGCGCGATTTCGGCCGAGGCCTCGGAGGCTCCGGTGATCTTGCGCCTGCCCTCCTCCGAGGAGGCGACGAGCCTGCCCAATTCCTCCGCCATGTGGGCGACCGAGGAACCCATGCCGTGGAGGTTGGCCACCATCTCCTCGATCGAGGCGGAGCTCTGCGCGACACCGGCGGCCTGGGTTTCGATCGAGGCGCCGAGGCCGGCGACGCTCTCGTTGATGTCGTTCATCGCGGCCGTCGTGTGGCTCGCCGCCCCGCTCTGCTCCTCCGCGAGATCGCGGGCGACCTTCGCGGATTCCCTGATCCTTCCGGCTTCGCCGATGACGAGGCCGACATCGCGCTCGAGTTCCTTCCCCTCGCCGGACAGCATCCCCGCGGTCTCCTGGATGGTCCTTATCATGGCCGCGATGCTCTCGGCGAAGCGGTTGAATGAATCGGCGACGCGGCCGAGCTCGTCGTCGCTGCGGACCTCGAGTCGTCGGCTGAGGTCGCCCTCGCCCTGGGCGACGTCGCGGAGGGCCGCGTCGAGCCTGGCGAGGGGCCTGAGCGAAATGCGCGCGACGAGAAGGATGAGGGCCAGGATCACGAGGACGGCGAAGGCCCCCATCGCGGCCGTGCGGAGGGTCGAGGCGCGCACGGGGGCGATTATCTCTTCGTAGGGAATTCCCACGAAGAAATACCAGGGGGCTTGAAGGCTGCCCTTCGACATCGGCACGCCTATGGTGAGGGTGGGCTTTCCGGTAAGCGGCGAGGCCTCGACGAAGCTGATCGACTCGTCGCGGGCCATCCGCTCGACGAGTTGCTGCGTTTTAGAGGTCGTCGGCAGGACCTCGGCCATGGGCTTGCCGATCTCCTCGGACTTGGGGTAGGCGACCATCTTGCGATCGCCCGACACGATGAAGGCGTAGCGTCCCCCCTTCGTGAGTGAGAGAGCGAAGTCCTGGATGGGCGCGAGGGAGTAATCGACGCCGGCGACGCCGACGAAGCGGCCGCCGACGTGGATGGGTACGCAGAAGGAGACGGCCTGCACCTGTTCGCCGTGGAGACCCGTGAAGGAATAGACGTCGGTGAGGTATTCGGCGTCGAGTCGCTTGGGCTCGGTGTAGAAGCTGCCGACCGTGCCTTCGGCGTCGAGGGTGGCGTAGTCGAGGGTGGCCTTGCCTTCGTCGCTCGTCCAATAGGGGGCGAGGACCCCCGCCTTGGTGTGGCCCGGCTTGCCACGGAACTCGGCATCCCTGCCGTCCACGACGTTGGGTTCGAAAAGGTACCAGGTGCCATGGATGCCCTTCGACTCCTCGACGAGGGGCTTGGGCGCCTCGGTGAGGACCGTCCTACGCAGCTCGCGGGGCAGCGAGGGATAGGTCGAGGCGAAGGCCGAGAGGTCGCGGGCGATCTGCATGCCCGAGGCGAGGAATTCCCCCGCCGCGGCGGCTCGCTCCTGGGCCGTGAGGGTGGCGTTCTCGGTGGCCGCTCCGAGGGCCCGGTCGTATAATTCGCGGTTTCCCATCACCACGAGGGCGATGACGACGGCGAGGACGGGGATGCCGATTCCGAAAACGATTCTCGTCGCGAGGCGCAGGGACTTTCTTCTCATGTTTCGTTTCCTCTGATTGGGCGCTTCGGACCGATCGCCCCAAGGCGGTCGGTCGTCAGCGCGGCTCGATGACGCTGAGTTTTCTCTCGGCGAAGCGGGAATAGGCCGCGAGGCCGAGGGCGAAGGCGAGGCCGCAACCGCCGCCGATCAAGGCGGCGAGGCCTCCCGTACCGATCCTCAACGCGACGCCGAGCCAGTCCAGGCCGGCCAGGGCCGCGATCGATCCGAGGATCACGAAGACGGAATTGGGATTCTGTTTGAGGGCGGCCATGGGATTGTCCCAGGCGAGTCGGGGATGGGCGGTGTCGATCCAGAGACCCACGAGGTTGGCGAGGGCCGAGAAGGCGAGGGAGGCGAAGATCGCCCCGACGATGTTGACGGCGTCGAGGCCGGCGAAGAGCCCGAGAGAGACGGCGCCGATCAGGGCGCCGGCGAAGGCCCAGGCAAGGGCGTGGGAGAGCTTGGCCATCATGTAGGCGAAGCCGCTGACGGGCAGGGCGAGGAGGGCGGGCAGGGCCTTCGCGTCGCGGGAGAGGGCGGTGGCGGCGACGCTCGTCGAGGAGCCGAGGAAGGCGCCCAGGCTCATCGCGGCGAGAAAGGCGTTGCGCCGCCCTTCCGGGCCGACGAAAAGCCCTTGCAGCTGCGAGAGATTATCGCGTTGGGCGACATACATCACGGCGAGGATGAGGGGCATGAGCACGACGATGAAGGGGCCGTTGAGGAAGAAGCGCGGCTCCCTGTTCATGAGCCGCCATTCGCGGAGAAAGAGGGCAAGGCCGCGCGGCCCTCGTCGGAAATGTCTTTCGATGAAGGCCTTCGTCGTACCCGCCTCGAGGCGGCGGAGTCTTCCCTCGCCGAAGGCTACCACGCTCTTTTTCCAGAGACCGCCGAGAAGAAGGACCGCGAGGGCGGAGGTGGCGAGGCCGCCCGCGAGGAGGCCGAGGCCGATGGCGAGGGCTTCGGGCCATCTCCCGGCGGCCGCGGCCGAGAGGGCCTTCCAGGCGAAGAGGGTGGGTGGCCATGTCGAGCCCATGAGGTTCAGCACACTGCCCGGTCCCGCGTAGTTGGCGAGGATCCAGGCGGGGTCGGAAAGCCGGGCCATGGAGTTCTGGACATAGAGGTTGAAGGCGACGGCGAAGCCCGCCCCGACGAGGCCGGAGACGAGGAGGATGCCGTTTCGGCTCCGGATGAAGCGCGCGACCGACATGAGGGGCACGAGGACGAGCCAGGCGAGGGCGAGGGCGTACAGGGGCAGGGCAAGGGCGACGGCGAGACCGACGACCCACCAGAGGGGCGGCGGGGCCTCCGAGATGCCGAAGACCGCGAGGCTCGTCCCGAAGAGGAAGAGGCCGATGGCGGCCTGCGAAAGGAAGGTGACGGCGAATTTCGCGCCGAGGAGCTCCCGGTCGCCCAGGGGCAGGGTAAAGAGCTGCGTCTCCTGGGGGGAGAGGCTCCAACCCGAGAGGATCATGATAAAGCCGAGGAAGAACACGGCGACGCTCGCCATGATGGCCCCGTTGAGCAGCAGGAGTCCCTCGAGGCCCTGGCCCTTCAAGGCCTGGTATTGGGTGAGGGCGGAGCTGACGAAGACGAAGCCGATGTCTCCGACGAGGAGGATGCCGAGGAGGACGGCGCCGGCGAGCTTGAGCCAGTCGCGAAGCCCCTTGTATTCCCCGAGGGGCTTCCAGCCGAAGGTCGCGCGGAGGTCGAGGGCGACGAGGGCGGGAAAGGCGCGCATCAGGAAGCGCCGTTCTCGACGAGGTCGAGGAAGAGGCGCTCGAGGCTCTCGCCCCTCACCGCTTCCCCGGCCTCCTTCGCGCCGGCGCGGAGGGCCCGGAGATCCTCGAGGCTGCCGGTAAAGAGGAGACGGCCGCCCGAGATCACGCCGATGCGATCGCAGAGTTTCTCCGCGACCTCCAGGACGTGGGTGGAGAAGAAGACGCAGCCGCCCGCCGTGGCCCTTTCGCGCATGAGTTCCTTGAGGTCGAAGGAGGCCTGGGGGTCGAGGCCCACCATGGGTTCGTCGAGGATCCAATTGTGTGGATCGTGGAGGAGGCTGCCGACGACGCAGAGCTTCTGTTTCATGCCCCTGCTGAAGGTCCCGATCGAGGCGCCGAGGACATCGTCGATGGCGAAGCGGCCCGCGAGCTCGGCGATCCTCCGTCTCCTCTCCGCCGTCGCCACGCCGTATACGTCTCCGATGAAATCGAGGTACTCGCGGGCCTTGAGCCGATTCCAAAGCTCCGGATTGTCGGGCACGGAGCCGCAGCGGGCCTTGGCCGCGAGCGCTTCCTTCCCGAGGTCGATGTCGTCGATGCTCACGCGCCCCGTGTCGGGGGCGATGACGCCGGTGAGAATCCTGATGGTAGTGGTTTTGCCGGCGCCGTTCGGTCCGAGGAAGCCGAATATCTCTCCGTCGCCGATGGCGAGATCGAGGGAATCGACGGCCTTGCGCGTCGAACCGGAATAGGTTTTGGAAATCGCTTCGAGGCTGAACAAGGTCTCCTCCTCAGTTTTCGCGGATAACGATCTCGACGCGCCGATTGCGCGCCATGCCTTCCGGCGTCGAATTGTCGGCGATCGGTCTGTCGGCTCCGTATCCCTCGACCTGGATATGGAGGGCGTCGCGGGCCCCCAATGCGACGAGGCGGTCGGCCACCGCCCTGGCCCGGGCGATCGAGAGGGCCATCCGCCCCTCCTCCGTGCCCGCGAGGGCGGTGTGGCCGGCGACGATGATGTCGCGATCGGGATGGGCCTTGAGGATCTCGGAGATCGTGGCGATCTTGGCGAGCTCGGCCGGGGCGAGGGCCGCCGAATCGGCGGAGAACCGCACGTCCTCGAGGGTGATGGCCACCCCCTCGGGGACGGTCTTGACCGTCACGCCCTCGAGTCCGCCCACGGCCTTTTCGACCTCGGCCTTGAGGGCCTCCCTGTCCATGAGTTTGGCCTCGACGAAGGAGGCGCCCGCGGTGCCGCGGTATTCGATCGTCGTCCCGTCGGAGAGGTCGAAGACGATCTTGAAACGCTCCTCGTAGGAGGAGGGTTGGGCGTAGGCCTCGTCCCACCAGATCGTCTGGTCGGAAAAGCCGGAGATCTGCACGGGATAGACGTCGGAGTATTCGCGGGGCACCGGAGGTTCGTAATAAATCGTATAACGCGCGGTGAGACGCCGCGTCGGGCGTCCGTCCTTGATTTCCGGCCCGACATAGCTGTAGCCGGCCACGAAGGGTATGACATAGGGGTCGGGAATGCCGAAACCCTGCCTGAGATCGTGCCTCTCCTCGCCGGGGGCGGTCCAGGTGTCCCCGGGCGACAGGGGCCGGTCGGGGAAGGTCGGCACGTCGCGGACCACGGGCATGAAGTAGTTCGGGGCTATCGTATAGACGCCGAGGCGGTCCCGCGCGAACTTCGAGTCGTATTGCCCGGTGACCACGTAGTTCGTGTCGCCATTGGCCCGCTCCGAGGTGACGAAGGTGCCGGCCAGGGTTCCCGAGTTGCCGTCCGGGGCGGCCTCGGCCGTCTCGAAGGCGATCCTGTTCATTATTTCCGCGCGTTTGGCGAGGACATGGTTCACGTAAATGTCCTCGCTGACCTCCGAGAGCACGCGGTACCTGTCGCCCTTGTGGTAGCTGTAGGCGAAGACGTAGGGAGCGGAGGGCTGCGCCGCCGCGGCCTGGGGCGCCGCCGCGGCCTGGGGCACCGCCGTCGCGGCCGATTGGGCAAGGACGCTTCCCGACCACGAAAGGGCCAGGATGAGGATGATCGCGCCGCCGCGTGCTCGAGCCATGCTCACCTCCAGGAGAGGGTCAGTTCGATGGGCTTTTCGAGGACGAGTATGTCGAGGAGGGGGACGGAGACGCTCCAGGTGGAGCCTTCGGCCTTGCCCCCCGAGTAGGAGACGATGTCGCCGGGCACCTTTACCGTCATCGAGACCGAGGCCGCGTCGAGGGCAGGCAGGGACTTCGTGCCGATGATGCTCCCGAGGGCTTCCCGGTAGTCCTGTTTGCTGTAGTCGTCTCCCCCGAGGGCCGGGGGAGACAGGGCCTCGACGAGGGATGGGTCGAGGCCGGGCACGAGGGCGAGGAGGGCCTTCCCGTGCTCGCGCGAGAGCCGGATCCGGAGGCGCTGCGTGCCCCCGGTGGCGTCGCGCTCGACGAGGCCGGCGATATCGGGGGCGGCGAGGGCTGCGGCGAGGTCGGTGACCGATACCGCGAGGTCGAGGGAGTCGGGGTCGGGGCAGCTGGCCTTGACAGCGGAGACGCCGGGTCTGGCCTCCAGGGCCTTCCTCGCGGCCGAGGCGTCGAAGAGGGGGACCGAGGCGGGCATCCCCGCCATGGCCCGGAGCTTGGCCGCCAGGCTTTCGGGCATGCTCACCTTCGCCGAAACGTCGGCCCCCCCCGCGGCGTCGAGCCGGCTGTCGAGGCGGGCGGAGCAGGCGGAAAGGAGGGCGACGATGGCGCCGAGGGCGAGGAGGCCCAGGGTCGGCTTCGCGGGAAGGAGCCGGCGAAAGGAGACCGGCGCCGGAGCAGGGGGCGAGGCGTTTGAGCCCAGCCCCTTCGGCGAGCCGGTGGAGGGGGCTCCGTGTGCGGGCGATCCGAGGGTCGACTCGGTTTTATTGCTGTTTCTCATAACGTCTAATCCCCTCATTTGAAGCCGTAGACCGGCATGGGCTGGACCCCGTTGCGGAGGAGGACCTCGCCGAGCTTGTCGAAGCGGGCCTGGGTTTCTAGACCAAGTTGGCGGAACACGGGCTGCGAGATGAGGAGGTCCTGCTTGAACTCGCGGCAGAGGGAGTCGAGCCGCGCCGCGACCGAGACGGCGTCGCCGAAGACGCCGATGCGCCGCTGGCCCGGCAGGCCCAGGTCGCCGGCGACGATGGTGCCGGAATGGATTCCGATGCTGACGCCGCCGAGGGCGGGAAGGGAGGCGGCCCGGAGGTCGTCCTGCAGGCCGGGCATGGCCTCGAGGAAGTCGGCGACCGTGGCCACCGCCGCCTCTCCCGCGTCCTTGTCGCCGAGGAGGCCGAAGACCGCGAGGATCGAGTCGCCGGTGACCCCGACGACCTCTCCATGGTGTCGCTCCGCGACGATGCCCCAAAGCGAGTAGTAGCGGTTCAGGACATCGACCGCGCGCGAGGCGGTGAGGCGCGAGGCGAAGCCGGTGAAGTCGAGGACGTCGGCCGAGAGGACGACGACCTGTATCTCCTCGCCCAGGGCGGGACCGGGTCTCGGCACGGGCGAGGAGAGGCGGCTCTCCCCGAAGAGACCGGAGATGCGGTTGCGGAGGGAGAGGACGCGGACGCGGTTGGCGAGGAGGAGGGCGGCGAAGATCGCGGCGCCGAAGGCGAAAAAGGCGTGCTGGGGCGAGGCCACGAAGGCGAATATCGATTTCGGGAAGGAGCGTATGTCGAGGGCCTTGCGAAAGCCCGCGATATCCAGGCTACCCGTGGAGAGGGCCGCGGAGAGTCCGACCCGGAGGTCGAGGTAGTAATAAAAAAATACATAGATGACGACGGAGCCGATGGCGAGGAATGTTTCGGTGAAGCTTTGGACGAGCCGGTCGCGGAAGGCTATCGAAAGGGACTGGAAGAGGCCGATGTAGAAGGCCGCCCCCCAGATGAAGAGGTTTCCCATGTCGGTGAGGATGAAGGTTCCGCCGAGGCTCCGGACGAGGGCGTAGCCCGCCGGGGTGATAAAAGAATAGAGAAAGCGAAGAAGCGGCGATTGGCCCTGAATGGCCAGGAGGCCTATCTGGATGAGGAGGAAGGCCGAAACCATGAGGAGGGACGCCGGTTGGAGCGCGTCCGAAGATGGAATCAGAGCGAGCATCAGGACAAAGAAGACGATGAACTGACTGGAATACAAAAGGAATTCCTCGACGAAGCGTTTCGCGAAGAATTTCATGGCGCCTCCGCAGGAGCCGGTCCCTCGATCGCATCGAAGTTCGGCCGACTCGTATCCAGCCATTCTATACGAAATGCCTGACCGCGTGGAAGCGTCGCTTTTCGCTTGACGGCGCAAATGCGACGCCGAATAATTGACCAACTTTCTTCATGCCGATCAGGAGGCAAAATGAAGCGATTCGCAATCCTCGCCCTGGGGCTCGCAATGGTGCTCGCCGGAGCGTCCATCGCGGCCCAGAATGTCCTCGTCTACGGTACGACCGACAAGGTCACGGACATGGACCCCGCAAGTTCCTACGACTTCCACACCTGGGAGATCTTCCAGAACATCGACAAGGGCCTCCTCACCTACACGCCCGGCACCACCGACGTCGTCCCCGGCCTCGCCACGGGCTACACGGTCAACGCCGACGGCACGGAGTATACCTTCAAGCTCCGCCCGAATCTCAAGTTCACCGACGGCACCCCCTTCGACGCCGCCTCCGTCAAGTGGAGCGTCGATCGCGTCGCCAAGCTCAACGGCGACCCCTCGTGGCTCGTGACGACCTTCGTCAAGGAAGTCCAGGTCGTCGATCCTCTCACCGTCAAGTTCGTGCTCAAGGCACCGACGGGATTCTTCCCCGCCCTCGTCGCCGGCGACCCCGTCTACTTCCCGGTCAGCCCCAACGTCTACCCGGTCGACAAGATCGTCCATGATCCCTCCGAGCTGCCCGGCGGAGCCCTCGTGGGCCTCGGCCCCTACAAGGTCACCTCCTTCAAGCGCGACGAGGAAGTCGTCCTCGAGGCCAATCCCGGCTATTACGGGAAGCAGCCCCCCATCAAGAAGGTCATCATCAAGTACTTCGCCGACGCGACGACCATGCGCCTCGCGATCGAGAAGGGCGACATCGATGTGGCCTTCAAGACCCTCAATCCCTCCGACATCACCGACCTCGCCAAGGCCGGCAAGCTCGACTACCAGAAGCTCCCCGGCGCCCAGATCCGCTTCCTGAACTTCAACTGCGATGTCAGCGTCTTCAAGGACAAGACCCTCCGCCAGGCGGTCGCCGCCCTGATGGACAGGTCCGAGATCAACCAGAAGGTCTTCCTCGGCCAGCAGGCTCCCCTCTATTCGATGATCCCGATGGGCATGAGCTACCACACCGATAACTTCAAGACCGTCTATGGCGAAAAGGGCAATGTCGCCAAGGCCGAGGCCCTTCTCAAGAAGGCCGGCTATTCCAAGGCCAAGCCCTTCGCCTTCGACCTCTGGTACACCACGAGCCACTACGGCGACACCGAGGTCAACGTGGCCGAAGTCGTCAAGGCTCAGCTCGAGAAGACCCCGATGATCAAGGTCACCCTCAAGAGCGCCGAGTGGGCCACCTACAAGCAGCAGTTCAACAACAAGCAGATGGCCGCCTTCTTCCTCGGCTGGTATCCCGACTACCTCGATCCGGACGACTACACCGCCGCCTTCGCGCAGACCGACGCCTCGGCCGGCGAGGGAATCTTCTTCTCCGACAAGGCTTGGGACGCCCTCTTCGTGAAGGAGCAGCAGGCCACGAGCGAGAAGACCCGCGGACCGATCTTCACCGAGATCCAGAAGATGTGGACGGACGAAGTCCCCTGCATCCCCCTCTTCCAGGGCAACCTCAATGTCTTCACGAAGAAGAACGTGACGGGCGTCAAGATCGGCCCGACCCTCATCTTCAACTACGACAACGTCGCCTTCAAGAAGTAAGGATAGCTTCCGATGATAAGGCCGGCCCCGCTGGGCCGGCCTTTTTTTGTCCGCCAAACATCGGGGAGGTGGCGCCGCCGCGCTGCCGCGGGGCTTCAGCGGATCGGCGCCTCAGCCGAGGCCGAGGAGGGCGGCGAGTCGCTTGCGATCCAGCTTGAAGGAGGCGTTGCGTGGCAGTTCCGCGACGGCGAGGATCTCGCGGGGGAGGGCCTGGCGGGGGAGCTCCCCCTCAAGGAGGCCGCGGAGGCTCGCGAGCTCGGAGGTGCTTCCGGTGGCGCCGTCTTCGAAGACCACGGCCACCTTGGTCCCGAGCCGCGTGTCGGGAAGGCCGATGACGGCGCAGGCCCGGCCCGTCTTTTCCGTGATGAGGGCCTCGAGCTCCTCGGGCACAATCTTGAGGCCGCCCGAATTGATGAGGTTGTCGAAACGACCGAGCCAGCGGAAGCGTAGGTCGTCGAGCATTTCGACGACGTCGTTTGTCTGCACCTTCCCGCCGAGCCAGTCCGCCTCGATCGCCAGGCAGTCGCGTTCGTCGAGGCTCAGCCTCACGCCGCGCATGGCCGTGTAGACCTTCTCCGGCCTGTCCCCGTTGACGCGGCGGAGGGCGACCTGGGAACAGGTCTCCGCCATTCCGTAGGTGGCCCAGGCCGATACGGTCTCGGAACCGAGGGCCTTTTCGAGTTCGGGGGAGATTTCGGCCCCGCCGATGATGAGGGTGCCGATGCGCCCGAGCTCCGGACCGGCGGCCAGGCTGGCTTCGACCTGGAGGGGTACCATGGCGCAAAAATCGACGCGCCTACGGGGGATGGGCGGCCTCCCCGAGGGCTCCGTGATGAGGAGGTCCAGGCCTCCCACCAGGGCCCGCGCTATCATCATCTTGCCGGCTATGTAGTCGACGGGGAGACAGAGGAGGGCCGAATCGCCGGGCTTGAGGCCGAAGAAATCGCAGGTGTTCCGCGCCGAACCGGCCATCGCCGTCTTGGCCAGGACGAGGTCCTTCGGCCTGCCCGTGGTGCCAGAGGAGCGCTGGACGATGCTCTCCTCGGGGCCGAGCCAGTCGAGGATGAAGCGGAGGGCCGCCTCCTCCCAGGGCGGCAGATGTCCCCCGGCGATGGAGTCGCGGCAGAATGCCTCGAGCTCCCCGGCGGGAACGTGGCGACCGCCGAGGAAAAATCCCGCTGCGGCGAGGGGGCCGCCTCCGCGGGCCGAGCTGCTACTAATTGCCATGATCGAGTATCGAGAAGTCCCAGCCCCGCTCCGGAAGGTAGCGGAGTTCCTCGCCCCTGAGTTCGAGGGGCGAGGCGATATTGCTTTCGAAGAGTTTTCCGGTGCTCAGGCCCTGGCGGAGGGCGCAGCCCCTCGCGTAGGTCCATTGGGCGATGGCATTGAGCCCCAGGTTGGTTTCCAGGGCCGAGGTTGCCCACCAGTCGATGCCCCGAGAGGAGGCCAGACCGATCCATTCGTCGGCCGAGGCGAGTCCGCCGAGAAGGCCCGGCTTGAGGATGATGTACTGGGGCGCGATGTCGTCGAGGAGGCTTCGCTTCGCCTCGATCGAGGAAATGCCGATGAGCTCCTCGTCGAGGGCGATGGGCAGGGGCGTCGTGGCGCAGAGCCTCGCCATGGCCTCGGTCTGCCCGGCTCCGATCGGCTGTTCGATGCTGTGGAGGCCGAGGGTGGCCAGACGCTCGAGCTTGGCCATGGCCTCGGTCGGGGCGAAGGCCCCGTTGGCGTCGACCCTGATCTCGAGGTCTCCCGGGGCGTAGCGGCCGCGGAGGCGGGAGAGTATGTCGAATTCCTCCTCGAAATCGAGGCCTCCGCCGCCCGCGGAGGCGGCGGAGCCTATCTTGAGCTTTATGCAGCGGAAGCCCTCGGCGAGCTTGGCTTCGATCTGGGCCCTCATATCGTCGAGGCCGCCCATCCAGATGAGGCCGTTGATGGGGATGGCGGCCCTGCCCTCGGTAAAGGCCGAGGGAAAGAGAAGGCGTCGTCCGCCGCCCTCGAGGTCGGCCAGGGCCGTCTCGAGGCCGAAGGCGATGGAGGGCCAGGACGCGAGCTCGGGATCGGCCCCTTCGTTGATGGCGCCGACGGTCGCCGCGAGCTTGGCGTCGAAGTCGGGCCTGTCGTCGGCGCTGAGGCCGGGGAAGAGGGAGCATTCGCCGATGCCGAAGACCTCGGGGGCCGCCAGGTCGCGGAGGAGGATGAAGGACACCGGTTTGTCGACCAGGGTCCCCCGCGAGGTCGTCGCCATCCTTGCGAAGCGGAAGGTCGCCCGCCTTATCTCGGCCTTTATCGTCATAATTGCGCCTTGTTTCGAGTCGCCCCTCAGGGCAGCTTCGGGTACTTGCCGAAGTCGGGCTTGCGTTTTTCGAGGAAGGCGTCCCGGCCCTCCTTCGCCTCTTCGGTCATGTAGTAGAGCATGGTGGCGTCGCCGGCGAGCTCCTGGATGCCCGCCTGTCCGTCGAGTTCGGCGTTCAGGCCCGCCTTGATCATCCGGAGCGCGAGGGGGCTGTGCTCCATGATCTTCTTGCACCATTTGACGGTCTCGTCCTCGAGTTCGGCGAAGGGGACGACCTTGTTGACCAGGCCCATTTCGAGGGCCTCCGCCGCCGTGTACTGCTCGCAGAGGAACCAGATCTCCCTGGCCTTCTTCTGGCCCACGACCCGCGCGAGGTAGGAGGAGCCGAAGCCCGCGTCGAAGCTGCCGACCCTCGGACCCGTCTGGCCGAAGCGGGCGTTGTCCGAGGCTATGGAGAGGTCGCAGATCACGTGGAGGACGTGACCCCCGCCGATGGCGTAGCCGTTGACCATGGCTATGACGGGCTTGGGTATCGAGCGGATCTGCTTCTGGAAGTCGAGGATGTTGAGGCGGGGCACCCCGTCTTTGCCGATGTAGCCGGCGTGGCTCTTGGCGTTCTGGTCGCCGCCCGAGCAGAAGGCCTTGTCGCCTGCGCCGGTGAGGACCACCACCGAGATCTCGGGCGCCTCGCGGCAGTAGTTCATCGCGTCGCAGAGTTCCTTCGTCGTGTCCGGGGTGAAGGCGTTGCGGTAGCGCGGCCTGTTGATCGTGATCCTCGCGATCCCCTCGAAAAAGTCGAAAAGGATCTCTTCGTAGTCCTTGATGGTCTTCCAGTTCCTCGTTTCGCTCATCGTGCTTCGCTCCATCGCTCGTTTTTGCGCCCCGCCCGCGCGGCGGCGCTTTCGACTATGTCCCGTGCCGGCCGCCTCAGCGACCGCCCAGGATTTCCCGGTAGACGCCGGGATTGATTTCGGCAGAGGTCACAATCTCCAAGAGCGCGGGTCCTTCCTCGGGATCGAGAAAGCCGGGGAGGGTCTCGTCGAGTCCGGCCATGTCGCGGCAGGAGAAATGGCGGAGACCGAAGGCCCCGGCCAGGGCTCCGATGTCGACGGGGTGCTGGGCCTCGATGAAGCCCCTGTGGGGCATGTCTCGGAGGGGGGCCCCGATCAGGGCGAAGATGCCCCCGCCGCCGTTGTTGACGACGGCTATCCTGAGCCCCTTCGGCAGGGCCTTGTTCCAGAGGCCGTTCGAATCGTAGAGAAAGCTCAGGTCGCCGAGGAGGCAGAGGGTGAGCCTCCCCGAGGCGGTGGCCGAGCCGACGGCGGTGGCCGAGCCGACGGCGGTGGAGAGGCTTCCGTCGATGCCCGAGACGCCGCGATTGCCGTGGCACTCGACGCCGGGAATCGGGTCGAAGAACTGGGCGTAGCGGATGATTGCGCTGTTGCCGAGCTCGAGAACCGAGCCGGCGGGGAGGGCGCGCAGAACCCTACCGATGGCCCTGAGGTCGGAAAAGGGGAGGCCTTCGAGGAGGGTTTCGCGCTCGACCCTGGCCTTCGTCTCGGCCCGGCGCCAGACATCGCCGTAGTCGGAAGAGGAGGGGGGGATGGGGAGTTCGGCGAGGGCCTCGTAGAGGGCCTCGGGGGGGCAGGAGATCAGCCTCGTCGCCTGCTGGTAGGTGTCGACGATGCCCTCGTCCAGGCCCACCCTCCAGCCCTCCGCGATCGGGGCGCCGCGGAGGAATCCCTTGAGCTTCTTCGACACGACCTGGCCGCCGGAGTTGACGAGAAGCTCGGGCGTGTCGGGTCTGGCCGCGCCGGCGCGGGCGAGGAGGAGCTCGGGATTGTGGATGAGGCCCGGAGCCTCGACGTTGGCGATGTTCTCGGCGACCACGGCCACGCGGGGATCGAGGGCGAGACGGCCGAGGGCCTCCGTCGAGGGCGAGGGCGCCGAATCCTGGCCGTGGACGACGAGGATGGACGCGGCCCCGGTCCATGCGCGGACGAGGTCGGGGGAGAGTTCGCGGCCCCGCGGGCCCGGGTCGGGCTCCATCAGCCTGAGACGCTCCGAGGCTGGGGGCAGGGGCAGGTAGAGGGGCTCCTCGAGGGGGACGTTGACATGGACCGGACCCCGCGGCGGCCCGAGACTGGCGTTGATCGCCTCGTTCATGACGCGTTGCGCGAACCAGAGATCGTCGTCAGAGACCATCGCCGCGGGAAGCGTATAATTGCCGCGGACGTAATTGGCGTAGACGCCTTCCTGGCGTATGGTCTGGTTGTCCTGCTGGTCGATCCAGGAGGGCGGGCGGTCGGCCGTGACCGCGATGAGGGGGACCCGTTGGTAACGGGCCTCGACGAGGGCCGGGGCGTAGTTCAGGAGGGCCGAGCCGGAACTGCAGAGGAGAATCACGGGCTTCCCGATCCTGCTTGCGAGGCCGAGGGCGAAGAAGGCGGCGCTCCGCTCGTCGACGAGGCCGATGCAGTCGTCTCCGAAGCTCCGATAGAAGGCGTCGATGAGGGGCGCGTTGCGCGATCCTGGCGAGATCACTATCTTCGCCACGCCCCTCCGGCGGCATATCTCGGCGAGGTCGGCGACGTGCTGGCGGGGCTGGGGCATGTCAGGAGACCTCCTCGATGATGGAAAGGAGGGTTCGGGCCTTCATCTCAGTTTCCTCCCATTCGTCCTCCGGCACGGAACCCGCGGTGATGCCGCCGCCGACGAAGAGTTCGAGGCGCTCCGGCGATACCCGCATGCAGCGGAGGTTGACGAAGAGCTGTACGCCTCCGGGGGCTGTGGCTCCGTCTACATCGCCGGCGCCGTCCGCGGCGCCGCCCTTCGCCGTGCCGCCGTCCGCGGCGCCGCTGCCCGCGAGGGGGCCGACGGGGCCGAGGTAGCCCGCGTAGTAGCCGCGCTCGTGGCCCTCGATCGCGGCGATCAGCTCCATGGCCCCGGCCCTCGGGATTCCGCAGACCGCCGAGGTCGGATGCAGGGCCTCGACGAAGGGGCCCAGTCTGGAGGCGACGGCGGCGTAGGGGAATGCGAATTCGCTGCAGAGATGGAGGAGGTTGCCCGCCCTTCTCGTCGCGAGTTCTGAACGCGCGACCCCCTCGACCGAAAACTCCCTGAGTATTCCCTCGATCTGTCTCGTGACATGGTCCTGTTCGGCCCTCTCCTTGCCGTTCCAGACGGCGACGTCGCGATTGGCCTCGCTGTAGGGTCGCGTGCCGGCGAGCGACACGGTGACGAGCCTGTCGCCGCGGGAGGAGAGGAGGACCTCGGGGCTCGCTCCGATCCAACACTCGCCCTCGACCTGGAAGAGATAGACGAAGGCCTTCGCGTAGGCTTCGCAGAGGAGTTCGAAGAGCTCGCCGAGGCGGGGTCGGAAGCGCCCTTCGACCGTCTTGACGCGCGACAGGACGACCTTGTCGAAGCTGCCGCCCCGTATCGCGTCCACGATGCCGCGGACCTGTTCGAGATAGTCCTCGAAGCCGACGGCCTGGCCGCCTCCCGAGCCCAGGCTTCCCTCCGGAAATCCGGGCAAGGCGAGGATTTCCTCGGCCGTCGCCGCATCGAGGCTGTTGCGGACGAGGATGTCGGGCCTGATGGCGAAACGCTTCCGATCCCCGTCGCCGCGGAAGGGGGCGACGACGAAGGCCCCGCTATCGAGGAGCTCGTGAAGTTCCGCGACTTCCTCGGGTCTGTTGTCCTTTTGGATCGCGACGAAACGGTCCTCCTCGCCGGGTAGCCGCCAGGCCGCGAAGCTGAGGCGCCGGTCGACGCAGAGGGCGAGAAGTTCAGCGATCGAGCCGCTTTTCGGGAATTCATCGATATCCATGACGCTCATATGGAAGTCCTTGGTGCAGCCTTTTTGCAGGCATGAATATATATACCGGAGGGGATGCTTTGTAACAGGTATTCTCCCCGCGGCGCCCTGTGTACAAACCTTTACTTGACAGTTCCAAGATGCGCGTCGATAATCCGGCGATCGCCCATGCATATTGCGGTGGTTGCTGGCGTCGGCCATGGCGACCCCGCACCCGCGCGGCGACAACCAAGCCGGAAGAGGCGCCGATGAAACGTATCCTCAGCTATCTCGTGGGGAGGGTTGTCCTTACCATTCCCATGCTTTTCGTTCTCCTCACCCTCGTGTTCGTGGTGCTTCGAGTCATGCCGGGCGATCCCGTCTCGGCCATGCTCGGCGGCCACGCCCCCGAGTCGGTCATCCAGGCGAAGAAGGAGGCCCTCGGTCTCAACAAGCCCCTCCTCGCCCAGTATTTCGATTATCTCGGCCAGCTCGCGCGCTTCGATCTGGGAAAATCGATGATCCTGAACGAGAACGTGATCACCCCGATCATCCAGAAGCTCCCCGCCACCATCGAGCTCACCTTCACGGGTCTTCTCGTCACCCTCGGCGTCGGCATTCCGCTCGGGGTGCGGGCCGCGAGGAGGCGCCGCACCGGCGGCGATTCCGCCATTAGGTTCTTCGCGAACATCACCTACTGCATACCCGTCTATTGGATGGGGCTCATGCTCCAGATGTTCTTCGGCGTCTTCCTCAATGTGTTTCCGATAGCTGGCCGGATCGGCATGAGGATCGACTCCTCGGATTTCGACCGCACGGGCTTTTACGTCCTCGACACCCTCATGAAGGGCAAGTTCTTCGAGTTCGGCGACGTCATGTGGCATTTGGCCCTTCCCTCGATCACCCTCGGCCTGACCCTCTCGGGGGTCTTCATCCGCCTCACCCGGGCCAACATGCTCGACTCCCTCAAGTCCGATTTCGTGCTGGCCACCAGGGCCCGCGGCGTGGCGGAGAAGTTCGTGGTCTACCGTCACGCGCTCAAAAACGCGCTCATCCCAATTGTCACGATGCTCGGGCTCCAATTCTCCGCCCTCCTGGCCGGCGCCATCCTCACCGAGACGACCTTCTCCTGGCCGGGGATGGGGCGCCTCCTCCTCGAGCGCATCTATCTCAGGGACTACCCCGTCATACAGGGGGTC
>DATKTD010000299.1:0-7022 GCA_035531315.1 Rectinemataceae bacterium
CCCACGACCGTAGGGGCCCCCAATGCCGCCGAAATCGGGGTCGACACCGCCCAGCAGAAGCTCAAGGAAGTCTCCGTCGACAAGTTCGAGGAAGAGGGCTATTGGTATCCCACGATGTCCACCGACTCGGGATTCATAAGCGCCCGCCTCTTTCTCGGCGGACCGGCAGGCAAGGCCAACGATCCGCTCCCCGACGAGCGTCTTCTCAACATCAACAATCAGGTCGCCGACACCCACGTCCTCGGCGTGAAAGTCGAGTTTCTCCACCGCGGTTCCACCTCCTTCGAGGTTCGCGCCGCCAAGCCCATCCCGATCGAAGGCATTACAAAGACCATTTCCGTGTGGGTGGTGGGCAGGAACTACGACAATGTCCTGGAAATCATCGTTTCCGACTTCTTCGGTCGCGAATACACCCTGCCCATGGGTACCCTCAACTTCCAGGGTTGGAAGAAGATGACGATCGCGATACCCCCCCAGGGCGCCGACGGATCGACGGGCATCGTGCAGCGGAATTTCCACTACGCCTCCAACATGGGCATCAAGGTGGTGGGCTTCAAGATTCTCTGCGACCCGATGCAGGCCTACGGGTCCTACTACATCTACTTCGACGACATGAGGGCCGTGACCGACCTCTTCGCCGAGGACAACCGCGACCCGGACGACATGTCCGACGCCTGGTAATAGGCGGAATTCCATTGGGGCCCTCCCGCCGGGAGGGCCTCTTTTTTTCCTGTTCGGGGAAGCCACCATGACCGAGGAAGAGATCCACGAGGCGCTCAGGCGCGTCTATTTTCTCAAGGGACTGAAGGACGAGGAGATACTCCTTCTCGCGCGCGCCTGTTCCGAGGAGGAATTCGGGGAAGGCGCCGTCATCTTCGAGGAGGGAAGCGCGGCCGATCGTTTCTACGTCCTCATAGAGGGCCATGTCGAGATATGGAAGGACTACCGCAAGGAAAATCCCAGTATTCTCGCCGTCCACGGCCCGGGGCATTTCTTCGGCGAGATCGCCCTCATCGACGAACTGCCACGCAGCGCCACCCTCATCGCCCGCGATCGCGTCAAGGTGCTCAATCTCTCGCGAGAGGACTTCAAGCGCCTGATCGCCGAACGCACCTCGATCGCCCTCGCGGTGATGACGGGCATATCCTCCCTCATCAGAAGTTCGAACGAGGTCTTCGTCGAGGATCTGCGCAAGCGCAACGTCGAGCTCGAGGAGGCCAATCGCGCCCTCGCCAGGATCCACGACGAGCAGCTCAAGGTCGAGAGGCTCTCGACCCTCGGCAAATTCTCCTCCCTCATCCTCCATGACATCCGCAATCCGATCTCCATCCTCAAGGGACAGCTCCAGCTCATCGAGCTCGAGGAGGGCGATCCCGTCAAGGTGGCCTCCCTCGTCCGGTCCTGCATCGCCGAGGTAGGGCGGCTCGAGCGGCTCGCCAACGAGTTCCTCGACTATTCGCGCGGCGAGATCCGTCTCGAGCTCGCGCCGACCAACGCGACCGAGCTTCTCATGCGGCTTGCGGGAGCCCTTCAGGAACGCTTCGCCACCGCCGGCATAGCCGTCGAGACGAAGATCGAATGCGAGGAATCCCTCCTCCTCGACGCGGAACGCGTGCTCAGGGCCCTTCACAACCTCGCCGACAACTCGCGGAAGGCCATGATCGGCCGGAAGGGTTCCATCCGCTTCATAGCGAAGCGGGAGGGCAGATTCCTCGTGATCGAAGTGGCCGATTCGGGCGAGGGCATGGGGCCCGAGGTCCTGTCGCATGTCTTCGAGCCCTTCTACTCGGCCTCCAATCGCGGCGGCACCGGTCTTGGAATGCTGATCGTGAGGAATATCGTGGAGGCGCATGGGGGAAGCATCAGGATTGAATCGGCCGAGGGCAAGGGAACGAGCGTCTTCCTCTCCTTCCCCTTTCCCTCCTTCATGAATTCCTAGTGTTCGAGTTGCCGTAACGCAGGTTACTTTTTATATTCCCCCATCAAGGAGTTCTTAATGATACGAAAGCTTCTTGTCGCCGCAATCCTTGGTGTCGCCCTCGTGACTTCCGCGCTCGCCGTCCCTCTTAGCCCCCTCGACAGTTCGCCGAAGGTCGACGGCATCGTTGTGCAGGGCGACTACGCCTACTATGCCGACCTCAATGGCATGGACTTCGGAGCCTCCCTCGGCAAGGACGGGATCCTCAGCCTTGCGATCAAGGCCCCGACGGCGGGATGGGTCGCCATCGGCCTGGGTTCGGGCTTCATGGACGGCTCATGGATGCTGATGGCTTTCGAGAAAGGCGGCAGGCAGGAATTCAGCGAACAGCTCGGCATTTCCCATTTCCACCAACGCGTCAAGGAAACGAAGATCCTCGCCAAGGCCGTGCGTTTTGAAGGCGGCATGACCACCCTCGAATTCCAGGTCAAGGCGACCGAATTCCTGAAGGACGGGAGGCTGCCCATAATCCTCGCCTACGGCCGCTCGGCCGACTTCGTCTCTTACCATCAAAGGCATGCCACAACGCTGTTGACCTACTGAGCAAAACCGGAAACAAGACGTAAAACCGCGGCATCGCGCCGCGGTTTTTTCATGTTCCGGGAGAAAACAGGGAAGCGGCGTTGCGAGAAATCAGATCAGCGAGGGCCTCGATCGAGGTATCGCGGATCGAGGCGGCGAGGGCATAGCTGCGGGCCACGTCGAGTGGCGTTGAAGCCTTGCCGCGGAGAGGCTCCGGATTCATGTAGGGCGAGTCGGTCTCGAGGAGGAGGCGATCGTCGGGGACGAGGGCGAGGGCTTCGCGGAGGGCCTGGGACTTCTTGTAGCTGATATTCCCTGCGAAGGAGATGTATGCGCCCCGATCGAGGAAGGCTCGAGCCTCCTCGGGGCCGTAACCGAAACAATGAATTATGATCGGAATATCGGCGGCGCCAGCGATCGAATCGAGGGTGGCCCTGGCCGCGTCCCGCGTATGGATCATCAGGGGAAGACGCCGTTCGACGGCGATCTCGATCTGCATGCCGAAAAGACGGGCCTGGCTCGCCTCGTCGGCCTCCATATGGTAGAAATCGAAGCCGCACTCGCCGATGGCCGCCACCTCGACGCCGATCTTCGCGGCGGCATCGATGGACTGGCAAAGGACTCTGGCCGCTTCCTCGGGATCTTCGAGGGAGGGCTTGCCGGGCCAGATCCCCGCGGCGAAGCGGAGCCAGTCGGGAAAGCGAAGGCGCCCATCCGCCCCGGCCTCGATGCCCAGGAGCCTCGCCGCGAAACGAAGGCGGGTTTGGAGATCGGCGGGATCGACGCCCGGGTCGAGGAGGAGGGGGCCGCCAGTCCCCGAGCGGGCGGCAACGGCATAGGCTCCGAGGAAATCGGCCACCGCCGCCTCGCCGATCCGCTCGGCCACGAGGCCGAGATGGGCATGGGAATCGGTGTAAACCGCCCCGACCATGTCGCCTGCCCCCTGATGCGTCTCGCCCTCCGGCCCCGCGCCCGAAAGGGGAGCCCCAGCAAGGCTCGGGCCATTCATGGGGAGCGGAGCCTCCATCAGGAGCGGGCCTTCGACGCGGGCAGGACGCCCTCGGCGAAGACTATCTTCCCGCCCTTCGCGTCGACGAGGATCTTCTGCCCCTCGCGGATGCGCCCGGCGAGGATTTCGGTGGCCAGGGGGTTCTGCACGAGGGCTTGAATAGCCCGCTTGAGGGGTCGCGCGCCATAGTGGGGGTCGTAGCCCTCCTCGGCCAGGAAGGCCTTGGCGGCGGCCGTCGCCGCGACATGTATGTTCCTATCGGCCAGGCGCGAGGCGAGGAATCCGAGCTGGATGTCGACGATGGCGAGGATGCGGTCCTTGCCCAGGCGCTCGAAGACCACCGTCTCGTCGATGCGGTTGAGGAACTCGGGTTTGAAGGAGCCGCGGAGGAGGAGCTCGATGCCCTTCCGCACCTCGTCCATGTCCTTGGCCTCGAGGATGAGATCCGAGCCGACGTTGCTGGTCATGATAACTATGACATTCTTGAAGTCGACGAGTCGGCCCTGGCCGTCGGTCAGGCGACCGTCGTCGAGGAGCTGGAGTAGGACATTGAAGACGTCGGGATGGGCCTTCTCGATCTCGTCGAAGAGCACCACGCTGTAGGGCCTCCGGCGCACGGTCTCGGTGAGCTGACCTCCCTCGTCGTAGCCGACGTAGCCGGGTGGCGCGCCGATGAGGCGGCTCACCGAGTGCTTTTCCATATACTCGCTCATGTCGATGCGCGCGAGGGCCTTCTCGTCGGCGAAGAGGAATTCGGCCAGGGCCTTGGCGAGCTCGGTCTTGCCCACGCCCGTGGGGCCGACGAAGAGAAAGGAACCCAAGGGGCGGTTGGGATCGGAGAGGCCCGCGCGGTTGCGGCGGATGGCGTCGGCTACCGCCTTGACGGCCGCGTCCTGGCCCACGACGCGGCGTTCGAGCCGCTCCTCGAGATCGAGGTACTTCTCGGCCTCGCTGGCCAGCATCTTCGACACGGGAATGCCGGTCCAGGTGGAGACGACGCGGGCGATATCCTCCTCGGAGACCTCCTCGCGGAGGAGTCGCTCCTCCTCCGGCTCCTCCTTCATCTTGGCCGAGACCTCGTCGAGCTTCTTCTGCGCCGCGATCAGCCTGCCGTACTTGATCTCGGCGGCCTTGGCGAGATTGCCCTCCCTCTCGTAGCGCTCGCCCTCGAGGCGAAGGGTCTCGAGCTCCTCCTTGAGCTTGCGGATCTCGCCGATCTTTTCGCGCTCGGCTTCCCAACGCAGCTTCATCGCGTCGCGCTTCTCGCCGAGCTCGGCCAGTTCCCGCTCGAGCTTGGCGAGGCGGTCGAGGGAGGCGGTATCGCTCTCCTTCTTCAAGGCCTGCTTTTCGATGGTGAGCTGGAGGAGGCGGCGCTCGGCCTGGTCGAGCTCGGTGGGCTGGCTCTCGATCTCCATCTTGATGCGGCTCGCCGCCTCGTCGACGAGGTCGATGGCCTTGTCGGGGAGAAAGCGGCTCGTGATGTAGCGGTCGGAGAGGGTGGCCGCGGCGATGAGGGCCTCGTCTCGGATGCGCACGCCGTGGTGGACCTCGTAGCGCTCCTTGAGACCGCGCAATATCGCGATCGTGTCTTCAACCGAGGGCTCGGCGCACATGACGGGTTGGAAGCGCCGCTCCAGGGCCGCGTCCTTCTCTATGTGCTTGCGGTACTCGTCGAGGGTGGTGGCGCCCACGGCGCGGAGCTCGCCGCGGGCGAGGGCCGGCTTGAGGAGGTTGGAGGCGTCCATCGCGCCTTCGGCGGCCCCCGCCCCGACGAGGGTATGGAGCTCGTCGATGAAGAGGATGACCTCGCCCTCGGATTTCTGGATCTCCTCGATCACGGCCTTGAGGCGCTCCTCGAACTCGCCGCGGAATTTTGAGCCCGCCACGAGGGCGCCGAGGTCGAGGGCGAGGAGCTTCTTGTTCTTGAGCGAATCGGGGACGTCGCCTGCCACGATGCGCCTGGCGAGACCCTCGACCACGGCGGTCTTGCCGACGCCGGGCTCGCCGATGAGGACGGGGTTGTTCTTCGTGCGTCGCGAGAGGACCTGCATCACCCGCCTTATCTCCTCGTCGCGGCCGATCACGGGATCGAGCTTTTCGGCTCGGGCGAGGGCGGTGAGATCCCGGGTGTAGCGCTCGAGCACGCGGTACTTCTCCTCGGCCTCCTGGTCGGTGACGCGACGATTGCCGCGCACGGACTTGAGGGTCTCGAGTATGGCCGTCTTCACGACGCCGAATTTGCGCAAGAGATCACCCGTCGCCCCCTCCCCTCCCGCGAGGGCTAGAAGCACATGCTCGGCGGCCACGTACTCGTCCTTCATCGCCTCGGCCTCCGCCTCGGCCTTGGCGAGGATCTTGGAGGCCGCGGGAGAGAGGAAGACTTGGGCCGCCTCGCCGAAGACCTTTGGCAGTCGATCGACGAGGGCAGTCGCCTCGCGGACGAGGGCCGCCCGCTCCGCCCCGATTCGGTCGACGAGCACCCCGCCGACGCCCTCCTCCTGCTCGAGGATGGCGAGGAGAAGATGCTCGGGAGCGATCTCGGAGTGGTCACGCTTCCGGGCTTCGCCGGAGGCGTCCTGGACGAGTTCCTGGGCCTTGAGGGTAAAACGATCGTAGTTCATTGGGTCCTTCCGAAGCGGGGCTTGTCGGGATGCTTTTGGTCATCCACCGCCAGAGGGGCATCCCGGGAGGCGTGGCGCATCCGGAAAGCCCTTCGGATCAAAAATAACGAGGGAAGAAGCGGGGGGGCAAGGACAGACGCGCCTCGGACAAGGGGAGGGCGCCTCAGACATGGGGAGGCGCGATCAAGGCACGTGGAGTCGTGCCTTATTCGGCGCTCTTGTCGGACTCCGGAGCGCCGATCTCGCCGGCCTTTGGCTTGCGCGCCCTTATCGCCGTCAGCACGGGCGGAATGAAGGACACGACGATGATGCCGAGGGCGACGAGGCTGAAATTTTTCTCGACGGCGGGAATCTGGCCGAAGAACCAGCCTGCCGCGAGGAAGAGACTCACCCAAGCAAAACAGCCAACAAGGTTGAAGATGTAGAATTTGAGGGCGTTCATTCGCCCGATGCCCGCGACGAAGGGGACGAAGGTGCGGATGATGGGGATGAAGCGGCCCCCGATGACCGTGATGCCGCCGTATTTTTCGTAGAAAGCGTGGGCCCGATCGAGGTAGTCGCGGCGGAAGAGCTTCGAATCCGATTTGAAGACCGCGGGTCCCAGGCGGAAGCCTATGAGGTAGTTCACCGTATTGCCGAGGACGCCGGCCATCGTGAGGACCACCCAGAGCACGGCTATGTCGAGGCCGCCCTTGGCCGCGAGGGCGGCGAGGGCGAAGAGGAGGGAGTCACCTGGAAGGAAGGGGGTCACCACGAGGCCCGTCTCGGCGAAGATGACGAGGAACATAAGGAGATAGGTCCATGCCCCGTATTGCTCCAGGAGCGGCACGAGAAAGCGATCGACGTGCAGGACGAGATCGAGGATGTTGTTGAGGGGGGGCATCGGACCTCC
>DATKTD010000300.1:0-7613 GCA_035531315.1 Rectinemataceae bacterium
GCCCCCGCGACGATCTGGATGCCGTAATCCGTGTCGTAGATGATGTCGCGCATGGTCTTCTGCTTGCGAATCACGTGATAGAGATTGTGCTTGGGGATCACGTTGAGCATGATGTTGACGTTCGCGAGGCCAAGGTCGGCGTCCATCACGATGACCTTCTTGCCGAGCTTCGCGTAGGCGATGGCGAGGTTGACGGAGACGTTGGTCTTGCCGACCCCGCCCTTGCCGCTCGTGACCGCTATGATGCGGGTCTTGCGCTCCGGCTGCCCCCCGGCGCGGCCGCGGTCGGCCGGCCGCGGAGCGGGCTTCGACGAATTCATGAGATCCCTCAGGGCCTGTGCCTGGTCTTCCATCACAACCTCCCGCCCCGCGCTTCGCCGCCGCCTTCCGCGAGCCTGACCCGCGGACGACGCGGCGTCTCCGCCACGGGCGCCGGCGCGTAGCGTTCCTCGAGGGCGGCGCGGTCGGGTCTGAATCCTTCCAGCCTCATGAGGAGCCTGAGGGGTTCCGCCCTCTCGATGTCCTGGGGCACGCGTTGTCCCGTCGTAAGATAGGACAGGGCCTTGCCGCGCTCGGCGAGGGTGGAGATGGCATTGCCCACCCGATCCGTCTCGTCGAGCTTCGTGAGGACCACCGCGCCGTAGCCGAAGGGCTCGAACTGTCTGAGTATGGCGGCCATGTCGCTGGCCTTCGTGGTCGCCGCCAGGGCCAGGTGGACCTCGGCCTTGGGCCCGCAGGCCGCGACGAGGCGCTGCACCTCGGCGAGCTTCACCGCGTCCCTGGGGCTCTTGCCGATCGTGTCGAGGAGGATGAGGTCGGCGTCCGAGTGGAGGTCGAGGGTCTTGCGAAGATCCTCGATCGTCTCGACGCAGGACACGGGCACTCCCATGATATTTCCGTAGGTCTCGATCTGCTGACGGGCGCCGATGCGGTAGTTGTCGATGGTGATCATGCGCACCGAGCGGGGCTTCTCGCCGCCGATGCCGACCGTGTAAATGGCGGCGAGTTTTGCGATGGTCGTCGTCTTGCCGACCCCCGTCGGCCCGACGAGGGCGAGGATCCTGGGCTTGCCGTTCCCCGCCTCCCGCCAGGTCACGATGGAATCGCCGATCCACTCGAGGACCCTGTCCTGCACCGCGTCGAAGTCCCCGAGGGTCTCGAGGGTGAAATCGCGCCGGATCCTCCCGGTGATGTCCCTCCGATAGGCCTCGGAAAAATCGTTTTCGGCGAGCAATTCGTCGATTTTGGCGATCGACTCGTGCTCCTCCTCCGCGGCCTGGATCCTCGGGCTTCCCATGGCCGTTCTGAGTTCCCGAAGCTCGGCGAGGACCTTGTCCAGGGCCTGGTCGCTGCCAACCGCCTCGGAGGCCGAATGGGCCCGGGTCGAGCCCTGGGCCGCGCCACCCTGGGGGGCGGGGGCCGGGCGCGAGATCGCCGCCCCCGGTGACTTCGCGAGATTCAAGATGCGTCGCTTCTCTTCCTCGAGATCGGGATCGCGCGGCCTCGTCGGGAGGGCTGCGGCCGTCGGCCGGGGCTTGAGGTAGCCCGACACCTCGACGACCTCGCGGGCGAAAAGACCGAGTATGCCCCCCGACCTCACCGTCCGGTGCGAGAGGATCTGGGCCTGCTCTCCGTACTTGCTCCGCACCGTCTCGATCGCTTCGCGATGAGATGACGCCTGCTCGGTGAAGTACTGCATGTTGCTATCCTTCCAGCCTGATTTCGCCGACCGCCTCGACCCGCGCGTCCGAGACTATCTCGGGGACGGACAGGACGACGAGATCGGGTATCTCTCGTTCGGTGCTCGATTTCACGAGGGCTCGGGCCGCCTCGGAACAAAGGATGATGGGGAACCAGCCCTTCTGTTGGACGGCCTGGACGGCCTTGGTCAGGGCCCTGATCCACCCGCGCTGCAGGCCCGGCTCGAGGGCCGAGATTGCCCCTCCCGGCGCATCGACGCGCGAATCTATGATCTTCTGCTCCAGACCTGGCTCGATCGTCAATACCCTGAGGCTCCGGTCGTCGTCCGAGTATTGGAGGCAAATCTGCCGCGAGAGGGCCTGGCGGGCCTTTTCGACGAGGAAGCCCGGATCCTTGGTGACGCCGGCGTAGTCGGCGAGGGTCTCGAGGACAGCCACCATGTTGCGCACCGATACCTGTTCGCGGAGAAGGCCCTGGAGGACCTTCTGGATCTCGCCGAGCGACAGCCTCTTCGAGGCCTCGTCGACGACGGCAGGGTAGTCCTTCTTGAGCGCGTCGAGTATCGCCTGAACTTCCTGGCGTCCGAGGACCTCGGAGGCATGCCGCTTGATGAGTTCGGCCAGATGGGTGGCGATGATGCTCGGCGCGTCGACTATGGTGTAGCCGGCTCGCTCGGCCCTGTCGCGCTGCTCCTCCGAGATCCAGAGCGCCGGCAGGCCGAAGGTCGGATCCTTGGTCTTTTCGCCGGGAATGTCCTCCGCGACCCCGCCGGGATTGATGGCCAGATAGAGCCCCACGCGGATGAGGCCCCGGCCGACCTGCACGCCCTTGATCTTGAAGGAGTACTCCGAGGGTTCGAGCCTCATGTTGTCGATGATGCGAATCCTCGGTACGACGAGGCCCATGTCGAGGGCCGTCTCCTTGCGGATACGCGTTATGCGCTCGAGAAGGTCGGCGCCCTTGTCCTTGTCGACGAGGGGGATGAGGCCGTAGCCGAGTTCGAGGCTGATGGGATCGAGGGGGACGACCGGCGACAATTCCCCCGTCGACTCGGCCTTCTTGCCCGCACCGGCCGCCGCGGTCTTCGCCTTCTCGGCGGCCACCGTCTCCTTCCGCGAAAGTCGAATGCCGAGGTAGCCGAAGGCCGCCGCCATCGGCACCAGTACGTACCAGGGGAAGCCCGGAAGGATGGACATGAGGGCGAGGACGACGGCCGCGATGAGGTAGATGCGGGAGTTCTGCGTGAACTGGGAGGCGACCTCCGTGCCGAAGGTCCCCTGCGCGTTGGCCCGGGTGACGATTATGCCGGTCGCCGTCGACACGAGGAGGGCCGGCAGCTGGGCGAGGAGCCCCTCGCCGATCGTGAGCGCGGTGTAGGTCGTGATCGCGGTGTTGAAATCCTCGTGGTGGAGAACCATGCCGATGATGAAGCCCGCCACCAGGTTCACCGCCGAGATGAAAATGGCGATCTTGACGTTGCCCGAGATGAACTTCGACGCGCCGTCCATCTGGCCGTAGAAATCCACCTCGCGCTGGACCTCCGACTTGCGCTTCTGGGCCTCCTCCTCGGAGATCGAGCCGGAATTGTATTCCGCCTCGATGGCCATCTGCTTGCCGGGAAGGGCGTCGAGGGTGAATCGTGCCGCGACCTCGGCGATGCGCGTCGCACCCTTGGTGATGACGATGGCCTGCACGGCGATGATCACGATGAAGATGATGAAGCCGATGACGAGGCCTTCGGCCCCGCCCGTGCCGACGACGAAGCTCGCGAAGGCCCTGATCAGGTGGCCGTCGAAGTTGGAACCCTTGGAGAGGATGAGGCGGGTCGACGAGATATTGAGGGCCAGCCCGAAGACCGTGGTGACGAGGAGCATCGTGGGGAAGATGGAGAAATCCGTCGCCTTCCTCGTGTAAAGGACTATCAGTATTATGAGTATCGAGATCGTGAGATTGAAGGCGAGGAGGGCGTCGAGGAGGAGGGTGGGTATGGGGATGATGATCATGAGGATCACCGCGATCGTCCCGCCCGCGACCGCGAGATCCGAGGGATTCGCGAGGAGGCCCCCGAAGGGGGCCCTTTGCGTGGTATCAGCCATTCCGGCCTCCATCAATTCCAGTCATGGGCGCCGCGATCATGCCGGGGCCCCCGCCGCGGCGGGCTCCCTGGCGGCGCCGCCCGCGGCTTCGCGGTAGAGCTTGGCCTCGCCGCTGGCGGAGTAGACCGACGCGAGCACGGCGGCGATGGCCTGGTAGTACTTCTCGGGGATCGGATCGCCGATCTCGACATCGGCGTAAAGGGCGCGGGCGAGGGGCCGGTTCTCGACCACGGGCACGGCCGATTCCTCGGCGATGCGACGTATCCGGAGGGCCATCTCGTCGACGCCCTTGGCCGTCACGACGGGAGCGGCCATCGCCTCCCTGTTCCATTCGAGGGCGACGGCGTAATGCGTCGGGTTGGCGATGACGACATCGGCCTTGGGCACGTTGGCCGCCATGTTCTTCGTGAGGAGATCCTGCATGCGTTGCCGGAGTCTGCTCTTCACCAGCGGGTCGCCTTCCATCATCTTGCGCTCTTCCTTGACTTCCTCGCGGGACATCTTGAGGGATTCCTTGTACTGGCGGCGCTGGAAGAGGAGGTCGGGCACGGAAAGCACGAGAAGGAGGACGGCTACCTCGATCACGAGGCGCATCGCGAGCGAGGCTACGAAGGCCACGGCCACCCAGAAGGAGGTGGTGATCGAGGACAGAAGCTTGTCCAGCTGGCTCGAGATGGTGATCCAGGACACGGCGGCGACGATGGCCACCTTGGCCACGGTCTTGGCCATATTGAAGAGCCCCTCGGTCGAGAAGAGGCTTCGCGAGAGCCATTGGCCGAAGTGGGGCACGATGCGCGAAAAATCGGGGGTGATGGGCTTGACCGAGAAGAGGAAGCCCACCTGCAGCAGGTTGGACGCGATGGCCGACACCATGCCGGCCACGCCGAGGGGGATGGCCAGGCGCGCGAAATAGGACATGAAGCTGGCGGCGATCACGCCTCCGCTGGTGACGATGTCGGTCTTCGTCGCGATGGTGAAATAATAGAGGAGCATCTCGCGGAGCGTCCCGAGCATCCACGGCGAAATGACGACGAGTACGGAGGCGGGAATGAGGAGGCCGATGGCGCCGTTGAGCTCCTGGCTCTTGGCGACCTTGCCATCCTCGCGGGCCTTGCGGATCTTGTATTCCGAAGGCTCCTCGGTGCGCCCCTCGTCCTCGGCCGCGAACCATTGCAGGTGGATGTCGGAGATCGAGATCGCCGCGTCGAAGCCGGGGCTCGCCGCGAGGTCCCCGTCTCGAAGGCGTCGCCGATGAATATCCGCGCGACAAACCAGGGTTCTCCTCATTTCGCCCCCCCGAGCATCCGGGCGAGGTCGCCGAAGCCGCCATCGATCATCCGGGAAAAGGCCTCGGCCATGAAGGGCATGGTCGCGATCATGATGAGCCAGGCCGCGGTAAGGGTGATGGGATAGCCCTCGGTGAGGAGGTTCATCTGTGGCGCGGCCTTGGAGAGGAGGCCCAGGGCGATGGTCATGATGAAGAGGATCCCGAGGATGGGCATCGCGAGGACGAGACTTTGCTGGATGAGGGCGCCGACGGCCTTCGAGAGAAAATCCACGATGTCGTCGCGCCTCGTGACGAGGTCGACGGCGCGCATGGCGTGGAAGGAGCCCTGGACGCCGATGAGGAAGAGCTTGTTGAAGCCGTCCGAGACGAGAAAGACGAACATGGCGGCGAGGTTGAGGAACTGGCCGACGAGGGGAAGTTCGACCTGGGCCAGGGGATCGTAGGTCTCCATCGCGCTGAAACCGATCTGAAGGGAGAAGAGCTGACCCGCAGCCTGGAAGGCCGAATACAAGGCGTTCAGGAAAAAACCCATGATGAGGCCGATCATCGCCTCGCCGAGGAGGAGGAGGGCATAGGCCGCTCCGTCATCCGGAATCGGATAGCCCGCCGCCTTGACGGAGGGAAAAACGGCCGATGCCGCGAAACCCGCGAGGCCGACCTTCGCCGCCTGGGGAACCTCGTCGCCCGAGAGGAGGGGCGCCACCTCGATGAGAGCGAGCACGCGCGCGGCGATGAGGAGGAAGAGGTTCCAGTCGGCGAAGGGCCATCCCATGTCCCCGACCTCACTGCGCCATCGCGGGGATCATCGCGAAAAGGGCCTGCGTGTACTGCGCCAGGCTCCCGAGCATCCAGCCTCCGAGGAGGGCGAGGACCAGCATGATGGCCGCGATCTTCGGCACGAAGGTGAGGGTCTGCTCCTGTATCGAGGTCGTGGCCTGGAAGATCGATACGACGAGACCCACCACCATGGCCACGAGGAGGAGGGGCGCCGAGAGCATCATCGTCTCGATGATGGCCCCCCGCATGATGTTGACGGCGTCGCCGACGCTCATCGCCGGCCTCCCGCCACCGGCTTAGCGACCTGCTTGGCCACCGGCTTGGCGCCCTGCTTCACGAGAAGGACCTCACGAGCTGCTGAGTGAGGAGGTTCCATCCGTCGACGAGGACGAAGAGTATGAGCTTGAACGGCATCGATATCATGACGGGTGGGAGCATGATCATGCCCATGGACATGAGGGCCGAGGCGACCACCATATCGATGACGATGAAGGGCACGAAGAGCAATATCCCTATCTTGAAGGCTATGGTCATCTCGCTGAGGATGAAGGCCGGTACGAGGACGTAGGTGGGCACGTCGGCGAGCGTATTCGGCTTGGGCAGCCCCCTCATCGACATGAAGAGCCTTATGCTCTGCGGGTCCTTCCTCATCTGCGAGAACATGAAGAGCCGCAAGGGCCCCTCGGCCTGTTTATATGCCTCCTGGATCCCTATCTGTCCCTGCGAGAGGGGTTGGATCGATTTTTGCCAGATCGTGTCGAAGGTTGGCCACATGACGAAGATCGTGAGAAAAAAGGCGATGCCCATGAGGACCTGGTTGGGGGGCATCTGCTGGAGGGAAAGGGCGCGCTTTATGAAGTCGAGGACGATTGCGATGCGGAGGAAGCTCGTCACGAGGATGAGGAGACTGGGAGCCAGCGAAAGCACGGTGAGAAGAAGGAGGACCTGCACCGAAAAGGCGACCTCCTGACCCGTCTGGGGATTGCGGACGCGGAGATCCACGAGGGGGACTATGTTGGTCTGCGTAGGCAGCCCCGTGGTCCCGCGGGAGATCGCGGAGGGAACGGAGGACGTCCTCGTGGAACCCGCGTTGCCCGAAAGGGCCGGGGATCGTGGCGTCGAGGGTTGCGAGGGGGTGAAGGCATTCGTGGCCGAATTGGCTGAGGGTATAGCGCTCTGCGCCGAGAGCCCCGTCGCCGCGGAAAGGACCAGCATGCCGCACAGCGCTAGGGCGACGCGAATGCCGGGCCTCATGGTCGATCCTCGTTGAAACGATCGAGGCGACCCCTTTGGCGGGCTATGAAGTCTCCCGACCCCTCCGGGGGCTGGGGCCGCATGGTCGGTTCGGCCGAGCGGAGACCAGCCTTCCCTCCCTTCCCCCGCGAGAGAAGCGAGGAAAGAATGCCGGCGAAATCCGCGGAAGCCGAGGGTTTGCGCGTGGCCGCCTCGAGTTCGAGGCCGTCGAGAAGCTCCTTGTCGTTCACCTCGGCGATGAGGGTCACCGAATGCTCGGAGGAGCCGACCAGCCAAGCCCGGGAACCCAGGCCGAGAAGATGCACCGATTTTCCGGCACCGAGGGGAGTCGAGCCGAGGACGCGAATGGGCGAATCCCCCCTATCCTTCGGCCTGGCGAGCCGTCGCATGACCGTAAACACGAGATACATCGCGCCGACGACCAAGGCAAGGACGAGGATCATCCTGAGGAAATAGACAAACGTGTTGGGACCGGCGGCCGTGGCCGCCTGATTCGT
>DATKTD010000301.1:0-29953 GCA_035531315.1 Rectinemataceae bacterium
TCATCGCCGCCGCAATGCCCCTGCCGCGCAGCTCCGGCAGGACGAATACCCCGCCGATCTGATCGAGGGTGAAGGCCCTTGCGTTCGTTCCCGCCTTGCCGACGCAGCGACCTCCTTCTTGGAGACGGGCGGCGACGATGAGTTCGAGGGCGAGGTTGCGCGCGAAAAAGGATCGGCAGGCCTCCTCGTCGAAGCCTCGGAGCGGGGTGACAACCTCCTCCATTTCGTAGGCGGCCTGTAGGGGGAGGAGCTCCCCGAGGTCGGCGGGACCGGCCTTCCAGAGACCGATCGCGGCGCGGGATCTGGTCGCGGCCTGATCTGCGAGGCTCGCCGAGCTATCGGGACCGAAGCCTCCTTCCTGTGGCGCCGACTCTTCCCGGGGCCAGGGTCCCCTCTCCATGAGGTCGTAGTCGACGACGTGGGCCGGCCGAAGACCGAGGGCGGCCTCGAAGGCCGCCACTGACGAGGCGGGGCCGATTATGGAACTGGGTCGCGGCGCGGCGAAGGCCGGTCTCCGCGAGGTCTCGGCAAGGGCGAGGGCGAGCCCCGCGGCATCGCTCCCGCCGGAGGGGAGCTGGACGAACCACAGCCCGCCGGCAAGGCCGAGGGCGGCGGCCTCGACGGGGCCTTCGGCCTCGGTCCTTATCCAAAGCCCCGAAAGGCCAAAGATAGAGGGAAGCCGGAGTCCGGCCTCGCCGTGAAGGCGGGCTATCAGGCCGGCGGCCCGCGATTCGCGGCCACGCAGGAATTTTTCGACGCCGGCAAGGTCGGCCTTGCCCGCTCTTCGCCAATGCTTCATCGCCCAGCTACCAGCTCGAAGGGGAAATTCCCCTCGGCCTTCGTGAGGCCGCGAAGGGCCGAGAGGGCCGCGTCGATCGACTCGGGCGACATGGAGTAGACGGCCACGGCAGGAAGACCGGCGGGCGCGCGCGCGAGGGGATAGGGTGAGAGTATCGAGACGACGGAAACCTTCTTGCCCCGCGCCAGGGCTTTCAACACGAAATCCATGCCCGCGTCGCCCTGCACGCAGACGAGGACGGAATCGACGCCAACGAGGGAGGCATCGAAGGCCGCAAGCTCGTCGGGGAGGGCCTTCGATTCGGGGCGCCAGGAGAAGCGGAAGGTCGCGGCCTTGGGCCAGACAGCAGCAGCCGCGGAGGAGAAGGTGGACAGTGGACTGGCGACGAGAAGACGACCCGTGGGATGCCAGGGCAGGGAGGCGGGGAAGAGGGCCGTCGCGGCGCGGTCTGCCTGGTCGCGGAAGAAAGCGCTTCCCTTCCTGTCGGGGAGGCGTCTCGAAAGCTGTCCGGGAAGGGGGATGAGGGCGCTCTGGCCGCGAGGCGCGAGCCAGTCGAGCTTGAGGCGGATAATCCTCGTCGCGGCCTCGCGCAGCCTCGCCCTGAAGGCCGGCTCGCTCCGATAGGCGGCGAGAAGCCCCGTAAAGCTCGAGTCCTCGAAGTCGGGCAGGATGGACGACATCAGGAGGTCGTCGCCTGCGTCGAGGGCCTCGCGACAGGCGCTCGCATAGTCGGTGCCTGTGCCGCCCATCCTGAGATCGTCGGTGACCGCCACTCCCTTGAAACCGAGCTCGCCCCGGAGGATGTCGATCATGAAGGTCCGCGACAGGGAGGCGGGTCTCTCGCTCGGGTCGATGCGAGGGAAGGAAAGATGGCCGCTCATGACGGCCGGAAGGCCCTCCTCGACGAGCATCTTGAAGGGGACGAGCTCGCGCTTTTCGAGGGTCGCCCTGTCGATATAGATGTGGGGCGTTACCCCATGGGAATCGAGGTCGGTGCCCCCGTGGCCGGGAAAATGCTTGGCCGTGGGGATAATGCCCGCCGCCATAGTCCCCGCCGAGAAGGAGGCGCCGAGGATGCCGGCGAGGAGGGGGTCGTCCGAAAAGGACCGAGTGCCGATGAGCTGACTCTTTGGGCTCGTCGCGAGATCGACGGCCGGCGCGAAATTCATGTTTATGCCGAGGGCGTCGAGTTCCCTCGCGATGTAGAAGCCGCTCCAGTAGGCGTCGGAAGGTCTTCCGGAGGCCCCGATAGCCATATTGCCCGGCGTCTCGGAGGATGAACCCTTGACGTGGCGGACTATGCCTCCCTCCTGGTCGGTGGCGATGAGGAGGGGTATTCGATGGGCCGAGGACAGGGCCGCCGTCTGGAGATCGGTTATGGCCGCGGCGAGTTTGGCCGTGTCCTCGGTGTTCCAGCCGAAGATCTTCACGCCTCCAATGCCTCGCTTCTTGATCCATTCATAGATGAGGGGCGGGGGAACCGTGCCGGGATAGCCCAGCAGAAACACCTGCCCGATGACTTCCTCGGGCGACATGGAGGCGACGAGGGAACTGGCGAGTTGCCCCGGATCGCCACGGGACCAGAAATCGAGGGCGGAGGAGCCCGGCCTTGCCGTCGCGGTAGGGGCCGGCTGAGCCTTGGCTCCGACGCCCTGCATGCTCGCCTGCGCGACCAAAGCGGCCCCGCCGGCCCCTTTCCCGCTCGCCGAAACCTCGAAGGCGGCGGAAGCGAGTTCGGCGGAGCCGGGGTCGCGGGCTATCCGCGAAGCCAGGACGGGTCCGAGGAGGGTCGACGCCTCCAGCTGTCTCGTCTCCTCGAGAGCCGAACCCGGCGCCAGAGACATGCCGGTGACGACGAGGGCGAGGAGGAGGAGGGCGAGGAGGATCGGCGAGGGCCGGCGACTCATCGGAAATCAGGAAGGAAGGGCCCGATCCGCAAGGGCCTTCGCCCTCGATTCGGAGCTGGCGACGAGCCCGAGCATCAACGGTGTTCCCGTATCTCGTCGATGTGCATGGCGGCGGCGTGGGCCGCGATGGCTCCGTCGGAGCAGGCCGTGACCAGCTGCCTGAAGGGGCTGACCCGCACGTCCCCGGCGGCGAATAGGCCCTTTACGCTCGTCTCCATCCTGTCGTCGGTGAGAAGGGAGCCGCCCTCGTCGCGCTTCGCGTCGCCCGCGAGGGCGCTCTTCGGATCGGAGCCGATGAAGACGAAGACGGCGGCAAGTTCCTCTTCGTAGCGTTTTTTGGCGACCAGATCCTCGAGGATCACCGATTGCACCTTTTTCTCGCCCTTGATTTCCCTGACGACGGTATTGAAACGGACCTCGATCTTCGGATTGGAAAGGACACGGCTCGCCAGGGACTTCTGGGCCCTGAAGACATCGCGGCGGTGGACGAGGACGACCTTTTCGGCGAGTTTCGAGAGGAACATGGCCTCGTCGCAGGCTGCATCTCCGCCGCCGACCACGAGCATGCGCTTGCCCTTGAAGAAGGGGCCATCGCAGGTGGCGCAATAGGACACGCCCCTACCTTGGAACTCCTCCTCGCCGGGGACATTGGCGTGGCGATGGACGGCTCCCGTCGCGAGGATGACGGCATCGGCGAGAAAATCGCCCTCGTTCGTCTCGAGACGAAAGCGCTTTCCTTCTTTGACGATCGAAGACACCGTGGCGGTGAGGAATTCGGCGCCGAAATTCTCGGCCTGGGCCTTGAGCTTTTCCGCGAAGTCATAGCCGTTGACCGGTTCGACGAGTCCCGGGTAATTCTCGAGGTTGTCGATAAGGAGGGCCTGGCCGCCCGGGGCCATTTCCTCGATGAGGAGGGTGTCGAGATTGGCACGGGCCCCGTACTGGGCCGCGGCGAGGCCGGCGGCCCCCCCTCCTATGATCACGAGATCTCTTTCGGTCTTCATTGTTCCTCTTCCTCCGGCTCCGCTTATCGCGGCATGCACGAATCAGTAAAATAAGGTCCTAGCCATGGATAGGACAAGTACTCGCCCGAGAGCGCCTCGACGCACGATGATGGCCCTCGTCGCCTTGACGGTCTTCGCCGCCGTCGCCCCGGCGCAAATTCCCCAACCGGACCCTACCCTCGCGCGGATAGGCGCCGAAAGGGGCCCGCTCCCGGTCGCCGACCTCCTCGATGCGGCCCTCTTGGCCTCGGGAATTCCCGAAACTGCCCTGCCTGAATGGCGCAAGGGGATAAACGATAGCCTCGCCCCCCTGCTGGCCCTGGCTCGGCGGTCGGGCGATCAGGCGGCCCAGGCGGAAAAGTTCCTCGAGCTTCTCCACGACAAGGGGCCCTTCCACGCCTATTCTTCCCAAGCCACGACCCTCGTCGATGTCTTCAACCAGGGCCGTTTCAACTGCGTTTCCTCGGCCGTCGTCTACCTTCTCGGCATGAGGGAGCTCGGCATTCCCGCGGGCGGCGTCCGGGTAACGGACCATGCCTTCTGCTCCGTCACCGCTGATGGTCGTCAGATCGACGTCGAGACGACGACGGCCTACGGCTTCGATCCGGGCTCGAAGCGGGAATTCACCGACGCCTTCGGCAGGACGACCGGCTACAGCTATGTCCCTCCGGGCGACTACGCCAAGCGCGAGTCCATCGACGCGAGGCGACTCGTATCCCTCATTCTGTCGAACAGGGTGGCCCTCCTGGAGGAGGGTGGCAACTTCAAGGACGCCCTCGCCCTCGCCGTCACCTTCGAAGCCCTGGAACCCGGGGCCGAGGGAAGGAACTTCGCCATCGGCAGGGTGAATAACCTCGCTGCCGCCCTCATGGCCGGCGCAGATTGGAAGTCGGCCCGCGTCCTCGCCGACGAGGCGAAGGCGCGATGGGGCGCCGATCCGAGGATCGCGGCCCTCGCCTCGGCCGCCGCGGACGGTGAGCTGGTGACGGCCATCGGGGCGGCGGGAGGGAGAGCCACGCTGCCCTTCGGCTCCGCCCTGGCCCTCGTGGACGCCGCCCTGGCCGCGCGCGACATAGAGCGGCCGCGCGCCAACGAATTCTACGCCTTCATCTACGGGAGCGAGGCCAACCGCAGGGGAAGGGCCGGCGATTGGCTCGGGGCCGCAGCCATCGCCGACGAGGGGATCGCAAAGACGGGCGGCGCCGGCAGCCTCGTCCAGGCGGCCAGGAATTATCGCCACAACTACGTGGTCGCGGAGCACAACCGCTTCGCCATCCTCTTCAACGCCGGCCGCTACGCTGAGGCCGCCGCGGTCGCGGCCGAGGGCCTCGCGAAAATGCCCGGCGATCCCACATTGACCCAGGACCTCAAGGCGGCGCGAGCCGCGGGCGGTTGAGCGGCGACATCGTTTGCGCCCTGCCTCCCCTGCCTCTATACTCTCACAAGGAGATTCATGAATGTCTATTCCCGATGAATGCAAGGTGCGATCTCTCGGCGAACCCCGCATCACCAGCCCCCTCGCCCTTTCCCAGACGGTAGGGGACGCACTCGCCGACTACGAGGAAGACCGTTATTTCGTCCGACACGAGGTGGAGGTCGAAGGGGACGGCATGGCCACCAATGGCCCCATCTTCGAGCGCGCCGGCCCGCGCAGGATGATCTACTTCAATCCCAGCCACGTCCATGCCGGCATTGTCACCTGCGGCGGTCTCTGCCCCGGCCTCAACGACGTCATCCGCGCGACGGTGCGCTGTCTCTGGTACCGCTACGGCGTGCGCCGCATCACCGGCATACGCTACGGTTACCGCGGCTTCCTTCCCGACTACAACCTCGACGTCATCCCCCTCGGACCCGAGATCGTCGACGAGATCCACAAGGCGGGCGGCACCATCCTCGGCTCGTCGCGAGGCGGGGGCGAGCGGACGACCGAGATCGTGGACGCCATCGAGCGCCTCAACCTCACGATGGTCTTCACCATCGGCGGCGACGGCACGCAGAAGGGAGCCCTCGCGATAGCGGACGAGATCGAGAAACGAAAGCTCAAGGTATCGATCGTGGGGATACCCAAGACCATCGACAACGATCTCCTCTGGCTCGACCGCTCCTTCGGTTTCGAGACGGCCGTCGCCCGCGCCGCCGACGCCGTCAGCTGCGCCCACGCCGAGGCCGATTCCTACATGAACGGCATCGGTCTCGTGAAGCTCATGGGCAGGGACTCCGGCTTCATCGCCGTGCACACGGCCCTCGCGGCCCACGCCGCGAACTTCGTCCTGATTCCCGAGGTGCCCTTCGACCTCGACGGCCCCGCCGGCTTCCTGACGAGGCTCGAAGAGCGGATGAAGGCCCGGCACCATGCCGTCATCATCGTGGCCGAGGGGGCGGGTCAGGAGCACCTCGCGGCCGCCGAGGCATCGGGTCTCGGCCTCGGCGTCGACGCCTCGGGCAACCGCCGCTTCGCCGACATCGGACTCTTCCTCAAGGAACGCATCGAGGAGCATTTCCGCGCCACCGGCATGGAGATCGCCCTCAAGTACATCGATCCGAGCTACATGGTGCGCTCGGCGGCCGCGAGCCCCGTCGATTCCGTCTACTGCGAGCGCCTCGGGGGCAACGCGGTGCACGCGGCGATGGCGGGCAAGACGGCCATGATCGTCGGCATGGTCAACAGCAAATTCGTGCACATACCCATCGAGGTGGCGACCAAGAGCAGGTCGAAGGTCGATCCGGAGGATTCGCTCTGGCGCGACGCGGTCGAGTCGACCCATCAGCCCTTCTCGATGAGGAACAGGACCTGACATGAATCGACAGAAGATCCTCGTCGTCGACGGCTCCGAGCTTTTCAGGAGCTACCTCCGCGACAGGCTCGGAGAGTTCTTCGAGGTGGAGGTGGCCATCAACGGCCTCGACGGCCTGTCGAAGCTGCGGACCTTCCTTCCCGACCTCCTGATCATGGACCAGGAGCTCCAGCGCAAGAGCAGCCGCGAGCTCCTCGAGGAAAAGAGCAAGAACCCCAACACGGCCGGGATCCCCGTCCTCCTCACCTCCAAGAAGATCGACCGCAACCGCCTCCTCGAGCTCGTCCCCTTCCGCATCCGCAAGGTCCTGATGAAGCCCCTCAAGATCGACGCCCTCTTCGAGTCCCTCAACGAGCTGCTCGGCACGCGGCTCCGCATCGACGAGACGCCCTGCATCATCGAGGCCCATGTCAACGACAACATCGTCTTCATAGAGATAGCCAAGGGCATCAACCGCGAAAAGGTCGACCTCCTCCGTTTCAAGGTGGCCGAGCTCGTCGAACTCTACCAGATCCGCAGCCCGCGCATCCTCGTGATGATGAGCGACATCGAGCTCACCTTCGTCGACGGGCACAACGTCGAATACCTCCTCCGCATCCTCGTCGATCACGCGCAGGGAAAGCGCAGCCACATCAAGGTGCTCACCATCTCCTCCTTCATGCGCGAGTTCGTGGGAGGCCGGCCCGAATTCCACGACATAGAGGTTCTCTCCAGCCTCCAGTTCGCGATGGACGGCCTCCTCATCGACTACGATCCGGCGGTGGACGGCAAGGAGCGCAGGGCCGAAGTCATCTCGGAACGCATCCTCGCCGCCAAGGATCCGGCGGGCGGCTCGGAGACCATCGAGATGCGCTTCAGCGGCGAGACGGGCGCGCAGCAGATCGGGGAGGCGCCGGGGGCCGGGAGCGATCGGAAACCGGCTCTTCCGGGACAGGGCCTCGTCATCGCCGTCGTCGACGACGATTTCGTCATCCAGGAACTCGTGAAGACCACCTTCTCGACCATCGACGCTTCGGTGAACGCCTTCTCCGACGGCAAGGAATTCATCGACAACGCGCGGGTGAAGGACTGGGACCTCGTATTCCTCGATCTCCTGATGCCGGGTATGGACGGCTTCGAGGTCCTGGGCCGCCTTCGGAGCGACGGCAACGACGTTCCCGTCATCATTCTCTCGGCCGTCACCCAAAGAGAGGCCGTGGTCAAGGCCATGGAGGCCGGCGTCAAGAGCTATCTTGTAAAGCCCCTCAAACCGGACCAGATCATGAAAAAGACCCTCGAAATACTAAAGGCCAATTTCTAGGACGCCGAGCATGGCAACACCCGAGACGCTCTGGCGGGCGGCCTTCGTCGAGTCGTCCCTTCCCCTCGTCGCCCTCGACTGGAGGGGCGTCTTCGCGCTCTGGAACGATTCCTTCGCGGCCTTCTTCCGCGACATCGCCGGCAGCGAGCCGGAGCGCTTCCAGGGCTCCTTTTACGAGCTGGTAAAGGAGCGCGGCGGACTCAGGCTCGACTATTTCGCCGCGGAGCTCTTCCTCCGCGCCAAGAACAGGATCTCGGTGGAAACCCCCTTCCTCGACGCGAAGGGAAACAGGCGTTGGATCGAGGCGAGGATGAGCGTCATCGAGCCCGGCGGGACGGAGGCCGCCAACGCCAATCGCTTTCTCCTCTGCAATCTCGACGACGTGACGGACCGCGTCGCGAAGGAACGCCAGCTCGTCGAGGCGAAGGAGGAGGCCGAGCAGGCGACCCGCACGAAGAGTCTCTTTCTCGCCAACATGAGTCACGAGATTAGGACGCCGATCCAGACCATCCTCGGTGTTGTCGAACTCCTGGGCGAGACGGGTCTCGACGGCGAGCAGGCGGATTACGCCGCCCAGATCGGTTTTTCCGCCGACGTCCTCCTCGCCCTCATCAACGACATCCTCGACTTCTCGAAGATCGAGGCGGGAAAGCTCAATCTCGAGGCAGCGGATTTCGACCTTCCCGGTCTCATCGGCCAATCGGTGGACCTCCTGGCCCTGGACGCCCACCGCAAGGGTCTCGAACTCGTGATGGACCTCGGGGAGGGCGTGCCCGCCCTCCTCCGCGGCGACGCGACGAGGCTCAGGCAGATCCTCATCAACCTCCTCAAGAACGCCATCAAATTCACGAGCGAGGGCTTCGTCGGCCTCTTCGTCGGGAAGATCTCCGACGAAGCCGGGGAGCGACTCCGCTTCGAGGTGCGCGATTCGGGCATCGGCATACCCGAGGAACTCAGACAGCGCCTCTTTACGCCATTCTATCAGGCCGACATGAGCGCGGCGCGGAGGGCCGGCGGCACGGGCCTCGGCCTCGCCATCTCCCGCCACCTCGTCGAATTGATGGAAGGCAGCATCGGTGTCCTACCCCGCGAACCCGAGGGCTCGGTGTTCTGGTTCGAGATACCTCTCACCCTCCCCGAGTTCGCGGAGGATGCGCCTCTTCCCCTTTTGGACCTCGAGGAGCGCAGACTTCTCGTGGTCGACGACAGCGAGGAGGCGCGCTCGATCGCCCTGCGGCTCGCCGCCCGCGGCGGTTGGGACGCGGTGGGCGTGGCCTCCGGCGCCGAGGCCCTCGAAGCCCTGAGGGAGGCTGTCGCCGCGGCCAGGCCCTTCGAAGCCTGTCTCGTCGACCAGGCCATGCCCAAGATGGATGGCTGGCGCCTGGCGAGCGAAATTCGCGACGATCCCGGACTCGCGGAAGTGCGCCTCATCCTGATGGTACCCGCCGGTACGATGGGCCGCGACTCGAAGATGAAGCTCCTCAGCTGGTTTTCCGCCTACATCCCCAAGCCGATCAAGCCCACGAGCCTCATCGACGCCCTCGAGAGCGGAGGCAGAACGGGGGAATCGGAGGGCACTTCGTCGCGGGATCGGGAGACGGGAAGGCCGAGGTCCGAAGGCTTCGAGGCCGAGGTCCTCATCGCCGAAGATCACGAGGTCAACCGCGAGCTTTTCGGCATCATCCTGGGCAAACTCGGGCTAAGGGTCGACGAGGCACGCGACGGCATGGAGGCGGTGGAAAAGGCGACGCGGCGAGCGGCCGAGGGCCGGCCCCACGACCTCATCCTCATGGACATCTTCATGCCGCGACTCGACGGCTACGAGGCCTCGAGGGAACTCAGGAAGAAGGCCTGGGCTGGCCCCATCATCGCGGTGACGGCTTCCGCCCTCAAAGGCGAACGCGAGAAATGCATCGAGGCGGGCATGGACGACGTCCTCCTCAAGCCCTTCCGTAAGGCCGACCTCGAGACCATCCTCGCCACCTGGTTGCCAGCCTCGAAGGGGGGCCGGGCCCCCGAACGCGAGATGCTCCCCACCGCCCCCGCCCAAAAGGCCAAAGCGTCCCGGCCTGCCGAGCCGATGGATGGCGCCGCCCAGCCGGCGAAGCCGATGGCCGGCCGGGCCTCCTTCGCCATGCCCGCGGCGGAAGCGCCACCGCGGGCCGAGCCTTCCGACTACGGAGCGATCGATCCGGAGGTCTTCGACTTTGAACACGCCCTCGAGACCTTTCTCGGCCAGGAGGGCACGGTCCGAAGTCTCCTGGGGCGCTTCGAGGCCAAGGTCGGAAGCCAGCTGGCGGAACTCTCGGCGGCTTTGGAGAGGCGCGACTTCGAGAGCTTCCGGGAAACGGCGCATTCGATAAAAGGAGCGGCCTGGAATCTCTCGGCCCGACAGCTCGGCGACGCGGCCCGGGACGCGGAAACCGCGGGCAGACAGGGCGACGACCAGGGCGCCGTCATGGCCCTGACCGCCCTCGGAGCCGCCTTCGGCGCCTTCGCGCGAGCCTTGCGCGACCTCGAAAGACGCCGCTCCCCTTAACGAAGACTCGGTACGGGGCTATAGTCGGCGCATGCGCGCCAACTACCACACGCATTCGCAGTTCTGCGACGGAAGGTCGAGCGCCGCCGAAATGGCGGAGGCAGCCCATGCCGCGGGCTATTCGATCCTCGGATTCTCCTCCCACGCCCCCCTCCCCTTCGCCACCGGCTGGACCATGAAGCCCGAGGCCCTGCCCGACTACCTCGCCGAGACTCGGCGGCTCAAGGAAGCCTGGACCGGGCGCCTGGAGATAGCCGTCGGTCTCGAGATCGACTGGATCGAGGGATTGGTAAGCCCCGGTGACGGCCGCTTCGACAAGGCCGACCTGGATTATCGCATCGGCTCCGTGCACTACATCAAACCCGGCCCCGGGGAGGCCTTCACCATCGACAGCCCCGCCGAAGAATTCGACCGCAACGTGACGGAGAGGGCGGGAGGCGACGGACGCCTCATCTATCGTACCTATTATGAAAACCTCCGCCGCGCGATCGAGGCCGGCGGCTTCGACATACTCGCCCATCTCGACCTCGTCGTCCGCAACAACCAGCAGGGGCGCTGGTTCGACGAAGGTTCCAGCGACTACCTCCAGGCGGCCCTAGCTGCCGTAGAGCCGCTCTCGGAAAGCGGGGCCGTCGTCGAGATCAACCTCGGCGCCGTGCTCCGCGGCAAGGCGCCGGCGCCCCACCCCTCCCTTCCGATCCTGAGACGGCTGCGCGAGCTCGGCGTGCCCATCACGATTTCGGCCGACGCCCACCACGTGTCGCATCTCGGGGCAGGCCTCGACCTTGCCCGCGCCCATGCGGCGGCGGCGGGCTATAACGAGGTCGCCATCCTTTCGAAGGGCGCTTGGAGACTGGTCGGACTCGACGATATCTGAGCCGTGGTAGAGGCGACGGCCTAGTTGTCGTCGCCGGCGAAAAATTGCTCCTCGCGTTGGTCGGCGATCGTGGCGGTGAAGTCGAGCATCATCTTAAGCTCGCCCGCGGTGAAGGACAGGGGCAGCTTGACCGTATAGTAGAGGAGATAGCCGCCGTCGTCCTGTTTTTCCAAGGCCCAGCAGCCGAGCTTGTTCGAACCGCTTTCGGTCATCAGGTCCAGGAGGGTCGTCTGATCCGGCTCCTCGGCGAAGCTGCCCGCATTCGACCAGATCTCCCTGATCTCGATGCCGCTGTACTTCTCCGTCTGCGAGGCGATATAGACGTACTGGGTCCGGTCCCCGTCCTGGTCAAGCTCGATCTGGTAATTACCGCTTTGCGTCACCGTGTAGGTCTGCCCGATTTTATCGAGGAGGATCTGGACCCTGCTATCCGCCTTGGTCTCGGCCATGGCCGGCAAGAAGGCGAAGACGAAGGCGGCCGCAACGAAAATCCTTGGTATCAGTGCTTTCATGGTTCCCTCCATGAACGAAGTGTCGTTCAGGAGGAATGATCCTTCAAGAGAAAGCGGAATCGCAGGGCAGCCCGACCCGCAATCGCTGACGATACCGCGCGCACGTAACCGATAGCCTAGATGCCTGCCGATTCGCGCCGCGAATCGGCCCGCAATCGCTGACAATACTACGCGCAAGCGAAATCCCTTCGGGATTTCGCACGTAACCGATAGCGAAGCTATCGGTTACGACGTTCCTCGCCCTTCTGGCAGTCGATGCAGAGAACCGCGTAGGGAAGGGCCTCGAGGCGCTCCGAGGGGATCTTCTTGCCGCACTTGACGCAAAGACCGTAGCGCCCCTGCTGGATGCGCGAGAGGGCGGCATCGATAGCCTTGATGCGTTTGATTTCCTGGGAGCCGAGGGCCTCGATCATCTTGCGATCGATGTCGTCGCTAGCGACGTCGGCAAAATCCTTCGGGTCCATCTCCTCGACGATGGCGCGGAAATCGGCGTTGGTGGCGGCGAGGGTCTCCAGGATCTGCCGCTTCTGCGAAACGAGCAGCTCGCGCATCGAATCGACGAAATCCCTATTCATGGGGGCCTCCGTTCACCATAGCTCGTCGTGCTATCCGCACGCCCGCCGCCTCGCTGGCGACGGCCGCTCCCCGCAAAGCGCGAAGCGTTTTCGGAATCGGCACTATGCCGCACCGCTATCGAAAAATCAAGAGCGATTGACAATAACCTTCCTCGCCCCGTACTATCTTATGCGCTCGGGCAAGAACTGCAAATTTTCTCCGCCACGCCAGGGAGCATCCGGAGGCGGACCGGACCCCCACAAGGAGATAATACGTGGCGAAAGAAGAGGCTATCGAGGTAGAGGGCATCGTAAAGGAATCCCTCCCGAACACCATGTTCAGGGTGGAACTCCAGAACGGACATGTCATTCTTGCCCATCTATCGGGAAAAATGCGCAAGCATTACATCCGCATCGTTCCCGGTGACAAGGTCAAGGTCGCCCTCTCCCCCTACGATCTGAGCCGCGGTCGCATCATCTATCGCGAGAAATAAGTTTCCGAACCACGACCCATAGGGCACCCGCCCCGCCATCGGCGCGATCGGCCGTGCCGAAGCGGCCGGCACGCGGATTCGCCTCGAGGAAGGACCTAACCGCCCCGGCAAGCACTGCCCCCGAGGCGGAATGGTTTCCCTTACCGGTTATCACCAACACCTTTTCGATCCCCATCCGCGCGGAATCCTCGAGAAAGACCCCAAGGGCATATTCGGCTTCGGCCACGGTCAGGCCATGGAGATCGAGCCGGGCCCCCGGCCTGAGGGCGGCTATTCGCCGCGACTCCTCGGCGCCCGAGCTGGAGCGCTCCTCGTTCCTGTCCTTGTCTTCGATACCATGACGCGCAAGCCAATTTTCCATCGATTGACGAGCCGACATCCGCGGAGGCGGAGGGGCTCTGCGCGCCCCCTTCGCCGCGGGTAACTCGGCCGCCTCTTTCGCTTCGTCAGCCCCTGACAGCCGGGCGGCGGATGCCTCGCGGGCGCGTCGCTCGGCCTCGGAAGCCTTATCGAGACCGCCGGGCCGCGAGGAGAGTCTTTCCCATTCATCGAGGAGATTGCCGAAATCCATGATGCGCCTTTCTGAAGCGGTGGTCTCGAGTCAGTAGGAATATACCGAAGAAAGGGGAATCCATCCCGTGGTTCCGTCCGGGAATTCGAGACAGAGCCAATCGCCGCTTCGCCCGATAAGTCGCCCCGTGCCGCCCGGGGCTATCCTGATGCTCCTTTCCGATCCCGCGGAGGGGAGGGACGAGAGGCTTGGAGACCAGGCCAGCCATCGCGTCCTCGCCCCATCGGCCATGGATAGACCGCCGGCCGCCAGACCGGCAAGCCCGACGGCAATACAGGCTGTCAGAATAAGGGCCCGGGATCCTGAAGCAGCCGCCGATTTGTTGAAAAAGAAAAAGGCCGTCGCTGCAAGGGAAAGAATGGCGACGACAAAGGCCATAAGCGGGCCGAAGGGCAAGCCGAGCTCGGGACGCGGAAGCCCCAGGTCCCCCGCGAATCCTTCCGCGAGGACCCGATAGCGGCTGTCTTTTCGCGCCTCGTGGTAGAGCCTCGCGAGGGCCTCCGCCACCCTGCCGTTCCGGTACGAAGCCAGGACCTCTCCGGCTAGGGGCAGAGGACCAGAGGCCTCCTCGAGGGTTTTGATGGCCTTGGCCCTGCCCTCGTCCATAGCGACGGGCGAGGCGGCTGCGATAGACAGCCTGCGCGCGGGAACCGAAAGAATATGGACCGCGCCCGAAACCTCGATATAGCTCCAGGGCCTCAGGGCGATGACCAGGGAGGCCTCGCGATCGGGGACGAGGCTTATCTCGAGGCTCGAGCTTCCCTTGTATCCGCGGGGGGATGGGGCGATGGAATCCGAGCGACGGAGGCTGAGCCCCGAGGCGGCGAGGGCCTTGCCCCCGAGGAGGACCAGGGCTTCGGGCGGCTGCAGCGCCGGAAGGTTCCCCTCGCCGGAAACGATGATCCTGAAGGAGAGGGGACGGCCCGCCTCCCCCCTCTTAGGCGCCTCGAGAGCGATGGAGAATTCGCCCACCGCCCTGCTCGACTGCAGGGGAGCCGGGAGCTCCTCGACTTCGAGCCTTTGGGCCGGGGCCAGGCCTTCGTCATCGGTCACGACACGTACCGGCGGAAGCTCGATACTGCCCGCCGTCAGGGCCGTGCCGATCCAGGAAAAGGAATCCCTCCCCGCCTCGAGAAAGATGCCCGGCGGTAGGGTGAAGGAGGGCCAGGCGGAGGGGGGAGGAGAGGAATCGTCGAGGGGTCGTAAAGCGAGGGGAAAGGATTGGTAACGCCATACCTTTACGGGAGCCTTCCAAATCCAGGGCAGGGCCGTGGGGCCCCTCCCCTGTCTGCGCGGAAAGGAAAGGTCGAAGGCCTCGATGTCGACGACCGAAGCCTCTCCGGCGAAGCGGAGGGACTCGACCCGGCCTCCACCCCCATTCGCCGAAGCCAGTTCTATGACGATCTCCGAACCGGTGCCCCCGCTGTCATCGACATAGGGTCTTGCCGAATCGGCCACGAGGGAAAGGCCTTTTGAAAGCTCGATGTCGGCAAGGGCGGCCCCGCGCATACCCGGGAGCCGGAAGGTCAGGACGAGGTCGGAGCTCGTCGTGTCGGAAAGCGCGACCTCCGCCTCGACTCTTTGAAGGCCCTCCTTGACCCGCAGCGAAAGGGGAAGGGCGGCGAGATTCGGGCAGAGCCACAATAGGCCGAGCGCCAGGGCGGCGCTCCTCGCCCCTCTTGCGGTGCGCCGCATCACCAATCCCTTGCCCCGGAGGCCGGAGCCGAGCTGGACCCGGGCCTCCAGCTACCCGTCTCCAGGCGCCTGAGCAGCCTGATGTCCTCCGATACGCCGCCAAAGGAGGCTCCGGCAGCCGGGGCCGGTCGCGTGGGGGCGGCGCTCGCCTGCTTCTTCCAAGCCCTCCAGGCGATCTCCAGACCTCGGCGGGCTTCGGCATCGCGGGGATCGAGGCGGAGGGCCTCGCGGAAGGCCGCCCAGGATTCCTCCCAGCGCCCGCCTTCCAGACGGAGGAGGCCGAGGTTGTACCAGGCATCTCGCCTTAGGCTTGGCCCGCCGCCCTTGGCGGCGACGGCGTAGAGGCTTTCCGCCGCCTTGTCCTCGCCGAGCATGGCCCAGGTGTTGGCCAGGTCGTAGTCGACGGCCGCCCGCCAGCTTGGATCATGGACGTTAAGATAGGCGGCTGCCGCAGCCTCGTAGGCGCCGTGTCTGAAGCGAGCGTTGCCCTCGACCATGGCCCCGAAATTGCCGGGAAGGCCGCAGGCCGAAACAAGGGCAAGGCTCGCGAAACCGAAAAGAAAGGAGGTCAAGCGCCGGTTCGCGGCCATTCTCATCGCCTCCCTCCTTGCGGGACGGTGTGGCGGCGCAATCCGCCCATGGAGAAAAAGGCGGAGGAGAAGCGCAGGAGGAGGGCCGCGAAGGCCAGGCCCGCGAAGACGACCGTCCGGTCTCGAGGACGCTCCTGGACGCGGAAGCCGCTCTTCCCTTCCCTTGCGATTTCCTCCGATACGATGGGGAGGGCCGAGGCCTCGGAGGAATCGACATAGCGTCCGCCCGTGGCCTCCGCGATGGCCCGGAGGGTTCCGGCATCCTGGGCCACATGGAGGAGGCCTCCGCTGCCGTCGCCGATGGGTCTTCCATCCTCGCCGGGAACGGTAACCGGCGTCGTACCGCCGAAACCGACGGCGATGATCCGCGCGCCTCCTTCCCTGGCCCTAAGGGCCGCGGCCCTGGCCCGGCCCGAGAGGTCGCCACCGTCCGACAAGAGGAGGATGAGCTTGCCCTGACCCGCGAGCGGCGAAAAGGATGAAAGGGCCCTGTCGATACCCGATCCAAGATCGGTGCCCGCCTCGGACATCGCCCCCGGCCCGGCCCAGTCGAGCCCCGTCTCGAGGGCGTCGAAATCGTCGGTCATCGGCACGAGGAGGAGGCCGCTTCCCTTGGTCGCGACGAGGGAAAAGGCGGCCCCGGGAGCCTTGGTCATGGCGAGCCGCGAGAAGGCCAGAGCCGCGGAAAGTCGCGAACCCGAGCCGCCGGGAGCCTGGGGCGGAAGGTCCTCGGCGAGCATGCTGCGGGACACGTCGACCACGAGGGCAATCTCGAGGCCGTTCCGCTCGACGAGCGAGCTCGTCCTTCCCCAGCCGGGGGCGGAAAGGGCCAGGCTGGTCGAGGCGATGAAAAGGGCTCCAGAAATGGCCGCAAGGGGAGCGAGTATCGCGCGGGAGCGGGCGATTCCGCCGCGTTCCCCTGGCCCGACGAGGGCAAGGAGGCTCGCGCGGAGCTTCGCCTCGCGCCGCAGGGCCAGGAGGGCATCGAGGGGGGCGAGGAGAAGGAGCCAGAGAAAGAGCGGGTGGTCGAAAGTCACGGTAGGCCCTCCCCGAAGGCGAGTCCCAGGATTCTCGCGAGGGTCAGGAGACCCAGAGAGAGGCCGACGAGAAGGGGGGCGAGGGGAAGTCCCGTGTTGACGCTCCGCGTCCGTGTGAGGCTCGTCGAGCCGGCGCTGATGGAGTCGAAGGCCAATTCGAGCGAGGCGACGTCGGATGCGTCGTAATAGCCGCCCCCTCCCTTTCTCGCGATATCCTCGAGGGCGCTGCGGCTGAAGGCCGATTCGTAGGTTCCCGTCCGCCTCTCCCCCGTGGCGGGATCGACATAGGACAGGGGGACGCTGCCCTTCCGCCCGACGCCGACGACGCTCAGATCGAAGCCCGACTCCTTCGCCAAGGCGGCCGCCGAGGCCGGGGCGAGGGCTCCGGCGTTGTTCTCGCCATCGGTGAGGACGACGATGTGGCGCGCCTTCACGGCGGCGGAAAGGCCATGGGAGGCCGCCACGGCTATGCCAGCGCCGAGGGCGGTGCCGTCACCCAGCATACCCGGCTTGAGGGCTGCCAGCCGCTCCTGCAGGGTCGAATAGTCGAGGGTCGGGGGACAGAGGAGGGCCGCCTCTCCTCCGAAGGCGACGAGGCCGACAGCCTCGTTGCGCCGCGTGGCGAGGAAGCGATCGATGAGTGAACGGGCGGCGGAGAGGCGGTCGGGATGGAAATCCTCGGCCGCCATGCTCGGGGATACATCGATGACGAAGATAACCTCGTCGCCCCTATCGAAGAAAAGCAGTTCCTGCTGAACCAGTGAAGGCCCCGAGGCCGCGACGGCCGTCGAGATGAAGGCGAGGACGGCGAGGAACTCCCTGAGGCGGCGGGCGACCGCGGCGAGGGCATATTCCCCCGGGGCCCTGTTCCCCTCGGAATCCACGAGGGAAAGGCGGGGAAAAAAGGCGGGAGCGAAGAGGCGGCGAAGGATGAACCAGGCCGGTACGAGGAGGATGAAGAGGAGGGTCCAGGAACGTTCAAGGACGAACAACGGCCGCCTCCTTTGCCGAAACCTCGACCCCTTCCTCGGACCTTCGGGCAATATCGCGGGCCAGTCGCAAGGCATCGGCCCGGTCTACCGCCGCGCTTGGCCGATCCGCGAAACGGACCGCGTCCGAGGCGGCGAAGAGCGAGGCGAGGGATTCGCGGAAGTCGCCCCCGGGCAGGGTGGCGGCGGGCAAGGCGGCCAGCTCCCCCGGCGTCAGGGCCTCGGCGGCGGGAATGAGGCGACGGGCCAGATAAACCCTCAGTGAACGCGAGAGAAGGGCGAACCAGGCCCTACCCTCGCTCCCCTCGGCGTTTTCCTCGAGCCAGTCGAGGGTCTTTTGGAGCCTTCGCAGGGCCTCCCTCGAACGCCAGGATTCAAGGAGGGCGAGGGCTCCCGGCAGGACCCAGAAGACGAAGGCGAGCGAAAGGAGGGCGAGGGCGGCGAGGATGGCGACGGAGGCATAGAGGTACAGCGCGGAGCCGGGTGGATCGGCCTGTGGCCTTCGAGGGCCGGGCAGACGATCGCCGGCCCCGCTAGTCGGCTGGGCGACGAAATCCAGGGTGGGGAAGAGCCGGCCACCGATCGAAAGGGGAGGGATGAGACCGGCGCCGGGCGCCCAGGAAATGAAGCCGACCGAATAGACCCAAGCCGAGCCGTTTTTCGAAAGGGAGGCCGAAACGATCTCGAGCTCTGGGGCCGCCTCGAGTATCCCCTTCATCGCGGTTGCGCCAAGCGAAAAGGGTTCGAGATCCGTGCCGGCCGTCTCGAGGAGTGCCCGGGCGACGACCGCCTCACCGGCATGGAAGCCCCTGGGTTCGAAACTCAGCGACCGAATCCGGAGCGAGGCGCCAGGAATCGAAGGAGGGGCCGTGGCCCCAGCGGCCCCAACGGAGGCGGCTGCCAAGGCAAGGAGGGAGACGAGGACCAGTGGCCGTAGCTGGGCCCGGGCCCTCGATCCGCCGAAAAAATCGTGGCGCATCAGCCGATCTTCCTTCGGCGACTGTCGAAGAAATCGAGGAAGCGGAGGGCCGGATCGTCTCTCGTGTCGAGTTCGAGACCGGCTACGCGGCACTCGGCGAAGCTCCTTCTGATGCGCTCGGCATCGCGGGCCCAGAAGGCCTTCCATTCCTTGCGCTGCTTCGCGCTGCCGGGAGAGAGGAAGAGGCGGAAGCCCTTCTCGGCATCGACGGCGCCGAAGGAGCCTGGAGAGGGCAGCTCCTCCTCGAGACGATCGCGAATCCGGACCGCCACGACATCGTGCCGTCCTCCGAGTAGGGCCAGCGGATCGCGCCAGAGCGGGGATCGCCAGTCGGAGAGGATGACGACGAGGCTGCGGCGCTTGAGGAGTCTGGCGGCGGATTCGATTGCCTTCGCGAGACCCGCGGGCCCGCCCTCGGGCTCAGTGGCTTCTTTGCCCGCGGCTTCCTTGCCCGTGACTTCGGGGCCAGGGCTTCGCCCTTCGGCGACCGCCTCGCCCCGCGCCAGGTCGGAGGGAGGGGCGGTCATCGTGGCGAAGACGAGGTCGGCGGACCTGCCCCGGCGGGGGGCCAGGCTGCCGATGATATCCCGATCGAACTGGATGCCGCCGACCGGCATGTCGCGCAAACTCGCGGCCCTGCCGAGGAGGGCGGCGGAAAGAAGGGCCATGTCGAGCTTGGAGTACTCGCCCGAGCCCTCCTCCATCGAGGCGGAACGGTCGACGAGGAGAAACAGGGTGAGGGAGCGATCGTCCCGCCAGGCCCTGACATAGGGCCTGCCCTGCCTCGCGGTCGCGTTCCAGTCGATGAGACGGGCGTCCTCGCCCGGGCCATAGTCCCTGAGCGAGTCGAAATCGAGGCCGCGGCCGCGGAAGAGCGAGCGGAAATCGCCGCGGCTCCAGGCGGCCGAGATGGCCGGCGAGGCGAAGACGAGCCTCCTCGCCCTCTCGTTGAGCTCTTCGCGGTCCATGGTTCAGGGAAGGGGAAGGCCCTGAAGGAGGCGGCCCACGACGGCATCGGCCGACACCCCGTCGGCCTCCGCGTGGTAGCCGAGCACGAGGCGGTGGCGCAGCACTGGTTTGGCCACGGCCTTCACGTCCTGGGGCAGGGCGTGGTCGCGGCCGGAAAGAAGGGCCTCGATGCGGGCGAGGCGGAAGAGGTAGATCGAGGCGCGCGGGGAGGCGCCGAACTCCACGTAACGCGCCACGTCCTTGCCGAGGGCGGCCTGGTCGTCCCCGGGGCGGGTCGCGCGCACGAGACGCACGACATACGAAAGAATGGCCTCGTCGAAACGCACGGCCTCGGCCGCGCGACGGAGAAGGCCTATCGAGGCTGCGTCGAGGACCTTCGCGACCGGCCTGGCCTGGGCCTCGCCTGCCGTCTTCACGATCAATTCCTCCTCGGCGGCCGAGGGGTAGGCTGCCACGAGCTTCATCGCGAAGCGGTCGAGTTCGGCCTCGGGGAGGGGCCAGGTACCCTCGTGCTCGATCGGATTCTGGGTCGCGAGGACGAAGAAGGGCTCGGGAAGGCGGTGACTCGCGTCGCCCATCGTCACCTGCCCCTCCTCCATGGCCTCGAGGAGGGCCGACTGCACCTTGGCCGGGGCGCGGTTGAGCTCGTCGGCGAGGATGACGTTGGCGAAGACGGGGCCCTTTCTCGGGATGAATTTGCCCGTCGCCTGCTCCCAGGCGAGGGCTCCCGTGATATCGGCGGGAAGGAGGTCCGGCGTGAACTGGATACGGTTGAATGACAGGCCCGCCACGTCGGCGAAGGTCCTCACGGCCAGGGTCTTGGCCAGGCCCGGTACCCCTTCGAGGAGGACGTGTCCCCCCGCGACGACGCCGGCCAGTATGCCCCGGACGAGTTCGTCCCTTCCGACCAGGCGCTTGCCCATCTCGGCTGTGTAGGCCCCGGCGATCCGCGCCGCCTCGGCGAACAGAACCGCCCTCTCCCCTTCAGTCGATCCCACAAATGCCCCCTGTCAGCGAGGCCTGAGGGCCATCAGCCCCGCCTCGTCGAGAATCTTGATCCTTCGCCCCCGCATATCGATGAGGCCGCGCGAGACGAGTTCGCCCAACTCGCGCGACAGACTCGGCCGGGCGACGCCGAAGACGGCCGCCAGCCTTTCCTTCGAGGTGGCGAGGCGCACCTCGAGGCCCTCCGGCCGCCGCTCAGCGCTCCTGAGGAGCCAATCCGCTATCCGCTCGCGGAGCGAGGCGAAGGAGAGGCTCCGATATTTGTCGGTGAGGAAGGCCACCCTGTTGCCCATGTCGTCCAGGAGGGAGGCGAGGAGGGGCGGAAAGCGCCCGCAGAGGCGGAGGAAGAATTCCTTCGGAACGGAGGCGAGCCTGAGCTCGCTCTTGGCGACCAGGGTCACCGGCAGCCTCCGGTTGGGTGAGAAGAGCACGGCCGTCGCCACGGCCGCCCCCGCCCCGAGGGTCTCGATGATGACCGTCTTGCCCTCCCCGCTCGTCATCTCGGCCGTGCATTCGCCCTCGAGCACGATGCGGAGATCGGCGTAGGCGCAACCCGCCAGAAGGACGACCCTGCCCGAGCCGAAGGTATGGACCTGGACGGGCGACGGAATAAGCGCCTGGGCGAGTTCGGTGACCTCAACGCCGGCGAAGAGCGGCGAGGTCGCGAGAATGGCGATGTCCCGCTTCTCTATGCTCACGGTACCTCCCGTTTGAGCGCCTCGACGGCGAGCTGCCATTTCAGCGCGGAAACGCCCTTGTCGGAAAAAGTCATGCGATACAGGTGTCGGCCGACGTAGAACTCGAAGGTCTGCCGGGTGAGCACGCCCGTGCCATCGATGTCGGCGACGTGGAATACGAGGTGGGTCTCGCCCCGGACCACGAGCTCCAAACGGTCGAAGTAGAGATCGAGACGTCCGCGCGCGAGGGGAAGGAGGGGACTCATCCTGCTTCCGCGGAAGAGCCGGACCTCCGAATCGGAGAAGAGGGGCTTCTGGCGCTTTTCGGCCGCGGCCTCGAAGGCCAGCATGCCTATCGCCGCGGCCTGCCATTCCGCCCACTCGCGAAGGTCGGCGAAACGGGGTTCCGCCCGGCCGAGCCTCCTGAAACGATAGGCCCCATCGAGGCGCTGAGCGGCCCCGCAGGCGAGACATCGGAATTCGTTTCCCTCGCTCCGCATCGTGCCGATGGCGGAACAGCTCGGGCACATGAAAAGGGCGAGCTCGAGCTTTTCGGCTCGGCGTCGCGAAAAATAGCGCCGCCCCTCGGCCTCGAGCCAGGCCAGCTCGTCATGGCGGATGGCTTCCGTCAGGGCGGCCTCGATCGCGGAGCTGTCCATGGTCCCGAGCTCCTTGGAATCGAGGAGCCTCGAGAACTCGACCTCCACGCCGCCCCTGCGGCGCTTCCAGGTCCAACGCGGGAGGGAGGCCCAGCCGCCCCTGATCTTGGCTACGACGACCGGCACCTGAAGGAGCTTGAAAAGCTTTGCCGTCGCCTGGAAGTGGGGCTGCGTCCGCCCATCCCAGCACTGCTGTCCCTCGGGATAAAAGCCCACGACGCCCCGATTCTTCCGGATGACCTTCACGATCGTGTCGACCGTGACGATGTCCGGGATGGCCTTCGACTTGGGAATGGTGCCGACCATGCCAAGGAGGGCCCTTAAGGCCCTGCCGCGGAGGTGGGCGTCCGTCGCCACCCACCACACGGGCTCGGGCACGAGCTTCGAGACGATGAATACGTCGCGGGTGCTCACGTGGTTGCCGACTATCACGTAGGGGGGCTTGAGTTCCTTGAAGAGCTCCCGCCCCTTCGTCGTGACCCCGTAGGCTCTGACTATCCACTCCCCGAAGCTCCACCTGAGGAGGCGGTTGAACCAGCGGGGATTGCGAGGAATATAGCGGCGTCGCGCCTGTCCCCTCATTGCGTCCCTCCAGGGGCCTCGGATGTCGTGCCCGAGTCGGGCCCTGAGCCCGCTCCCGGAGTAGGTGGATTGGGGGAGGTGGCAGGCAGCCCCGTACCGGCGGCTTCGACAAGGCCCGCGGCGACGAGGGCCTTGGCCACGGCCTCCCGCGACGAGAGCCCCGGCGAGGCGAGGAGGGCGGTCGCCGCGACCTTGTCCTTGAAACCGGAGGCGAGGGCCTTGCCGAGGGCCTCGAGGCCTCCGGGACCGTCGGCGGCGAGGGTGAGCCTCAGCCTCGCGAGATCGAACCAGGAGGTGGCCGAGGCCGGATCCTTCTTGGTGGCGGCCTCGTAGACATCGAGGGCGGTGGCCATATCGCCTCGCTTTTCGTAGAGGGCGGCGAGGCTGTCGAGGCCGGCGGCGTCGGCCCCGTCCATCGATCTGAGGTCTTCCCAGGCGGCGATGGCCTCCTCGTCCCTACCCGCTGCCAAGAGGGCCCTGGCGTAAAGAGCGAGATCGGCCTTGGAGTCGGGCCGCGCCTTCACGAGGAGTCCGAGGCGATCTACCGCCTTTTCGACGTCGTCGCTTCCGGCGGCTTCCAGGAGGAGAAGACTCGAGTTGTACACGACATCCTCCGCCCAGGGATCGAGGACATAGGCCGCCTCATAGGCGGCCGCGGCCTCGGCCATCCTCCCCGCCTTCCAGTAGGTCCAGGCTTCCAGGGAAATGTAGCGCACATTCTTGGGTTCGCCGGACAGGAGTCCCTTGGCGATGGCGAGGGCCCTGTCGTAGCTACCGGCCTCGACGAGGGCATGGGCCGCGTTATACGAGGCGGCCACCAGGCCCGGGTCGAGGGAGAGGGCCCTGTCGTAGGCCTTGCCGGCCTCGGCGAATTTGCCCGCTTGGAGCCAGGCGTTGCCCACCCCGTACCATTCGACCGCGAGGGCCTTCCGGGCGGGACTCGTCGCGCAGGAGGAGAGGCCGGCGAGGGAAGCCAGGACCAGGGCGAGGGCTCCGGCCAACCTGAGGGCCACCCCGGCCAAGCTCTGGGCCCTGGTCTTCCAGAAGGCCCCGGTCTTCCCCGAGGCCGAGCTCGCCCGGCCATCGGAGCGCGGAGGACGGCGGAGGACGGCCTCGCTCGGCATCAGCGCCTCAGCACCGTCTCTTCGATGGTGCGGATCTGCGAGCGATAGAGGTTGGCGATATTGGAGCCGTAGTCGGCGATGAGCTGCAACATGTCGCGGGGGCACTCGTCCTCGTCCCTGCCGTTGATGCGATCGCCGGCGTCGCCGAGCCCCGGAAGGATGTAGGCGCGGTCGTTGAGTACGGGATCCATCCACAGGGTGTTGACCGTGGCCGTGTCGATGGCGCGCACGATGCGGAGGGCGCCCTTGAGGGCCGAGATCACGTTGAGGAAGCGCACCGACTTCGGCTTGACCCCGAGGTCGAGGAGGTATTTCACGACGGTGACGAGGCTGCCCCCCGTCGCGTTCATGGGATCGGCGAAGACGAGATCCTTCCCGTCGAGGTCCTCGGGCCGGAAATAGGAGCGGTCGAGATCGAGGACGTACTCCATATCCGACTCGTTTTTGGTGTCGTCGCGCTTGATCTTGAAGAGGGCGAAGGGAGTCACGTAGCCGCGCGACGAGTATTCCTGGATTTCCTTCGAGAGGATCATCGAGGGCAGGAGGGCCCCGCGCAACATGACGCACATCACCGTACCCTCGATCCTGTCGTCGAGGTCGGGGATCTTGTGAACCGCGTAGTTCTGCATGGGGATCGTGACCGGCGTCTTCACGATGAGGTGGTTTTTCTGGGGCGAACCGCCGTCTCCCGGACCGGCGAAGGCGAGGTTGAAGAGGAGCTCGAAGGCGCGTTGTATGTAGTAGGTGAATTCCTCGCGGCCGGTGCGGACATCGCGGAGCTTGGCGATGAGGCGGCTCGCCTCGCCATGGTTCTCCCTCGCGGTGACGAAGGAATAGACCTGGATTCGCGGTTCGGCGCGGCAGATGTCCTGCATGAGGGCGCCCATCTGGTTATAGAGCTCGATGAGGGAGGATTCCTCCCTCTTTCGCAGGGCGGCGTCGCCCCCGTGCGAGAGGATGTTGAAGGAGACCATCGCCTGTCGATAGAGGGCGTCCATTCGGTCGAGGATCTCCTTGTCGGCCTGGCTGAGGTAACCGTCGAGATCCTCGGCCTTCAGCACTACCTTGTTCATCGCCGCCGCGCCTCCGAGGCGCCGCGGATGACCTCGCCCATCGTGCCCGAACCGATGCCCACCGCGTTGCCCTCGTCGAAATCGAGGTGGCATTCGAGGGCGTAGGTCGGGTGCACGCGGCAGACGACCCCCTCGAAGATCGCCGAGCGCTCGGCGCCGGCCCGCACCGACACGATTTCCTTGTCGGCGACATCGAAACGTTTGGCGGCCTCGGGGTCGAAATGGATGTGTCGCTTGGCGATGATGAGCCCCTTGTCCTTCTTGAGGCTGGCCTTCGGCCCGATGATCTCCATCGGGAAGGATCCCTCGAGCTGGCCCGACTCCCTCGTGGGGCAGCCGGCCACGCCGAGCTTGAAGACGTCGGAGGCGAGGATCTCGCACTGGGTTTCCTTGCGCTCTGGCCCCAGGATGCGCACACCCTCGATCTGTCCCTTCGGGCCTTTGATGGTAAGGGTTTCCGCGCAGGCGAACTGCCCGGGTTGGCCGAGATCCTTGGTCTTGGTGAGGCTGTAACCCGCTCCAAAAAGGACTTCCAGATCCTCGCGGGAAAGATGGATATGGTGATTCGAGAGATTGACGACAACCCTTGTTTCGGGCATTGGGTATCCTCCTGGGTCGGGAATGGCGGTAGATGTCGCTCGGTGCCGGCCGCCAGGGACGCGAACCGGTCGCGCACCAGAGTAGTCGGGGGGGCAGCGGGGGTCAAGGGAGAGGATCGGGACAAATTTCTTCAATTGACATAGCGCCATCGATAAGGGGGGATTATAGTCGCCAGCATGATTGATAAAACGATCCTGTAGGGAGGCTCGTTCATGTCCAGGAATAGCAGGTTGGCCCTCGTGGCCCTCGCCCTATTCGCCCGCGGGGCCTGCGCGGCGGCGGGATCGGAGCCGCTGGTCATACAAAACGACTCGAGCTCCTTTACCGTTCTTGGCTCGAAGGACGGCCTGTCCAATACCTCCGTGTCGGGCATTGCCCAGGATTCGAAGGGATTCATCTGGATGGGAACCCAGGGCGGCCTCGTACGCTACGATGGCTCCACGTTTAAAACCTGGCAAAACCAGCCCTTCAACCCCAACTCCCTTTCGACCGACCTCGTCCAGACCCTCTACATCGACAAGGATGACACCATATGGGCCGGCACCTACTACGGTCTCGACCGTTTCGACCCCGCGACGGGCAGCTTCAAGATATTCAAGACCGAGGCGGGTCGCCCCGATTCCCTCTCGGCCAACCTCGTCATCGCCATCGAAAGAGACGCGGAGGGGAGCTTGTGGGTCGGCACCGCCAACGGACTCGATCGTCTCGATGAAAAAACGGGCAGCTTCGTCCGCTATTTCAACCAGCCGGGCAACCCGCGCTCCATCCCCCACAATACGATCAGGGCCATCCACTCAGATAGGTCGGGCCGCCTCTGGATCGGTACCGCGGGCGGGGGCTTCGCCCTCTACAACCCGGCCAGCGACGACTTCACCGTGCTCGCGGGCTCTCCCGAAAAGACAGCTCCCCCTCCTGGCGGGACAAAGGGACCGCCCCCTTCCCTCGCCATGCAGGCGATCGCGGAGGATACCGACGGCATCCTCTGGCTTGGCGAATGGGGTACCGGCCTCGTTCGCTACGATCCCACGACAGGCGACACTCGGACCTACCGTCTTCCCGACGAACGAGTATACGTGGTCAATACCGCCGATCCCGCCCTGGTCCGCGTGGGGACCTGGGGCGGCGGCCTCTTCATCCTCGACAAAACGAGCGGCAGCATCACCGCCTACAGGCATTCCAAGGCATTTGGGACCCTTCCGCACGATGTCGTGTACTCGATGCTCCAGGATGCCTCGGGCGAACTCTGGATCGGCACCAATGGGGGCGGGGTCGCGCGGCTGGACAGGGACAGCGAGGCCTACACGACCTGGACCGCGGATCCCGACAATCCGAACGCCCTGCCCAATGGCAAGATCCTCTCCATCCTCATCGATTCGAAAAAGTCGCTCTGGGTTTCGGTATATTCGGGAGGCATACAGCGCCTCGATCCATCGACCGGAACCTGGAAGCACTTCCGCCACAACTCCGCCGACCCCAGCGGCCTCGCCGACGACACCTGCCCCTACCTCTACGAAGACAGGGAGGCAAATCTCTGGGTGGCCACCAATTCGGGTCTCTGTCTTTTCGACAGGGCCCACCAGCGCTTCGAGAAGATCCCGCACTTCGGCGGCATCGACTCGCCCGACGCCGATATCGTCTATTCGATCCTTGAGGACCGAAAGACCTCGGGAGTCTACTGGATAGGGACCTACACCAAGGGGCTCTACCGCTGGGATCGACGGGACGGTACCTGGACCAGGTGGAGCCACGATCCCAAGGACCAAGACTCCCTCTCGGACAATCTCGTGAACACCCTCGCCTGGGACAGGCATGGCCGGCTCTGGATCGGGACGAACAACGGCCTCGACCGATTCGAGGACGGAAAATTCGTTAAATACTATTATGATCCCGCCAACCGCAAGGGCCTTTCGAGCTCGGCGATCCTGAGCATCCTCGTCGATTCGCGAGGCGCCATGTGGCTCTCGACGCGTTCGGGTGGCCTCGATCGCCTCGAAACGGACGAGGGGACCTTTTCCCACTACACGAGGGAGGATGGTCTTCCGAACAACAATGTCTACTGCGTCATCGAGGACTTCTCGGGCGATCTCTGGATTTTGACCCAGACGGGCATCGCCAGACGCGACAAATCCACCGGAACGATAAAGGTGGTGACGCTCGGCAAGAGCCTCGACGGCGCCACCTACAACCAGGGGGCCGCCGTCGGACCGGACGGCCGTCTCTATTTCGGCTCCGTCGGCCTCGTCACCGCCTTCGATCCGGCGCGCTACGCCACCAACACCCATGTGCCGCCGGTGTTCGTCACCGATTTCATCGCCGCCAACCAGCCGAAGATCGTCCAACCCGAAAGCGGCGGCCCCGCCCTCCATCTCGCGTCCTGGGAAAATTCCGTCGAGTTCCGCTTCTCGGCCCTGGATTTCCGGGACCCGACGCAAAACAGCTTCGCCTGGAAGCTCGAGGGTTTCGACAAGAACTGGACCATCTCCTCGACGCGGCATTTCGCCTCCTACACGAATCTGGACGGCGGCAGCTACGTGTTCCGCGTCAAGGCCTCGAACAACGACGGGCTCTGGAACGACAGGGGAGCGGCCATCCGCTTCACCGTGGAGAACCCGGTATGGAAGTCGCCGGCGGCCCTCCTCCTCTATCTCCTCCTCATCGCCCTCCTCGGCTACGGCTTCGCCACGCTCAGATCCAACCGCCTCCTCGCGGCCAAGGTGAGGGAACTCACCGAAACGCGCGGCCAGCTGCAAAAGGCCAGCGCGGACGCCCAGCGCCTGGCGGATGAGGCCGGCGCGGCGACGAAGGCCAAGAGCGACTTCATAGCGATGATAAGCCACGAGATCAGGAATTCCCTCAACGGCATCATCGGCGTGGCGGAGCTCCTCTCCAAAGGCGGTCTCGATCGCCGACAGGCCGAGGAAATCGCGGTCATTCGCCAGAGCGGCAACATCCTCCTCTCCCTCGTCAACGACGTGCTCGACCTATCCAAGGTGGAGACGGACCGCATCGATCTCGAAAACCTTCCCTGGAGGCCAAGGGAACTCGCGGAACGGCTCCGGGCCCTGCACGAGAAGGATGCCGGGGAACGCAATATCGAATTGAGCATCGAGGTCTCTCCCTCGATCCCCGAGATCGTGGGAGGCGATCCGACGCGCATCCAGCAAGTCCTCGAAAACCTCCTTTCCAACGCCATGAAGTTCACGGAACGAGGGAGCGTCAGACTCTTCATAGATAGGGACAATGGGGGGGCCGAAGGCGGCGAAAGGCTCCGTCTCATAGTCACCGATTCGGGCACGGGCATCGGCCCCGAAAAACTCGCCACCATCTTCGAGCCCTACCGCCAGGCCGACGCCTCGATCAATCGCCGCTATGGGGGGACGGGCCTCGGACTCTCCATCGTCAAACGGCTCGCCATCCTCATGGGCGGAGACATCTCGGTTTCGAGCAGACCGGGCGAGGGCTCGACCTTCAGCGCCGTCATTCCCCTCCTGCCCGCCCCGGATCTTTCCGCCGTTACGGAAACGCTCCGCGAAGGCGCCGCCGCGGGAATGCGGATACTGATAGTCGATGACGATCCGGTCAACCGTCGCGTCGCCGCGAGCCTCATCGAATGGCTGGGCGGAAACAGTCTTGGCCTGGAATCGGGAGAGTCCGCCCTGGAGGCCTTCGCCGAAGGAGCTTGGGACCTCGTCCTCCTCGACGAGATGATGCCCACCATGGACGGCTTCGAGACGGCCGGCCTGATGAGGAAGGAGGAGCGACTGCGAGGCACGGCGAGGGTCCCGATCTTCTCGATGACGGCTCGCCTCGAAGGAGACGTCAAGGCTCGCTGCGAGGAGGCGGGCATGGATGGAATTCTCGCCAAGCCGATAACCCTCGAAAGCCTCGGCGCCGTGCTGAAAAGGAAGCGCGATGCCGCGGCGGAGACCCCCGGCGTCTTGGCCGGCGGTCGGGGTCCGGCAGAGAAGACGAAGGTCGATGCCTCGCGGCGGCCGAATGCCCCAGATGGGCTCGGCGAAGCTCCATACTTCAATGCGAACTTTTTCGAGGAACGCTATGAGGGCGACAGCGAATTCGGCATCGAGATACTCGAGCTTTGGTTGTCGAACAGCGCCACCCTTTTTCCGAAGGCCCTCGAAGCCGCCCGCGAAGGCGACGGCAAGCTGCTGCGCAGCCTCGTACACCGCCTTGGAGGAAGCACGAGCATCATCACCGACGGACCGGTGATAGCGGAACTCAGACGGATAGAAAAGGAATCGCTGACGGACAATGGGGCGGCGATCGGAAGGGAGGAGCTGGCGGCCAGCCTGGAGATGCTCTCGCCACGTTTCTCGGCAATGGTCGCGGCCATTCGCGTCTATCTTGACGAGCTTCTTGCGCGGAGCCAAAGGGACGTCTGACCCGGCTCGAGCCGGTCCCCGCTCGGCGACCTTAGTGTCACGAAGATTATGGCATTTTGAATCAAGAAGGAGTTGGGTGAACGTAGGAACCTTCGGAGTCGAATCGGCTTCGAAGGAGAATCCTCATGCTTGCACCTCCCTTCTGCCCCTATAAGGCCTGCAAAAACCACACTCACCCGACCGACCCCGAGTGGTTCAGGCCCTATGGCTTTCATCGAACCA
>DATKTD010000302.1:0-8906 GCA_035531315.1 Rectinemataceae bacterium
CTTCAGGCGCGAGAAGTATGTCCCCATGGGCGGCCCGGCCGGTGGTGACGGAGGCCGGGGAGGCGATGTGGTCTTCGAGGTGCGGCGCAATCTCAGGACCCTCGTCCATCTCCGCTACCAGCAGACATTCAAGGCTCAGAGCGGCGTGCCTGGCATGGGAAAGAACCGCTACGGCAAGGATGGCGAGGACATCGTCATTGCCGTGCCCCCGGGAACGATCATCAAGGATTTCGACTCGGGCGAGATCATCAAGGATTTCGGGGCCGAAAAAGGCATTGCCGGGGCCGGCCGCCTCGGAGGAGCCAAACAGGCCGCCCGCGACGGCGACAGTCTCGGCCGCTGGACCTTCTTGAAGGGAGGCAGGGGCGGTTGGGGCAATTCCCATTTCGCGACGAGCGTCAATCAGGCTCCGCGAATCGCCCATCCCGGACAGCCGGGGAAGACGGCCAAACTCAAGATCGAGCTCCAGCTCATCGGCGATATCGGTTTCGTCGGCTTTCCAAACGCGGGCAAGTCCTCCCTCCTCGACAATTTCACCAATGCCCGTCCCAAAATCGCGCCTTATCCCTTTACCACGAAGATCCCGAATCTCGGGATGCTCCATATTCACGATCGAGACATCGTCCTCGCCGATATTCCGGGAATAATCGAGGGAGCCCATGAGGGCGCCGGTCTCGGAATCCGCTTCCTCAAGCACATAGCCCGAACCGCCGCCTTGGCCTTTCTCATCGACCTCTCCGACGACAACTGGAAAGAGGCCTTTCCCATCCTCGTCGAGGAACTTCGTTCCTTCTCTCCTGTCTTGGCCGACAAGCGACGCATAATAATCGGGACCAAACTCGACCTTCCCGAGAGCGAGGGCAGGTTCGGTGAACTCGAAGCCTCCCTCCCCGGCGAGAAAGTAATGGGAATCTCGGTCTTTTCGGGCCAGGGCCTCGATGAGCTCAAAGAGCTCTTCCATCGGATGGTCCTCGAGGCTGAGGACGAAGCGACCGCCTCGGGCGCCGGCGAGGAGGACTTCTTCGGGATCGACGAGGATCTCGAGGCCGATTCGGGCGACGACGGAATGGACACCAAAAACGGCCTCGCCGCCGGCAGCCCCGAGGAATCGGGTAGGGAGCCTTGAGGCAGTAGCATGAGGCTTCTCGTCTTCGGAGGCACCTTCAACCCCGTCCACCTCGGGCACCTCATCATGGCCGAGGAAGTGCGCGAGGAATTCGGCTACGATCGCGTTCTTTTCGTCCCCGCGGCCCGCTCTCCCTTCAAGGATGGCTCCGAGGATCCGGGGCCGGACCACCGCCTCGAGATGCTCAGCCTCGCCTGCGCCAACAATCCCGCCTTCGCGATCGATGCGAGGGAGCTGGGTAGGGGAGGGGCCTCTTTTACGATCGATACCATCCGCGCCCTCGTAGCCGAGGGCGAGATCGAGCCCAGGCCTGGCCTCCTCGTCGGCGACGACCTGGTTTCGGGGCTCCCCGGCTGGCGCGAATTCGATGCACTGAAAAGGGAAACGCTTATCATCGTCGCCAGACGCGGCGGAAGCCCGGGCGAGGCTCCTCTTGATCCCGCCTACCGTCAAGCCACGAACCGGATCATCCCCCTCTCCTCGAGCGAGATCCGATTCCTCGCGGCGAAGGGCAGTTCGATCCGCTATCTCGTGCCCGATTCCGTGCGGGCCTATATCCTCGACAAGCGGCTCTATGGAACTCGCTGAACTTGCGGCCCTCCTGGGCAGCAGGCTCGACCGCGAACTCAAGCCAGGTCGGGCGAGGCACTCGCGCTCGGTGGCCGCTCTGGCGGGCGAACTCTGTTCCCGCCATGGCCTCGAAAGCCGGGCAGGTGTCGTCGCCGGTCTTGCCCACGATTTATGCAAGGATATGCCCATGACGAGACAGGCCGAGCTGGCGACCGTCTACGAAGGGCTGTCTGGGCAGGCCTTCATCTACGAGGGGGACATAGGAGAGGCCGCGATGCACGGCCCGGCCGCCGCCGGACTCCTCTATCTCGAGTATTCATGTCATGACGCGGAGATCCTCGAAGCCGTGGCTCTTCACACCCTCGGCAGGGCGGGAATGGGCAATCTGGCATGCATCGTCTACGCCGCCGACAAACTCGAACCCGGTCGGAGTCACGTCGAGGCGGACTTCCGGGCCCACTGCCTGGAATTGGCTCCCGGCGATCTTTTCATGGCCGTCCTCGGCGACACCATTGCCTGGCTCCGGAATGCCGGCCTGCCGGTTGCAAAGGAAAGCTTGGATCTGTACGATCCAGCGGCCTTACGGGAGATCGACGCATGAAGCACATTCTCGACAGGAGCAGCCTCCCCCTCATCGGAATAGCCGTGATAGCGCTGGGAGCCATCGCCGCCCTGATGGTCGTGATGTCTTCCGACCCCGTTTCCGACGCGGTCAAGAGCGACCGCATCATCAGCCTTCTCGTCGTCTTCGAGGAGGAGGGCGAGCCTGTCGCCACCGAGGTGTTCTTCTTCTATCCTTCCACGGGAAAAGGCGCCGTCCTCGACATCCCGGGCAACACGGGGCTCATACTCAAGAGTCTCAACAAGGTCGATCGCATAGACAGGGTCTACGCGAAGGGTCGTCCCCAGACCTATGCGCGCGAGATAGCCTCCCTCCTTCAGACCGAATTGCCGCTCTGGCTGGTCTTCGACGAAAAAGGCATGAAAAAAACGGCCGATTTCCTCGAAGGGGTCGAGATGTTCATCCCGACCGAGATCGACCAACCGGGCCCCCCAAGGATACTCCTCCCCCAGGGGACGAGCCTCCTCGACGGCGACAAGCTTCTGCAGTTCGCCTCCTGGGCCCCTGCCGACGAGGACGACGCCACGGCGGCGGCGAGACGGCAGAGGTTATTTCAGAGCTTTCTGCGGGCCATGGCGCGTAAGTCGGATTGGCTGACGAGGCCCGAGGTATTTCCGGCCTGGCGCGAATCGATTCGGACCAATCTCGGCGTCGAGGGGCTCCATCAATTCGTTCGGGGCCTGGCCGGCATCGACATCGACCACCTCCTCATGCAGCGGATCACGGGTACGCGGCGGATCGTCGATAAACAGACCCTTCTCTTCCCCCATTACGACGGCGACCTCGTCCGCGATATCGTGAAACAGACCCTGAACGCCCTGATGGCCACGGGCAGCGGCAACACGGAGATACACACGGTCGAGATACTCAACGGGACTACGGTGAAGGGTCTCGCCGCGAAGGCGGCCGAGATACTGGGCAGTTTCGGCTACGACGTCATTTCGGTGGGCAACGCCGACAAGACCGACTTCGATAGCACGCAGATAGTGAGCAGGAGCCCCGATTCAAGAGCCGCCAAGGCCCTCGGAGGAGTTCTCCAGTGCAAGAACATCGGGCCGGACGATGGCAGTCTCGGCAGCTCCGACGCCGAGTTTACAATAGTATTGGGCGCCGATTTTAACGGGAGGTACGTCATTGGCAACAAGCCGTGATCTGGCAATGGAGGCGGGGAAGACCCTCGCGGAGCACAAGGGCGCCTCGGTCGTCCTTCTCGATATGGCGGCGCAATCGGGATGGACCGACTGGTTCGTGATTGCGACCGGCTCGAGCGTCACCCATCTCAGGGGCCTCGCCCGATTCATTACCGAATGGGCAGCTTCGAGGGATCTCGTGGCCCATAGCCATGGCTCCATAGCCGATGACGAGGAATGGGTCCTACTGGATTTCGGCGATATCGTCGTGCACCTGATGGACGAAAAGGCGCGGCAGTTCTACGAACTCGAGCGTCTTTGGTTCCAGGCTCCCGCCACTTCGATCGAAGAGCCGGGCATGGCCAGCTGAGAGCGATCGCCCGGCACCGAAAAAAAAGCGGCCGATCGACGATCGGCCGCTCTCACCCGACTTCTAAGGGAATTACTCGTCGAAATCGTCGTAGTCGACGTCATCCTCGTACTCGTAGTCCTCGTCTTCCTCGTCGATATCGTCGTCGACGTCATCGGAATCATCATCGAAGTCGTCGTCGAAGTCGTCATCCTCGTCGATATCATCGCCGTCGATATCGTCGAAGTCCTCATCTTCCTCGAAATCGTCGTCCTCGTACTCCTCATAGTCGTCGCTGAAGAGTAGCGCGGGGTTGATAAAATTCGCCGTCCCGACACCCTGCAGGGTCAGGTCGGGTGAGGCTTCAATGGTTGGGGTAGTCGTATTCATGGCTCCTCCTCCCGAGCTGATGAATGGACGCAGGTCTGGGTGCGCTGGCCTTGTGGGCCCCTCGCGACGAGCCGTCCGTCAAGGCCGAGGAAAATCTAAGAGCGGAGCCATCTTATTGTCAACTACGATTCGTAGCCTTTCGAAGCGGTAATTCAAAAAGCCTCAAGCGCCGAGGGCGGAGGAGGCCGGTCTCGCTCGTCGCCTGGGATTCGGATGTCGAGGAGACCGCGGGCGCCCTCTGCAAGGACCCTGCCCGGAAGCCCATCCAAGACCGCCAAGCGGCACGATCCGCTTGCATGGAATGGACTTTTCCTGTAGTATCCCTCAAGGTTCGGCATCCAAGGAGAACGCAGCCATGGAGTTAACCGACATCCGCGTGCGGAGGGTTACGGCCGAGGGAAAACTGAAAGCCTACGTGACTGTTACGTTCGACGAATGCTTCGTCGTCCACAACATCAAAGTCATCGATGGCAGGGGGGGGATGTTTATCGCCATGCCAAGTCGGAAGACGAGGGCGGGCGATTACAAGGATATAGCCCATCCGATAAGTCCGGATTTCAGGGCCCGACTTCAGGCGGAGATCCTGGAGGCTTTCGAAAAGGCACCAATGACCGACGTGGCGACCCAGGCGGATTTCGACTGAACTCCGGATGCCGATGAAGGCCGCCGTGACGGCAAGGATACAGTGGGACGTCGGCAAGCGGTCAAGCCATCGGATTTTGGATCCGATATCCGCAGGTTCGAATCCTGCCGTCCCAGTCAAGGAAAACAGGTTTCAGGATACAAGGAGTACCAGCATGGAACACCGACTGCTCAATGCCCAGGTCCGCAAGGGGACCACGAAGGGCGAGCTTCGCACTCTCAGGACCTCGGGCAAGATTCCCGCGGTTCTCTATGGCGGCGGCAAGCTTGCGACGACCATCCTCCTCGATGCGACCGAATTCAGGAAGGTTTCGCACGGGATTTCCGAGAGCACCATCCTCAATCTCGCCATCGATGGCAGCAGCCGCGAAGTCTTCGTCAAGGAGCACCAGCGCGATGTCCTCTCGGGCGACATCATCCATGTCGACTTTCTCGAGATCGTGAAGGGTCGCAGCATCCATGCCAAGGTCGAACTCCGTCTCAACGGCATTCCTCTCGGCGTCAGGAACGGCGGCATCCTCGAGAACCCCGCCCATGAAATCGAAGTCGAGTGCGATCCTCGCTACCTCCCCGAGCGTATCGAAATCGATGTCAGCGGCCTCGACGTGAATCACTCGATCCACGTCAGGGACCTTCCCGCCCTCCCCAATGTGAAGGTGCTTTCCAGCCCCGATCTCGTCGTTGTCCTCGTCAAGTGGGCGAAGGCGGAGGCCGAGCCCGTCGTCGAGGCCGCTCCCGCCGCGGCGGCTCCTGGAGCTGGAGCGCCTGCCGCGGCTTCGGCCGCCGCTCCCGCCGCCGAGAAGAAGTAATAGCCGGCCCCTTCGGGGTCATTTCCCGGAAAGGAGAGGGGCAACCCTCTCTTTTTCCATTTATGGGGCCCCTGGCTCCAGGGAGGATGGGACATGAAGGGTCTCTCCGCTCGGGATTTCGAGTCTCGGATCGAGGCCTGGTTCCGCCGCAACGGGCTTTCGATAGACAGCAAGGCCATTGTCGCCTTTTCGGGGGGGCCCGATTCCACCGCCCTCCTCGCCGCCCTCCAGACCCTCGGAGCCGGGCCCCTTCGCGCCGTTCATATCGATCACGGCATCAGAGAGCCGGAAGAAAGGCGGAAAGAAGCCCTGCTCGTCGCGCGAAACGCCGAAGGGCTCGGCGTCGAACTTGAAATGCGCCGCGTCGAAGAGGGCAGGGTCATGGCCTTGGCGAAGGAAAGGGGTATTGGCATTGAAGCGGCCGCCCGCTTTTTCCGTCGCAAGGAGCTTTTCGACGCGAAGCTAGCCTTCGGGGCCGAGTGGATCTATGTCGGCCATAGCCGGGACGACGATCTCGAGGGCCTCCTCATGCGTTTCATGGGAGGCTCCGGTTCCTCCGGTCTCAGGGGCCTCAGGCCCCTCGCAGCCCCTCTTGGACGACCCCTCCTCGACCTTTCCAGGGCGGAGATCCTCGCCTATCTCGAGAGTAGGAATATCGTCCCCTCCCTGGACTCGACGAACGGCGACACATCAATACTCAGAAACAAGGTAAGGGCGGAGCTCGTCCCCCTCCTCGACGGTGATTTCCGCGGCTGGAGGTCGGGGCTCATGCGAACGGCGCGCCGACTCGCGGTCGATGACGATGCCATAGAATCGCTCCTCCACCTTGTACCTATAATCGGCGAGGGCCCGGAGCTTGTGATCGATTATGGAAGCTTCGCTTCCCTGCCCGCCGCGGCGCGGTTCCGCCTCCTCGCCCAATCCATCAACAGGTTGGTAAAAGCGGGGAAGATCGGGGAATTCCCGGGAACCAGGCTGCCCGCGCGAATGCTGGAAAGGGCCCTCACCGCGCTCGAAGAGGGGAGGGCCTTCGCGGGACACGGTATTTCGATCGTCAGGGAGGGGAATCTTCTCAAAGTTTCCCCCTCACTTGATTTCGGGGGGAGTGCCGGGTATTTTGTAGCATTGAATGAATCGGACATCGGCATCGAGAGGCCGAGCCCTGATGGCGGCAGACTGACGATGGCATGGACAAACGGCCCCGACAGCGAGGGAATTCCCGACGGCAATTTCGATTTTCCCCTCATCCTGCGGACAAGACGACCTGGCGATCAGATCGCCCTGGTCTCGGGGCCGAAGACGGTGGATCGGATTGTCGCCGCCTGGAAGGCCGGTTCGCGAGGATGGCAGTCCATCGCGGTCGTCCAGGACCGTCGGGGAATAGTCGCCGTTCTGGGCCGAAATGGCTCCGAGGGTAGGGCAGTCTTCCGTTTCCAGGAGCCACGCGCGGATGTCCGACGCCGGCTTTTCCTCCGCTTGAAAGGAGCGTAGACCAGCATCATGGATTTCGACGACCAGAATCAGAACCCCGATCGCAAGGACCAAGGACAGCCCGGCGGCCCATTCAGGGGAAACCGGGCGGCCCTCGCCGTCTTCCTCGCCCTCGGCGTGCTTTTTTCAGCGCTCTTTTTCACCAATGAGAAGGACAACACTCAGGACATCCCCTATTCGGCCTTCCTCACCTATCTCGATCAGGGCGATGTGGATACCGTCAAGATCCTCGACCAGGTTGACATAAAGGGCACTCTCAAGGGGCGCACGGGCAACACCGCCCTGTTCACCACGAAGATCCCCTACGTCGACCTCCAGCTTCTCGACAAGCTCAGGGCCAAGGATGTCAAGATTTCCGGCGGAGAGAAGGCGGCGAGCCCCATGCAGCTCGCCATCGAATTCCTGCCCTGGATCTTCGGCTTCTTCATTATCTGGATGATGCTGAGACAGGTGCAGGGGAACAACAAGGCCTTCAGCTTCGGCAAGAGCCGGGCCAAGCGCTACATCGAGCCCGCCAAGAAGATAACCTTCGCCGATGTCGCGGGGCAGAAGGAAGCGAAGTACGAACTCGAGGAGGTCGTCGACTACCTCCGCAATCCGCAGAAATTCGTCAAGATGGGCGCGCGGATACCCAAGGGGGTCCTCCTCGTGGGCATGCCCGGCACGGGCAAGACCCTCCTGGCCAAGGCCGTTGCCGGCGAGGCCAACGTCCCCTTCTTCCACATGTCGGGCTCCGACTTCGTCGAGATGTTCGTGGGCGTCGGCGCTAGCCGGGTCCGGGATCTCTTCGAACAGGGGAGAAAGAGCGCTCCCTGCATCATCTTCATCGACGAGCTCGATGCCGTCGGGCGGACCCGCGGCGCCGGCTACGGCGGCGGCCATGACGAGAGGGAGCAGACCCTCAATCAAATGCTCGTCGAGATGGACGGCTTCGAGACCAAGGATGGGGTCATCATCCTCGCCGCCACCAACAGGCCCGATGTCCTCGACCCCGCCCTCCTCAGGCCCGGCCGCTTCGATCGTCAGGTCGTGGTCGCCATGCCCGACGTCAAAGAGCGCGAGGACATCCTCGCCATACATATGAAGAAGATCCCCGTCGATCCGGCCATCGACTCGAAGCGCATCGCCCAGGCGACACCGGGGACCAGCGGCGCCGACCTCGCCAACCTCGTCAACGAGGCGGCCCTCTTCGCCATCCGCAGGGGCCGGGACATCGTCGAGATGTCGGATTTCGAGGAGGCCCGCGACAAGGTCATGATGGGGGCGGCCCGCAAGAGTCTCTTCATCACCGACGAGGAAAAGCGGGCCACCGCCGTCCATGAGGCCGGCCACGCCCTCGTCACCTACTTCGTCGACCACATGGATCCGCTTCACAAGGTGACCATTATCCCCCGTGGCAGGGCCCTCGGCCTCGCCCTCGCCCTTCCCGAAAAGGACGCCTATTCGCACACGAAGGCCTGGCTCCGCGACTACATGGTCTTCGCCTTCGGCGGATACGCCGCCGAGAAGGTCGTCTATGGCGAGACGACGACGGGCACGGCCCAGGATCTCAGGCAGGCCACCGACTTCGCGCGAAAGATGGTCTGCGAATGGGGCATGGCCGATTCGATGGGACCGGTCGCCTATGGGCAGGAAGAAGAACCCATCTTCATCGGCAAGGAGATAGCCCGGCACAAGGACTACTCCGAGGACACGGCGATGAAGATAGACAACGCGATCAAGGTCTTCCTCGACGAGGCCTCGGGGCGCGCGATCGAGATCCTCACGAAGAACAGGG
>DATKTD010000303.1:0-6400 GCA_035531315.1 Rectinemataceae bacterium
CGGCCGCCTGGCAGATCGGTGCTCCGGCGAGGGAGACCTTCGACATGACGGTACCTACGATGGCCACGACCTTGTCCTGCTGGATGAGCTTGGTATAGACCGTCGCGCCTTCCGTGGGATCGCCCTTGTCGTCGGCGAAGTCGAGCTTGATCTGCTTGCCGAGGACGCCGCCCTTGGCGTTCCACTCGGCGATGGCCATCTCGTAGGCGTTCTTGGTCGAAACACCGAAGGTGGCCGCCGCGCCGGTGACGGGGCCGACGCCGCCGATGACGATTTCCTTGGGCCCGGAAGAACAGGCCGCGAGTCCGAGCATCATGGCTCCGATCGCCGCGATCTTTGCATACGCTTTCATTGTGCCTCCTGTGAAACATGACTGCGTGATTCCGTTTAATTCAACCAGTCTCTGGCGTCAAGCAGGCCTGTCCTGTCGCTCCGCGATTAGCGCGGAGCTAAGCCAGTAATGCTATACATACGTTAAGTCTTAGTGTTGGACAAATTTCAAATTTTAACACGCGGAATGACGTATCGCGCCCGTGGAACGTTTTTTATGCGCCTTCACCGGTCTTCCTCATGCTGCTCGTTCAGGGCACGACCTGGATCGCGTCCCCGTCAGAGAGAAATTCCTGCCCAGCTGTTATGATTTCATCACCTGCCGCGAGACCCGAGAGGACCTCGATCTCGCTGCCGTCGGACTCGCCCAGGCTTACCTGCACCTTCACGGCCCTGCCACCCAATGCGGCCATCACGTAGTCGAGTCCGTTCTCGGTGAAGTGCGAGCGCTCGGGTATGAGGAGGACCTTCCGCCGCGCCTCTATGGGAAAGCGTATGCGTGCCAGCATGCCGGGGCGGATCGAGCCGTCGGCGTTGTCGAGGCCGATCCTCACCGGATAGAGGAGAGTGCGCGGATCCACGCTTGGACCCACCCATTCGACCCTGCCCCGTCGCGCGCCCTTGGGACCGAGGGCGGTGATGTCGACGGATAGCTCCATGCCTCGGCTCAGCCAGCCGATGGAGCGGTCGGAGAGGGCGGCCTCGGCGAGGACCTTCGAGTCGTCGATGACGACGAAGGCGAGGGTCGAGGTGCCGACCATCTCGCCGGATTCGACGTCGCGGTAGGAGACGTGGCCCGTCAGGGGCGAGAGGATGGAGGTCGAGGCGAGCTGGCTCTTCGCGAGGTCGGTCTGGGCCTCGGCCGCGTCGACCTGGCCCGAAAGCACTTCTCCGGCCTGGGCCCCGGCCTTGTCCGTGACGAGGGCCAGGTTCTTCGTGGCCGCATCCACCTGGATCTGCGCGGACTTGAGCCTGGCCTCGATGTCGTCCATCTGTTGTCGCGAGACCGCTCCCTGGTCGTAGAGTGTCCTCGTCTTGTCCCGCAGATTTCTCGCCTCGTCCCGGGCCACGATGGCCTGGTCGAGGACGGCCTGGGCCTGGAGGGTCTGCGACTCCTGCCCCGCGTCGTTGCTCCGCTCGAGGTTGGCCTTGGCGCTTCTAAGTGTCGCGTCGGCCTGGCGGAGTTGGGCGGCATAGTCCCCCCTCTCTATGGTGAAGAGGATCTGCCCCTTCTTGACCGCGTCGCCGACGTCGGCGAGGACCATCGCCACGCGCCCTCCCACCTTGGGGATGACGTTCACCTGGGTCGCGGGAAGTATCCGCGCCGCGTATTCGGCCTCCAGGGCGAAGGGCGACAGGGCGACCTTCTCGGTGGAGACCGCCTGCGGAGCCCTCTTCTGGATCTCGACGCTCCGCGAGCAGGACGCCGCCGTAAGGGCGAGGATGAGGATCGCCGCCGCGTGGTATCGCGCAACTCTTGCGTTCATGGCTGTTTCTCCGGGGAGGGGACTTTCCGACGGCGGGCGAGGGAGCGACCGCGGGCCCTGCCGTCCTCGATGAGGGTGTATACGACCGGGATGAGGATGGGCGAAAGGATGGTCGAGGCGATGATGCCTCCGATGAGGAGTATGGCCATGCTCGACTTGATTTCGGAGCTCGAGCCCCTCGAGAGGGCCAGGGGGAGCATGCCGACTATCATCGTGACGGAGGTCATCATGATCGGCCGAAGCCTCGTCGTGCCGGACTCGAGGAGGGCCTCCTTGAGGGGAAGGCCGCGTTTTCGGAGGGTGTTCGTGTAATCGATGAGGAGGGTCCCGTTTTTCGAGGCGAGGCCGTCGAGCATGATGATACCGATGAAGACGATGATGTTGATCGCCTTGCCCGTGATCGCCAGTGCCGCGAGGCCGCCTATGATGCCGGCGGGAAGGGAGAGCATGCGGATCAGGGGGGTGAGGTAGGACTCGTAGAGGACGAGGAGTATGAGGTAGAGGAGGAAGATCGACGCGGCGAGGGCCCAGCCGAGGGAGCCGAAGGAATCGCTCATCATGGAGGAGTCGCCCTTGAAGTCGAAGCGGTAGCCGCGGGGGGCGGGATTTTCCTCGAGCCTACGCTGGACGTCGGCCAGGACCGAGCCGAGGGCGCGACCCTGGAGGTTGGCCTGGATCGTGGCGACGTTGGAGCGGTTGGTCCGGGTGAGGGTCGGGGCGGCCTCTTCGCGGCCGATCGCGGCGATCTGACCGAGCGAGACGAGGCCGCCAGTGGGGGTCGGCAGGCGAATGGACTCGAGGTCCGAGACCCTGCTGACGCTGTCGGGGGGAAACATCACTATTATGTTGAACTCGTCGCCCGCCTGGCGGAAGACGCCGGCCTTGGCCCCCGAGAGGCCCGTTCGGAGGGCCGCCGCCGCGTCGGCGACGGTGAGTCCGTACTGGCTCAGCGCGAGTCTGTCGACATTGAGGGCGATCTCGGTTCGCCGCGACCTCATCGAGTTGTCGACGTCGACGGCCCCCGGCGTGGCCCTGACCGCGTTCTCCACACGGGCAGCGAGTTTCGAAAGGACGGCCCTGTCGGGGCCGACGACATTGATGATGAGGGCCTTCGTGCCCTCCGTGGAGGTCTGCTCGACGATGGATTGCTCGGTGACGGAAAAAGAGACCCCCGGGAGCCCGGAGCCCCACTTCCTCAAGTCCCGGGCCACCTGGGTCTGACTCCGCTTCCTTTCGCCCTTGTCTTTGAGCCTGACGGTTATCTGAGCGACATTCGAGCCGAGGCCGCCACCGATGGCGCTGTAGACATCCCTGGTCTCGGGCAGGGCGAGGAGATGATCCTCGAGGCCTCGCACCATGGCGTCCGTCCTCTGGAGGGTGGCGCCGGAATCGAGGGAGAGGTCGATGACGAGCTTGCTCTGGTCGAAGGGCGGGAGGAATTCCGTGGCGACGATGCCGAGGGGGACGAGGGAAATGGCCCCGACGAAGAGGGCGGCTATGCCTCCTATCACGATGGGCCTGTGACCGAGGGCCCAGAGAAGGAAGGCCCTGTAGCGGGGCTTTACCTGCTTTTCGAAGAAGCCAGCCTTGGCATGTGCGGTCCCCGCGCCAAGGCCGCCGGCCCCGGGGCCTCCCTCCACGGCGGACAGCTCGCTGCCGACGACATGGACCTTGCCCCTGCCGATAAGCCGTGACGCGAGGGCGGGGGTGAGGGTGAAGGATACGAAGAGGGAGAAGAGGGAGGCGAAGACGACCGTGAGACCGAACTGTCTGAAGAATTGTCCGACGAGGTCCGTGAGGAAGGCGACCGGGGCGAAGACGACGACGTCGCTCAAGGTGATGGCGACGGCGGCCATGCCGATCTCGCGACGCCCCTCGATGGCGGCCCTGACCCTGTCCTCCCCCGAGGTGTAGTGGCGGTGGATGTTCTCGAGCACGACTATCGAATCGTCCACGAGGATGCCTATGCAGAGGGCCAGGGCCATGGCGGAGACGATGTTGAGGGTGAAGTGCATCACGAACATCATGAAGAAGGTCGAGATCAACGATGTCGGGATGGCCACGAGGACGATGAGAGAACTCCTCCATTCGCGGAGGAAGAGCCAGAGGACGATCGCCGTCGAGATGACGCCGACGAGGAGGTCGCGCATCGTCTCGGAGAGGGAGGAGTTGATGAATACCGTCTCGTCGCTCGCCACCCTGAGGTCGATGCCTGCCGGCATGGTGGCCGACTCGAGATCGATGGCCTTTTTGATGCGCTTCGTGGTCTCCACCACATTGGCGTCGCTCGCCTTCACGATGGTGAGGCCGATGGCCGAAACGCCGTCCATGCGGACCTTGCCGGCGTCGACGGGTAGGGCGAACTTGATCTCGGCCACCTCGCCGAGGGGCACCGTTCCTCCTCGGGGGAGGGGGAGGAGGATGCCACGGAGTTCCTCGAGCGAGGAAGCCTCGCCGAGTACCCGTACCGTGCGGTCGATCCCGTCCTGACGGAGGAGGCCGGCCGGCGCGTTGAGATTGTCGGCCTTGAGGATGCCGATGAGGGTCTGGAGCGACAAACCCCAGCTCTCCAGCGCCGAGCGGTCGACCTGAACCTCGACCTCCCTCTTCGGCGCTCCCTCGAGGCTCACCTGGCCGACGCCCTGGACGTTCTCGATGCGCTTTTTCAGAACGTCGGCCCTCGCGTAGAGTTCGTCGTAGGGCAGCTTGCCCGAGAGGGCGACGATGAGAATCGGTCTCGCGTTCAAGTTGTACTTGCGGACCACCGGTCTCGACGCGTCCGCGGGAAGACGGTCCATGATGCCGTCGACGGCCTTCTGCACGTCCATGACGGCCGAGTCCGGGTTCGCGTCCATGGCGAACTCGAGCACCGTATAACCATAGCCCTCGGCCGAGGCGGAACGCACCGTCTTGATGCCTGGCAGGCTCGACACCGCGTCTTCGATGGGTTTGACGACGTCGTTTTCGATCTGCTGGGAGCCCGCCCCCGGATATACGACGTGGACGCCGATGAAGGGAGTATTGGTCGTCGGGAAGAGATCGGCCCCTAAGTTGAAGTAGCCCATGATTCCGAGGCCGATGAAGAGGGCGAATATGGCGAAGAGGGCGGTCGGCCGCTTGACCGCGAGTTCGGTCAGGCTCATGGCAGGCTTCCCCCGACGAGACGCTCGAGGTCCGCGACGGCTTCGGAGAGAGAATAACGCGCCCCGAGGAGGTCGAGCCGGGCTCCGGCCTCCTGCATCGCGGCGGCGTTGTAGTCGGGTCTTCCCATCATGCCGGCGTCGAGGGAGGCCTTGGCGGAGTGCAGGGCCTCGGCTGCCCAGGCGGCACGGGCGGCCTTCGAGGCGAGGGAGGCCGCCGACCTGCGCGTCGTCGCCACCGCGTCGCGGATGGCCATCCTGAGCGAGTCCTCGGAGGCTTCGACGCCGATCCGCGCCGCCGAGAGCTCGGCCCGGGCCGCCGCGGTCTTCGCCATCGAGGCCCCCCCGTCGAAGAGATTCACCTGGGCTTGGAGACCCAGCGAGAGATCCCAGGTCCAGGTGGAATCCATCCATCCGCTCGAGGAAAAGGGAATGGTCTGGCCCGAGGCGTCGAGACTGGCGAAGGCCGCGAGATTCGGAAGAAGGATCGATGAGCCTCGTTCCAGGTCGAGCTTCCTTGCCGCCTCCGAAAACTGGGCCCTGGCCTTGCCCCTGTCCGTCGACGAGGCCATGGCCGCCGCCAAGAGTCTGGATTCGTCGAAGGGGGGGAGGCTATCGCGCAAAGCCGAGCTCAGGGCGATCCTGCCCTCGCCGAGGCCAGCGAGAATGGCTAGGCCGGTCAGCGCGCTCCTCTCCCCCTCCTGCGCGTCCGCGATCCGCGAGTCGAGGTCAGCCACCTGGGCCTTGGCTTGAAGCACCGCCGCCTTTGTCGTCGTTCCCGCCGCGAATGCCCCCTCGGCGTCCCCTTCGCTAGCCTGCGACAAATCGCGGAGCTCGTCGAGAATGACGGCCGAGTCGCGGGCGAGGAGGGCCGCGTCGTAGCTCCGCTTCACCGCGCGCTCGGCATCGAGACAAGCCCCCGACAGGCCGAGGGCGGCAATCTCCGCTTCGAGCTTCGCGAGCTCGAGCCCCGCGTCGATCTTGCCCCAGGCGAAGATGGGCTGGCTAAGGGTTATGCTTCCCTTGAAATAGCTGTCCTTGGCGTCGGGGACGATGGACCAGTCGGCGGCCGGAAGCGTCACGGGGTAGTAGGCGAGGGGGCCTGTGTAGCTTGGGCCCGTCGGCGTGCTGGCTGGTACCCAGAGAGGCAATGTGCCGAGCTCTCCCGCCTTTACCGTCATTCCCTTGGGCGGATTGGCGAGCCAGGCCCCCGAGGCAGAGGCGCTGATCTGCGGCAGCCAGGCCGAGGCGGCAGCCCAGACCCTTTTCTGCGCGGCTTCGGCCATCGCCTCCGCGGCCCGCACCGAAACCGAGCCAGAGCCCGCCCGTCTCACCGCCTCGTCGAGGCTCAGGCTGCTTGTCGGAAGACCGTCGCCGATCGCTTCGGCCCTGAGCGCGATCGCGGCGAGGAGAAAAAAGGCCAGGCTGCCTAGGGGCCTTGCG
>DATKTD010000304.1:0-2091 GCA_035531315.1 Rectinemataceae bacterium
CGAACCTCCCGGAGCGGGAAGTATAAGGCGACAAGGCCCGCGTCGCCACCGCGCCGCCTTCCTGTCGCCACAGCGCGCCGCCTCGATGCCGCGTCGCCACCGCGCCGCATCCGCGCGGCTTGCTACTCCTGGCCCCCGGCACTAGTATCGAGCGTGACGGTCTTGCCGACGCGGCCGCGCCCTCGACTCCGGGACGCGGACCCTGGCGCAGGCAAAGGCGGAAGGCAGCATGAAAGCACGCAGGTTTCTCAACAGGGAACTCTCTTGGCTCGATTTCAACGCTCGGGTCCTCGACGAGGCCCTCGACCCATCCACTCCCCTTCTCGAAAGGCTCAAGTTCCTCGCGATAGTCTCGTCCAACTTCGACGAGTTCCACATGGTCCGCGTCGCCGCCCTCAAGGCCGCCGCCCGCGAGGGGCGGGAAGACCGCGATCCCTCGGGCATGACTGCCCTCGAGACCATACAGGCGATCACGGATCGCCTCCTCGAAATCCGAAAGGTCCAGTACGACTGTCTGATGGGCGGCGTCCTGCCGGCCCTGGCCCGCGAGGGCCTCATCGTCGTCTTCCCCGCCCAATGGAGCGTCGCCGACAGGCGCTGGCTCGAGACGACCTTCGTCGACGCCGTGTATCCCCTCCTCACCCCCCTCGCCCTCGAGGAGGGCGCCGACTTCCCCTGCAGCGGCAATCTCCGGGTCCATGTCGTCTTCTCGCTGGAGGGAGGCTCGGCGGAGGACGGCTCCCCGGAACGTCGCCTCGCCGTCGTGCAGGTGCCGCCCAACCTCGATCGCTTCATCCGACTCCCTTCCGAGGGGCCGGGGCTCAGGCTCGCCCTCCTCGACGACCTCATCGAGACCTTCGGGGCGAGGCTCTTCCCCGGCTGGCAGCTCAGGGAATCCATCCAATTCAAGGTGATCCGCGACGCAGACACGGGGGTCGACGAGGAGCGCGACGAGGACTTCGTCGCCGCGATGGAGGAGATCCTCGCGAGCAGGCAGAATTCCTATCCTGTACGCCTCATCGTGGCGGCCCGGCCGAGGGAGCTCGGCGACCGCATCCTCTCCATCCTCGACCTCGGCGAGACCGACGTCACCAGGGTCGAGGGACCGGTCGAGCTCAGGCATTTCATGGATCTGGCCGTATCGGAGTCCCTGGGCGGCGGCCCGGCCTTCGCCAGGCTCCGCAGCAGCCCGAAGCCGCCGGTGCCCGCCTTCGAGATCCCCGAGGGTTCGACGATGTGGGAGGAGATCGCGCGATCGGATCGGCTCCTCCACCTTCCCTACGATTCCTTCGACCCGGTGGTCCGCTTCGTCGACGCGGCCGCCGACGATCCCCAGGTCCTCGGCATCAAGATGACCCTCTACCGGACCTCGGGCAATTCGCCCATCGTGCGGGCCCTCACGAGGGCGGCGCGGAACGGCAAGCAGGTCGCGGTCGTGATGGAGCTCAAGGCCCGCTTCGACGAGGAGCGCAACATAGCCTGGGCGAGCCGCCTCGAGCAGGCGGGCGCCATCGTCACCTGCGGGGTCGCGAGGCTCAAGGTCCACGCCAAGGCGGCCCTCGTCGTCAGGCGCGAGGAGGGCGGCTCGATCCGGCGCTACCTCCACCTCTCGACGGGCAACTACAACGACCGCACCGCGCGGCTCTACGTCGACCTCTCGCTCTTCACCTGCAACGAGGAGCTCTGCCGCGACGCCTCGGCCTTCTTCAACCTCCTCACCGGCTACTCGGCCATCCAGGACTTCTCGCGCCTCCTCGTCGCCCCCTTCGAGCTCAAGCGTCGCATCATCGCCCTCATCGACCGCGAGGCGGCCCGTTCGACGCCCGAATCGCCGGGACGCATCGAGGCGAAGCTCAACGCCCTCGCCGACCCGGAGGTCATCGAGGCCCTCTACAGAGCGAGCGCGGCGGGGGTCGTCGTCAGGTTGAACATCCGCGGGGTCTGCCTCCTCATTCCGGGGGTCCCGGGTCTCTCGGAGAGCATCGAGGTCGTGAGCATCGTCGGCCGCTGGCTCGAACACTCGCGCATCCTCCGCCTCGGCAACGGCGGTTCGGAGGAACTCTTCCTCTCGAGCGCGGATTGGATGCCGCG
>DATKTD010000305.1:0-31303 GCA_035531315.1 Rectinemataceae bacterium
TGCACGCGCAGGGCATGGCATCGAAGACGGTCATCGGCTACGCGCGGATAGCCGGTTATGCCAATGCCCTCAAGAGCGAGGGCAAGAACCTCCTCATGCTCGACGCGGGCGACACCTTCCACGGCCAGCCCTGGGCCAACCTCGAAAAGGGCGCGACGGTAGCCAAGCTCATGAACCTCGTCGGCTACGACGCGATGACGACGGGCAACCACGACTACAATTATGGGATCGATCGTCTCGTCGAACTCTCCAAGATGGTCAACTTCCCCGTGGTGGTGGCCAACGTGAAGCGCGACGGCGCCCTCGTCTTCACCCCCTACGTCATCAAGGATGTCTCCGGGGTCCGTGTCGCCATCTTCGGCCTCGCCACCCCCGAAACCCTCTACAAGTCGGACCCGGCGGGCCTCAAGGGTCTCAGCTTCGAGGATCCCGTCGCGACCGCCCGCAGCCTCATCGACAAGGACCTCAAGGGCAAGTACGACGTCCTCATCTGTCTCGCCCACCTCGGCATCGACGCCTCCTCCACCGTGACGAGCGTCTCGGTCGCCAAGGCCTGTCCCGAGATCAACCTCATCATCGACGGACATAGCCACTCGAGTCTCCAGCAGGAGATCCTCAACAACCCGACCAAGGTCCTCATCGTCCAGGCAGACGCCATGGGCGTCACTCTCGGCAGGGTCGACATGCTCGTCAGCGCCGATCGCAAGGTCCTGTCCCTGATTCCGCAGAGCGTCAACCTCACCAATACGCCGAACATGGCCGCCGATCCCGCCGTCCAGGCCGCCTCCGACGCCATCGTCAAGGAGCAGGCTGCCCTTCTCAACGTGGTCATCGGCCAGACCGCCGTCGACCTCGTCGGCGCACGCGACATCGTCCGGACCAGGGAGACGAATCTCGGAAGGCTGATAGCCAACGGCATGCTCGCGACCACCGGCGTCGACATCGCCCTCATGAACGGCGGCGGCATCCGCGAAGGCATCCCCGCCGGACCCATCACGAAGAAGCAGGTCTATACGGTGCTGCCCTTCTCCAACTACCTCTGGACGACCACCCTCACGGGCGCGGAACTCAAGACGGTGCTCGAGAACGGCGTATCCAAGGCCCCCGCCTCCGACGGCCGTTTCCCCCATCTCGCGGGCGCCACCTTCACCTACGACATCAGCCAGCCCGTGGGGAGCCGCGTCACCTCGATAAGGGTCGGGGGCAAGCCCTACGACCCCGCGGCCTCCTACAGCTTCTGCACCCTCAACTTCGAGATGAACGGCGGCGACGAGTACACGATGCTCAAGGACAGGAAGTACAAGGAATTCGGTCTCGATGCCGACTCCTTCATGGCCTATCTCGCTAAGCTGGGGACCGTCACCGAGGACAACATCGTTTATAGGCAGTAGCAACTAGGAACAAGTGCGAGTCGGCCCTCGGGCCGACCGGGGCGGCCTTCGGGCCGCCCTTTTTTTCGTGCGCCTCGTCCTATCCCGACCGGGCTCCCGAAATCGAAGGGCGGCGAAATCGGCGGGGCAGCCGCGCGGGCCGTGCTTGGGCTGGCGCCATGCCGCTTCGTTGTCGAGGGGAACGAGCTTGGATGGGCGCGCCGTCGATCGCGCTCAGCCGGCGGCGAGAGAGAGGACGAGGAGCGAGACGAAGACGAGCAGCAGGTGGGCGAGAGAGGCGAAAAACATCGCGCTGCCCCAACGCGCGGGTTCGGGCGAGCGTAGGGGACGAGAGCTCAGGAATCCGGCGACGAACCAGGCCGCTCCGCCTCCGAGGCTCGCCGCGAGGAAGGGGATTCCTATGGCCTTCGAAAGCGAGGGCAGGCTTGCGACCAAGGGGACCTGGGCCACCGCGATCCAGGCGAGGATCCCGATGCGGCTTCGCCGAGTCAATCCGCCGCCACTCGCGGCGCCCAGTCCGCCGATGGGCAGACCGGCGCTCCGGTATTCGCCCTCGCGGCGCAGGGCCAATGCCCAGACGTGGGCCTGCTGCCAGACGACCAGGAAGAGGAAGAGGGCGAGGGCCGGCCCACCGAGTCCAGGGTCGGATGCCGACCAACCGATGAGGGGGGGGATGGCCCCGGCGACCCCGCCCACCGCCGACGAGAGCGAGCTCCTGCGTTTGGTCCAGAGCGTGTAGGGGAAGATATAGGTGAGTAGGCCCGCCATTCCCAGGAGAGCCGAGAGCGGATGCAGGGATGCGAGCAATCCGAGGCCCAGGACGGCGAGGCAGGCGCCGATCGTCTCGGCGGCGGCCGGGCTCACACGGCCAGTGGCGGTCGGGCGTCCGCGCGTACGGGCCATGTCGGCGTCGAGCTTATGGTCCAGGCCGTTGTTCACCGCTGCCGCTCCCGCGACGAGGAGGGCCACGCCGATTCCCACTACGAGGAGGCGCGCATCCACCGTGGTAACCGCGGTCCGGTAGAGTGTCGCCCGCGCAAGGGTCAGACCCGTTATCGCTGTCAGGCTGTTCGAGGCGACGATGCCGGGCTTGAACAGCGACGACAGCTCGCGTAGCGAGAGTTTGCGCCCCATTCCGCGCGAGGTGGACAACATGCGCCGAGCCTAGCATCCCTGGGTCCGTTTTGGCAGCGCAGAACGCGTATGGGAGGGCTTTCCTTGGGCGATCCCGGCCGCCGTGTCTTCGGGTGGCTGTTCCATGCCTCGTCAGCCGCCGGCTCGCAGACAATGATCCCCGGCCCGGGCTCCGTCGTTTTCTCTTGACCGCGGCCGCATTAGCGTCCATAAGATAATCGCACGAAGGCTATATGGCTGCGCGGGACGAGACAGCCTGCCCGGCCGGTTTCAGGGGAAGGATCGAGAATGTGTTTTCTCTTCCCGTCGAGGTGGGTCTTTGCGCAAGCCCGGAAGCTGGCAAGAGGAGCTCGATGAAGCATAGCAAGCCAAGGCGTTTCCTGGAATTTTCCTGGTTATCCCTCCTCGTCATCTTTGTCAGTTCCTGCAGCGGGGTTCCCTTGCTGGATCCGAAGGGGCCTGTCGGGAATGAGGAGAAGTTCCTGATCCTCATCTCGCTCGGCCTCATGCTGATCGTGGTGATACCTGTCCTGGTCCTGACAGTCTGGTTTTCCGTCCGTTACCGGGCCTCCAACACCAAAGCCACCTTCAAGCCGAACTGGGAGGGTTCACCCAGGATCGAGGCCGTCGTGTGGCTGATTCCCTTCGCGATCGTCGCGATACTCTCCTATCTGGTGATCAAGGAGACCGGGGAGCTCGATCCCTACCGACCCATCGCCTCCGGCAATCCCGCGCTCAAGGTGGAGGTCGTGTCCCTCGACTGGAACTGGCTCTTCATCTACCCCGAATACGATATCGCCACGGTCAACAAGCTCGTCGTTCCGGTGGGAGTGCCCCTGAGCTTCGACCTCACCTCCGCCTCGGTGATGACCTCCTTCTTCATACCCCAGCTGGGGAGCCAGATGTACGCGATGGCCGGAATGGTCACGCACCTCAACCTCCTCGCATCCGAAACGGGCACCTACAGGGGCCAGAATCAGGAGTTCAGCGGCGACGGCTATGTCACGATGCACTTCCCCGTCGTGGTCGAAGGCAAGGAAGCCTTCGATGCCTGGGTGCGGGACGCCAAGGCTGCCAATAACCCGCTGGACGCGCCGCGCTACGCGGCCCTGAGTTCGCCCCAAATCGACTATCCCGCGACAAGCTTCTCCACTGTGGAGCCGGGTCTTTTCGATCATCTTGTCGGCCAGTTCAGGGCTTGGGTGGGCGACAAGAATATACCGGTCGGGAAGGGTATGGGCGCCGAGCCGGCGATGGGCGCCGAACCGGCGACCATACCCTAGGTCGCGGAAAACGCTGCGCATTCGAGAGCGGAACCTTTAGGAGCGCCAAGGAAATGTTCGGAAGACTTTCGTTCGATGCGATCCCGTTTCACGAGCCCTTGCTGGCGATGGCGGGCCTTGGAATGGTCGTCGGCGGGATAGCCGTTGTCGTTCTCATAACCTGGCTCAAGAAGTGGTCGTACCTCTGGAAGGAATGGCTCACGACCGTCGATCACAAGAAGCTCGGCATGATGTACATCGCCTTGGGGATGCTCATGTTCCTCAGGGGCTTCGTCGACGCGCTCATGATGCGCTCGCAACAGGTGCTCTCCGAAGGCGCGAGCCAGGGTTATCTGACGCCCAATCACTTCGATCAGATATTCACTTCGCACGGCACGATCATGATCATCTTCGCCGCTATGCCCCTCTTTATCGGCCTCATGAACATCATCGTGCCGCAGCAAATCGGCGCCCGCGACGTGGCCTTTCCCGTCCTCAACTCGATCAGCTTCTGGCTCACCGCCGGCGCCGCCGTGCTGGTCATGCTCTCTCTCTCCCTCGGATCCTTCTCCACGGCAGGCTGGTCCGGGCTCGCCCCCTTCTTCGAAAAGAAATACAGTCCGGATACCGGCGTGGACTATTGGATGTGGGCCTTGCAGCTGTCCGGGCTCGGATCGACGCTGACGGGAATCAACTTCTTCGCCACCATCGTCAACATGCGGGCGCCGGGGCTCAAGCTCATGAGATTGCCCCTCTTCACCTGGACCGCCCTGACGACAAACGTGCTCATGGTCCTTTCCTTTCCCGTGCTGACGGTCGCCCTCGCCTTCCTCGCCCTCGACCGCGATCTGGGCATGCACTTCTTCACCAACGACCTCGGCGGCAACATGATGCTCTGGAACAACCTCTTCTGGATGTGGGGACATCCCGAGGTCTATATCGTCATATTGCCCGCCTTCGGCATCTACTCGGAGGTCGTCGCGACCTTCTCGAAAAAGCGCCTTTTCGGCTACCATTCGCTCGTCTTCGCGACGGCGGTGATCATGCTCCTGTCCTTCACCGTCTGGCTCCATCACTTCTTCACGATGGGCAACTCGGTCGACGTCAACATCATCTTCGGCATCGCGACCATGCTCATAGCCATTCCGACGGGGGTGAAGGTCTACGATTGGCTCTTTACGATGTATCGCGGCCACATCAGCTTCACCTCCCCGATGTACTGGACCCTGGCCTTTCTTACGATCTTCGTGATCGGCGGCATGACGGGAGTCCTCATGGCCATTCCGCCGGCCGACTATGTTGTCCACAACAGTCTCTTTCTCATCGCCCACTTCCACAACATGCTGATCCCGGGGGTCCTCTTCGGCTACTTCGCGGGAATGGTCTATTGGTTCCCGAAGGTCTTCGGCTTCAGGCTGAACGAGTGGTGGGGCAAGCGGGCGGCCTGGGGCTGGGCCATCGGCTTCCTCGTGGCCTTCATGCCCCTCTATGCCCTCGGCTTTCTGGGCATGCCGCGTCGTCTCCAGCACATCGACAATCCGGCCTGGTACCCCTACCTGGCGGTGGCGGCGGTCGGCGCCCTGATCATAGGCGCCGGAATCGCGGCCATGGGAATGCAGGTCTTTACGGGCATCAGGAATCGGAAAAAGACGATCGACTACAGCGGCGATCCCTGGGATGGACGGACCCTCGAATGGTCCACCTGGTCGCCACCGCCCGTCTACAATTTCGCGATCATTCCGACCGTGACGGCTCGCGACGCCTTCTGGGCCATGAAGGAGGAGGGGCGGGCCGGGAAGAGGCCGGAAAAGTACTTCGATATCCACATGCCCAAGAACATGCCCCACGGCCTGTTCATCGGAGCTTCGGCCTTCGCGATCGGCTTCGGGATGATCTGGTACATGTGGTGGCTCGCGGCCCTCGGTCTGCTCGGTGTCATCGCGACGATCATCGCCCTCGGCAACGACGATCATCCGGAATACGTGATTCCCGCGGATGAGGTGAAGCGGATCGAGGACGAGCGCTACGCGAGACTCGCCGCGGCCACGGCCTCGGCCGCGCAACCTGAGGCGTCGCAGCCGAAGGCTAAAGGAAAGTAGGAGCTTAGCGCGATGAGCAATGAGGCATATGCAGAGGGAGAGGGCCAGGGCCCCGACGTGAAGGCCTTCGGATTCTGGATCTATCTGATGAGCGACCTGGTCGTCTTTTCGGTCCTTTTTGCGACCTTCGCCGTCCTCGGCCGCAACTACGCGGGCGGTCCCGGTCCGAAGGAGCTGTTTGACCTTCCCTATGTATTCATCGAAACCCTCCTCCTCCTTCTGAGCAGCGTCGTCTACGGCATCGGCATGGTGGCGATGCAGGGCGGTAAGACCAGGGCTGTTCTATGGACTCTCGGCCTCACCTTCTTCCTCGGCCTCGGGTTCGTCGGCATGGAGTTCCACGAATTCCGTCGGCTGATCATGGAAGGCAACGGACCCGACCGCAGCGCCTTTCTCTCCTCTTTCTTCACCCTTGTGGGGACCCACGGGCTCCATGTCTCGAGTGGCCTCCTCTGGATGGCGGTGATGATCGTCCAGCTGTTCAAGAAGGGGCCGAACTCGGCGGTCCGGTCGCGCCTAATGCGCCTTGGCATGTTCTGGCACTTCCTGGACATCGTCTGGGTCGGCGTGTTCACCTATGTCTACCTCGTGGGATTGTCATGAAATCGAGCAGTTCGATCACGAGCGATTCGCTGTTTCAGGGGAGCGTGCGGGGATGAATCGAGAGAATACCGGATCAGTCGCTATCGGCCATTTGAGCGCCGGCAAATATATGGTCGGCTTCGGCCTTGCCGTCTTGTTGACCCTGCTTTCCTTCGGGCTGGTCGTGACCGGCGTCTTGCCGAAGCCATGGGTGATCCCTGTCCTTTCCGTGGCCGCCTTCGCGCAGATGCTCGTCCATCTGCACTACTTCCTTCATCTGGACCGATCCGCGGGAATGCGGTGGAACCTGGTCGCCCTGGCCTTCACCGCCCTCCTCCTGTTCATCTTCATCATGGGAACTGTTTGGATCATGACCACCCTGAATTCGCGGATGATGTAGGGCTCCGAAAGGCCCGCCTCAGCCGGGGAATTTGGCGACGGCGAGCGGCGTTCCCACGAGGCCCAGCCAGGCTCCGCAGCCCATCGCCGCCAGAGCGAGGACTTCGAAGCCCAGGATTGGGCCGAGGTCCTCGAAATTCGCGAAGAGGGCGAGGGCGGCCATCGCCAGGGAAATCACGAAGAAGAGTCCGCCGACAAGTTTCTTTTTCTTGAGGATCGGGGTGCCGGTCTTCTTGAAGCGAAGCTTGCCGTCGAAAAGACCCGCGAGAAAGGCGGCGAGGACGGTGAGGGGCAGGGCGGCCCCCATGAGCCTCGTGGTGTCGAGACACATGCTTCGCAGCTCGCCCGTGGCGATAAGAAGCGCGATGGGAAGAAGCATGAGGCTCAGGGCGAAGGCCTGGGGCGCGTGGACGATCACTGGATGGATGTGGAGGTCGAGGAGGCGTCGTCGTCCTTCTTTGACTCTGTCGTCGAAGGGCTCGAACTGCTTGGCGGGCACGCCGCAGGCCGGGCAGAAGTCGTGGAGCTTCGCACCGTCCATTATGTAGCCGCAGGCTTTGCAGCGAACGAGATCGCTCATGTTTCGTACTCCTTTCTATGCCCCGCTCACGAAGCGCCGAGGAACCTGAAATACGGTAGCACAAGCCGCGTCAGGTAGAAAAGGCTCAACAAGACCGAGGCCGACATGTTGATGCGCATCGCCGAGCGCCAGTCCGCGTCGGCGGGATTCCTCCAACACCGAGTCGCCCAGGCGAGGAAGAGGACTACTACGGGACTCATGAGGCCGAAGAAGACGAAGAGCCAGCCGATTGGGCCATCCGGGAGCAACAGGAGCCCCAGCCCCAGGGTGCCCAGCGCGAGGAAGGTCGCCGAAAGGACAAAGGTGCCGCGGATTCCCAGGAGCCGGCTGATCGTAAGGTCGCCGCGGCGCGCATCCTCCCCATGCTGGTAGATCTGCGTAAGGGGGAAGACGCCGAGTAGCAGGGCCGATACGGCCGCCGCCTGACCGAGTTCCACCGGCCCCAGGGCCCCAAGGCCCCTGGGGTCGACGCTCACGAGCACGAGCACGTAGGTCAGACCACCCTGCCCAAGCCCCGTCATGAGCCAGCCGCCGAAGGGTCTCGCCTTGAGACGGGTTTTATCCCAGGAGTAGAGCTTCGAGGCGCCGCCATAGAGGAAGAGACCCGCGGCGAAGATCGGTCCGACGAAGAGAAGCCCCGCCACAAGGGCGACAGCGTCGAGGGCCAGGGCCGTGCCGAGAAGGCCGGGGCCGGGTTTCGGAGGGTGCTCCACGCTGCCGATGGGGCCCTCGTCCCTGTCGTAGTGGGAATTGAAGGCCTGACTCGCGGGATAGAGGAGGAAGTGGATTATGAGAAAGCTCGCGAGGGCAGGCCCCAGGCGCGGATTTTCCGCCGCGGCGAGGGCCGCGAGGTAGATGGGCAGGAGAAACAGGGAGAAGGGTATGCGGAGGAGGACGAGGAGGTCACGGAGGGCCGGGGAAGGGAGTAGGCGCATGGGCGCGAGTATTGGCCGCCTGAGGCGGGAACGCAAGGCTCGGCATGCCGCGGACGCGGCGCAGAAAACCGATCCGCCCCGGCAGGGCTTCGAAGACCTCGACCTCCGCCCCCGGCCTCGCCTCCGCCCCCAGCCTCGCCTCCGCGAGAATGGCCTCGAGCTCCGCCCGTCTGAAGCCCCGGCGTATGGAGAGCCGGCCGTCGTACAGCGCGAAGGAGTCTCGGGCAAAAAGCCCGGCATAGACCGAGTAGCCGAGCCAGGACCAGGGCGAGCGGAGAAGATCGTCGAGAATGAAACCCAGTCGGGCGCAGCGATCGGCAGCGGACAGGAGCTTCCCGATCTCGCGCCGCGAAAGGTGGTGGAGGAGGTGATTCGAGATGACGAAGTCGCTCGGGCCGAAGGACTCGAGTTCCCCCGCATCGGCCCGGCGGACCTCGATCTCGGGGTAGTCGGCCGTCGCCTCGCGCGCCCAGCCCACCATGCGCTCGTCGCGGTCCAGGGCGAGGACGGAGAGCCTGAGTCCGCGCCGCCTCGCTCTCCGGACGATGTCCATCGGAATGTCGCAGCCTCCCGAGCCGACGTCGATGAGGCGATATTCCCGCCCCCGCTCCATCATCGGAAAGAAGAGCGAAGAAAAGCGTCGCGCCGCCATGCTGATGCGCTCGTTGATGCCCCTGAACTGATCCATCGTCCGTCTGAGCAGGACAGGGTCGGCCCCCGGCTCATCCATGAGTTCATGGGCCTCGAGGCGCTCCTCGAAAGAGGAGCGGAAGGTACTGAGGGGGAGACGCGAAAGTCCGCCGACAAGGGCCCCCCTCAAGACTTGAGCTCCATCAAGCAGGACTCGGCCGTAAGGCCCGGTCCGAAGGCGCTCGCGAAAACCGGACCGGGGGCCCCCTCTCTGAGCAGTCGCTCGAGGACGAAGAGCACGGTGGGCGAACTCATGTTGCCGTGCTCGCGCAGGACCCTTCGCGAGGGATCGAGCGCGCTTGGATCCAGGTGGAGGGCCCGCTCGAAGGCGTCGAGTATGGCGCTTCCGCCGGGGTGAATGGCCCAGTGCCTGAAATCGCCGCGCCCAAGGCCCGCGCCGGCGGCGAGGCCATCGACGATCTCGCCCGCGGAGCGGCCGAGCGAGGCCGCGACCCGAGGGGAGAGCCGCATCGAAAAGCCCGTCTCGCCGATCAGCCAGGCCATCTCACCGGCGCTGCCCGCTACGATCCGCGACGCGAAGGGCCCCAGCGACAGGCTGGGCCGGTCGGAGCGGGCCGCGCTCCTGCCACCGGCGCCCTCGCCCGCGACCAGGGCGGCGGCGCAGCCGTCGGCGAAGAGCGCGTTGGCGACAAGAGCGTCCCGAGAGGCATCGATCGCGTAGTGGAGGCTGCAAAGCTCGAGGGCCACGACGAGTACCCGGGCATCGGGCTCGGAGCGTACGATATGATCGGCGAGCCTGAGAGCCGGGAAGGCCGCGAAGCAGCCCATGAAACCGATGTGAAAACGCGCGGTATGGGCCGGGAGCCCGAGATCGCGCAGGAGATCGTAGTCCCAGCCCGGTGCCGAAAAACCCGTGCAGGAGGCGGTCACGAGGTGGGTGATGCCCGATGCCTCCTCCCCGAGACCCTCGAGGAGCGAAGTCACCGCTCGCTTGGCCAGGCGAGGCGCCTCGTCCACGTAGACAGTGTTGCGAACCGCGGTGCTCGGTTCGGGCCGGAGGTCTGGGCTGGGAGGGAAGAGCCGACGCCCGGAGCCTTCGACGGCGAAATCGGGCAGGACGCTGCGCCTGCGCTCTATCCCCGAATTGGCGTAGACCCTCTCGAGGGCGGAGACGGCGCGGCGGTCCACATCATCGGGCAGAAGGGACAGGGCGAGGCGCGCGGACTCGTCTTGGGAGTATTCGTAACTCGGTGTGGCGGTCGCGATATCCAGGATTCGAGTAGGGCTCATTCAAACTCCTTCGGGGGCATGTGGGTGATTTTCGAGGGGTCTCGAAGCGCAGGGACTTCGGGCAGGGGGCGGAGCGGAGAAACCGAGGCGGTATGCCGGTCGGCAGGGGCACCTGATTTCTCCGGCGCGGTGGCGAGGCCGAAGGCGGGATGAAGACGGGGGGGAAGATCCGCCAGGGTCGCGCCCGGAATCGAATCCATCGTAAAAATCCGCGCCACGGCGAGGGAAAGGGCCGGCACCCCGAGCACCATCCTTATGAGGTGGCCGCGCAGGGCTGAGAATCCTCCGCCGCGGGCGGCGCCCAGGTTCATGGCCGCCCAGGCTCGCCCTGCAGCCGCTCGGGCGGCGCGGAGCCGGGCCCGGCCATAGGCCCGAGCTAGCCCTTCGGCCGAGGCTTCCGGGTCGGCGGAAGAGAGGGCTTCGGCCAGCCATTCGGCGTCCGCGAAGCCCGTGTTCATGTTTTGACCCACGATGGGCGACATCGTATGCGCGGCGTCCCCGGCCAGGAAAAAGCGATTCTCGCCGTAGCTGGGGGCCAAGCTGCATTCGGTGGTGAAGGCGCTCGCCCAGAGACAGCGCTCCTCCGCGAGGACGATGGAGGCGCGGAGCCTCGTCTCCTCGACCAGCCAGGAGAGGTCCGGCCTTCCCGAGGGCGCCCCCTCCTCGGTGCCGGGAGGGGCGGAGAGCACCCAACGTCTGAGTCCTGTCGGGAGGGGGAAACTTTCCACGGAGCCGCGGGGGGTGAAGAAGAGTCGCGCCTCGGCGCCGTAGACGCCATCGTCCGGGAAGTCGCCCATGACAAAGCGCGCGCGGTGGGGTCGAAGGCGGCGCCGCAGTCTCGGATCGCGGCCGAGTTCGCCGCGGGTTCCGTCCGCTGCCACGACAAAGGAGGCCTTCAATCTGAATGCCCCGAGCTCCGACCGGCCGAGGACGGCCAAGGCGCCGGGCTCCGGCTCAAGGGCCTCCGCTGTCTCGCCCTTCCGCAGGCTTATCAAAGGCTCCCGCATTGTCGCTTCTTCCAACAGGGCTTCGGTGCGGGACTGCGGGAGGGCAAGGACGAAGGGGAAGCGACGCTTGACGGCCGAGAAGTCCAGGAGCCCCAGCTCTCGCCTTCCATCGGAGACTCTGGCCCTCCGCACGGGAATGCCCTCGGCGATAAAGGGCTCGGCGAGGCCGAGTCCGTCGAGTATCTCGATGGAAGGGCTCGAAAGCCCGATCGCGCGCGAATGCGGTGAACGTTCGGTCCGGCTTTCGAGGAGGAGGACCCTTTTCCCGCGCCGGGCAAGGAGGAGGGAAAGAAGAAGGCCCACGGAGCCGGCACCCACTACGATCACATCCGCATCCGGGCGGCGAGCGCTTGCCATGTCTCACAATATAGTTATGCGCGAAGGGCAGGGAAACGTGGCGGGTCGGTTTCGCCCGCGGAGTCTTCGGGGGCGCCGTGCCGGGTGGCCCCGCGACAGGGCCCCGCGGAGACGGGGCGCCCCCGCGCCTTATCAGGCCTCGTCCCCGAGGATGGTCTCGCCCTTCGTCAGCCACGAGACGCCGAAGGCGAGGAGCATGAGCGTCTCGAGGGCGAAGGTCCAGGGCGAATTGTCGAAGTTCTTCGGGCCGATTATGAGGAAGCGGAGGACGAGAAAGGAAAGGAGACAGAAAATGATAATCGAACCCGAGGCGACGAAGACCTTGTTCCTGTCTCCCTTGCGCTTCGTGGGCTTTTTCGTCGGGTCGGTCAGGGTGAAGAGGAAGATCGATATCAGCGCGAGGAGAAGGAAGAAGAGTCCGGCGAAGCTGAGATGGAGGATGTCGGAGAGGCGCGGATCGATCTGGAAGACGCCACTCGCGGCCCCGGTCTTTCCTTCGACGTAGCAGGGGAAGGCGGCGATGCCGATTCCCGCTATCCCCGAGACCGAGGTGGCGATGTTGTCGATCCTCTCGTGCCCCTTGTAGGCGAGGAGGAAGAGTCCGACCCACACGAGTATGCCGACGAAGACGTCCCTCACGTTCGTGTAGTAGTAGGCGCTGATGGAGTCCTGGAGCCCGAGGCCGCTGAAGGCGAGGCCCGCGAGGAAGCAGCCGAGGGGGAGGGCGATGCCGGCGACGCCGATGGCCTGCCTCATCCGCATGTACGAAAGGACGGGGTTCTCGTTCTTTCGTCGCAACGCGAAACCGCTCTTGATCATGTCATCCCCCTTTCCGCCATGCCGCGAAGAGCGCGGCTTTTATACGAGGACCGCTTCCATGCCGTAGACGTCCTCGAACATGTCGCCCTTTTCCGCGAGGGAGAGGCGCTCGAGCGAAAGCTCGGTTTCGGGCAGGCCAGAGGCATCGAGGACCTTGAGGAGGAGGCGGTCCTCGCGCCGCTCGATCTCGAGCCTGCCTACGCGGCGATCGTGACCTCGGTCGAGGGCGTCGGCGACGCGGAGGAGGGCCCCGAGCTTGAGCACGAGGATGCGATCCTCGCGCGGAAGGCCGATGAAATTGACATGGGTGCTGGCGGGCTGACCCTTGCGATGGTAGCGCGCCAGATTCGCGACCACGATATGGGCGCCCCGCGAGAGGCCGAAAATCTCCGAGTTCTGGATGATGTATTCGGAATGCTTATGATGTCCCGAGGGCCTGATGAAGCTGCCGATGTCGTGGAGGATGGCCCCGACCTCGAGGAGGAGGCGCTCGCGCGAACCGAGGCCATGCTCCTTGCCGAGGGCGTCGAAGAGGGCGAGCGAGAGGCGCGCCACCTGGCTCGCGTGATCCTCGTCGAAGTGGAATTTCCTGCCGAGCGACACCGCGCTCGCCACGATCTGCCGGTGCATGTCCTCGGCATGCTCGGGGTCGGGTCCCTTCGCGAGGGTGTGGAGGACCCCTTCGCGGATCGAGACGTTGGGCACGACCACCTGGTCGGCGCCGGTCCGCTCGAGGAAGAGGCTCTGGATCATCAGCCCCGGCCCGAGGCCGTCGGCCTCCGACCAGGGGACGCGGAGGCGGGCGACCGTCTCCTCGGGCGTCAGTCTTCCCGCATCCTCGGCGAAGGCGATGAAGTCCTCGCGCGACACGATGGCGTACTGGTCGTAGCGCTCGCCAGCCTTGCGCGAGGCCACGAGCCGGGCGTCCGAGCCGATGACGATGAAGGTCTTGATGCCCTCGAGTGCCAGCTCCTCGTCGAGGAGGTCGCAGGCCGTCCTCACGTTGTCCTCGATGAACTGCCGGAGCGAGGCCGTGACCTGGCCGGAGGCGCGGACCATCTCGTCCACGCGGACGGTGCCGAGCCTGAGGGAGTGCGAGGCGGTCATCCTTCCGCGACGGAGCAGCATGATCTCGGTGGAGCCGCCGCCGACCTCCAGGATCATCGCGTTCGAACGCGAGAGGAGACGCCTCTCGTCAGCGAGCGCGTGCTCCACCGCGAGCCAGGTCAGGTGGTTGCCCTCGAGGTCCTCGATGATGGTGATCTTGAAGCCGGTCTGCATGGCCACGCGATCGACGAAGGTGTCGCGGTTCGAGGCCTCGCGAAGGGCGCTGGTCGCGATGACATGGGCGTCTCGGGCCTCGATGCCGTAGCCATGGATGAGCTCCTTGAAGCCCGTGAGGATCGCGATGCTCTCCCGCGTCGTCTCCCTGCTCACCGTGCCGTTCGTGAAGACGTCGCGGCCGAGGCGGCTCGGCTTCCCGGCGCGGTCGAGGACGACATAGTCGCCCTCGGCGTCGAGGGAGGCGACGAGAAGGCGAAGGCCGGTCGAACCGAGCTCGATGACGGCGACGATCCTCGGGGCCTCGGAGCCTCCGCTCATGCGTCGCTCTCCGCGGCCTCTTTTCCCGCGACGGATTCGAGGGCCATGAGGGCGGCACCGGCCGGAACGGCGAGGTCGCCGAGCTCCGAAAGGAAGACCTGGACGCTGTCGGCGAGGCCTGGCATGAGACGCGCCTTCATGGCCGCGGTGGCGCCATCGAGGTACTTCTTGCCGAAACGGGCCACCACGCCGCCGCCGAGGACGATGGCCTCGGGGTTGAGGATGTTGACGAGATTCGCCATGCCGACGCCGAGCCAGAAGGCGGCCCGGTCGACGGCCTTGGCTATGGCCGCGTCCTTGGCCGCGAGGGAGTCGGCGAAGGCCGAGCTTCGGTACTTCCTGAAGTTGACGCCGGCGGCCTTGAGCATGCCCGGGGCCTTCCCGGCCGAGGCCAGGGCGATGGCGTCCTTCGCGAGGGCGGTGCGCGAGGCCTGGGCCTCCAGACAGCCGTAGTTGCCGCAACCGCAGAGGGATCCCCCCTCATGGACGATCATGTGGCCGATTTCCCCGGCCGAGCCCGTCGAGCCCTGGTAGAGCTTGCCGTCGATCACGATGCCGCCGCCGATGCCCGTGCCGACGAAGATCCCCACCGCCTGCCTCTTGCCGCGGAGGGCTCCCGCCTTCAGCTCGCCGTAGACCCCCGATTGGACATCGTTTTCCAGGGTGACGGGCAGGGAGAGGCGTCGGCTGAGCTCGGCGGCGAGGGGGTAATTCTCCAGGCCGAGATTGGGGGTGTAGCGAACGATTCCCTTGGCCCTGTCGAGGGGGCCGGGCACCGCGACGCCAAGGGCCCGGCAGACGCCGGTACCCGCCTCGGAGGCCATGGAGGCGGCCAGGGCCTCGACCGCCTCGGCGATCGTCTCGACGAGGCGGGCCGCGCCTTCTCCCGCCGGTGTCTTCCGCTTTACCTGGCCCGAGGCGCGTCGGATGCCGCCCTTCTTGCCTATCTCGAAGGCCGCGGCCAGGATCTTGGTGCCGCCAAGATCGACACCTACCACGAAATCGCCGGACTGGAACATCGGGCCTCCCTAAGCTCAGGTTTGGACCAGGCCAGTATAGCCCTTCTCGAGCCTTGGGCAAGTAATCGAAGGGGGCGGGTCTCGCGCCGCGCCATCCTTGCCCAAGCCGCCTCCTCCCGATAAACTCGTCCCGATGCGAACCACGTTCTCGAAAAGCCTCGCGATCGCAACGGCGCTTGCTACCTTGCTCCTGGCCTCCTCCTGCGCTCCCCGCCTTGGCTGGGGCCTTCTTCTCTGGACCGACCAGGAGGCCGGCCTCCATGCGGGGGCCGTCGTGCCTGTTTACATTCGATCGAACATCGAAAAGACCTACGTCATCGGTGTGCCGGGTACGAAGCGCAAGGTCGAGGTGCCGCTCTGGCAGCTCGACCTCTACCGCTCGAGGGGGGCGGCCGAAAAGGCGCGGATTCCCTTCGGCAACTACCTCACTTCCTATCTCTTCGCCAACCGCGACGGATTGCCCGTGCGTGACGCTCCCTCCAATGCGGGCCAGCGCGTCTATCGCCTCCGGGAGGGGCAGTCGGTAAAGATACTCGCCGAAGCCAAGGGCGATGCCGTGCAGACCGGCGACCAGGTCCTCGCGGGTTCCTGGTACAAGGTCCTCACCGAGGACGGAACCAGGGGCTTTGTCTTTTCCAACACGATGCGTCTCTACGACGAACTCACCGAGGCACCTCCGAGCATAGCCCAATCCAACGCCGACGCCACGGCGCGAAACGTCGACCTCGTGTTTTCGCAGACCTGGAGGGGCGAGTACTTCCAGACCATGATCGACGACGGCCGCATCGACCTCGATACCTTCAACGCGCGCTACGGGCTCTTCGCGGACGCGGTGCAGCGCCAGATCCGCATCGAACTGCCATGGACTTCGCAGGTCTTCAATTACAGCTCCATCGCCCAGTCGGGCCAGGACTTCATCTTCGAGGGGACGCCCCTCAAGATCAGCCTTGACGGGGACAAGCGCCTCATCGCCGATTGGTCGGGGTCCTCCTCAGGCTCCTCGGGCTCGACGGCGGCACAGGACGCCGCGAATGCCATGATGTCGGCTACTCCGGCATCCGCATCGTCTGGCGCTCCGGCTCCCGGTGTCAGGCAGGCCTCCGGCTCGAATTCGGCCGCCTTTCCCGCCACGGCCGCGGCAAGCCCCACGGCTCCGGGCCCGGCCAATCCCGCCCCTGCCCAGAGCCGCCCCCTCTCTTCGCCCCCCCAGCCCCCGAATTCGCCCCAGGGAGGGGCCCCGGCCACCGGGCAAATAGCGGGACAGGCCGCCGCGGGACAGAGCACTCCCCCCGATGCCCTCTCGACGGCACCAGGGAGCGTTGACGGCGGCATGATCAGCTCGACACAGGCTGTCTTCGTCGTTCTCAACCAGGACATCCGCGACGTCGTCCGCGCCGAGGAATTCCGCAGGATCAACCTTCTCGGCCAATTCGCCGACAGGGGAACGACCTGGAATTTCCATCCCGAAGCCAACACGATGAGCGCCGGCGCGACGCCCGCGGCGAGCCGGCTCTACATATCGAGGGCCGGGCGCTTCAATTGGACCTCGGTAGAATCGATTCCGGCGGAGTACCTCGGCACCGACCTCGGAGACGTCGTGGATGGCGCGGTTTCCGGCGAGGCCACGGTCAGGCTCGATCTCGATCCCTCCCTTGCCGGGCGTTGGGAGGGGGCCCTTTCGCTCCGCTTCGACGGCACGCGGGGATGGCTCGATTTCCTGTATAGGCATGAAGGCGCCAACCTCATCCTCGAGCCGCTCGCCTCGGGTGGCGTCCGGAACATGACCGCGACGACGGCCGCCACCCTGGCCCCCCTCGTCTTCGATCTCTCGAAGTAAGTCCATGGCCTTCGTTCAGTTTTCCGGCGTCAGCCTGGCCTTCGGCGCTCGCGACATACTCAAGGACGCATCGCTGATGCTGGCGGCCGGCTCCCGGGCGGCCCTGGCCGGCCCCAACGGCGCGGGCAAGTCGACACTGATGAAGATCATCGCCGGGCAGATTCCCCCCGACTCCGGCGAGCGGGCGGTGACGAGGGCCTCGCGCCTCTCCTATCTGCCACAGATGCTCGGCGACGATGGCAGAGGAGCCGTCGGCGGGGGCCCCTCGATCTTCGAGGAGGCGGAAAGGGCCTACGACTTCGTCGCCCCCCTCCTGGCCAGACAGGAGGAGATCGGCCGCCTCCTCGAGAGATCGACGGCCGACGATTCTTCCACCCTCCGCCTTCTCGAGGAGAACCAGCACATCCATGAGGCCGTCGAGGGCTCGGGCTGGTTTCGGCGCCGCGAGACCGTCGGCGAGGTCCTCGCGGGCCTGGGCTTTCGCGATTCCGACCTGGCACGGCCCCTCGCCGAGTTCTCCGGCGGCTGGAAGATGCGCGTCGCCCTCGCGAAGGTCCTCCTCGAGAATCCCGACATCATGCTCCTTGACGAACCGACCAATTACCTCGATCTCGAGGCCAGGGAATGGCTCGAGCTCTGGCTCTCGAAATATCCCGGCGGCGTCCTCGTCGTCTCCCACGACCGCTATTTCCTCGACTCGACGGTGAACGAGGTCTACGAACTCTGGAACGGCAAGCTGACGCGCTACGCGGGACAGTATTCCGCCTACGAGAAGAGGCGGGCCGCCGAGCTCGAGGCCGTCTTCGACGCCTGGGAGCGCCAGCAGGAGGAGATCGCCCACCACGAGGACTTCATCCGCCGCTTCCGCTACAAGGCCTCCAAGGCCTCCCTCGTCCAGTCGCGCATCAAGATGCTCGAAAAGATAGTGCCGATAGAGATCCCCGAAGGCATGCAGCGGATCCACTTCGCCTTTCCCGCCGCGCCGCATTCCGGACGCACGACCATTCGACTCGAGGGACTCGGCAAGGCCTACGGGGGCAATCGCGTCTTCGGGGGCCTCGATCTCGAGATCGAACGCGGCATGAAGGTCGCCTTCGTCGGCCCGAACGGCGCGGGCAAGTCCACCCTCATGCGCATCCTCGCGGGCGTCGAAAGCGACTACGATGGGGCGCTGACCTTCGGTTCCGGGGTGGCTCCCGCCTACTTCGCCCAAGACACGGCCGACACGATGGGAGGGGAGGGGACTGTCGAGGAAGCCGCCTCGGCCGCTTGCCCCACCGAGCTTCTGCCGAAGATCCGCAACCTCCTCGGGGCCTTTCTCTTCCGGGGCGACGACGTCAACAAGGCGCTTCGGGTCCTGTCGGGCGGCGAGCGTTCGCGTCTGGCCCTTCTGGGTATGCTCCTCAAGCCCGCCAACCTCCTCATCCTCGACGAACCCACCAATCACCTCGACCTCACCTCCAAGGACGTACTCCTCGAGGCCCTCAAGTCCTTCGAGGGGACGGTGCTCTTCGTCTCGCACGACCGCGGCTTCATCGAGGAGCTCGCCGACAGGGTCCTCGAACTCGAAGCCGGGGCCCATCCCCGCTGGTACGTGGGCGACTATCGCTATTTCCTCGAAAAGAAGGAGATGATCGCCTCCGATTCGCAAATCGGCGCCGATAAGGGCGGCTCCTCCCGCCCGGCGCCGGCCTCCGCTTCCAGACCCGGCCAGGCGCTTCCCCAGGCCTCCGCCGGACCTTCCGGCTCGGGGGAGGGGCGTTCCTGGGAGGAGGACAAGGCGCGCAAGTCGAGGCTTCGCAAGCTACAGAAGCGCGAAGAGGAGATACTCGCTCGCCTCGAATCGCTGGGCAGGCAGAAGGAGGCCTGTCAGGCGGAGATGGGGCTTCCCGCCAACTATTCCGACGGCGGAAGGATGCGTCGCCTCCAGGCCTCGCTGGACGAACTCGATCGCGAGGCCGAGGCCCTCAACGCCGAATGGGAATCCGTGGCGGGAGAATTGTCGGAAGCCTGATAATCCTTCGTTTCGCGCCGCGAGTGGACAAGGCAAACGGGCGGCACTATACTGCTGCTGTCCCTAGATATATCGTCATTCAAGGAGCAGCCCATGGATTCCAGGAACGGCCTCATTCCCTTTGGCCTACTCGTCATCCTTTTTGCCTTTACCTTCGTTTTCTGCCTCGATTCCCTTTCCATTCCGAATATGACCTATCTCACCCTGGCCATGATCGGTTTCGTGGTCTGCATCGCCGGCAGCCTCCTCCTCGGCCTCTTCGCGAGGCAGGAGGGCGGCGCCCTTTCCGTCTACTACAGTCTCTACGCGGTAGTCGTCTCCGTCATTTTCGTGTGGTACCTCACCCGTGTCGGTACCTTCATGAAGCTCTGGTCCTGAGCGGCTCCCGATCGGAAAAAAGGCCGCGGCCCCGCCGCGGCCTTTTCATTTGTTCGGGGCTTGGCACCCCTCTGCTCCGCCGAAGACCGATATCCCATCGCCCGGCGGGCAGTATTCCGTTCCTTGCATATTTATCGAAAACATCAGAACTTGCCTCGGTTTTCGAGGAGGCTGTATAGTGGCGGTTTCCGCCAATGCCCTTCCCGCGGAAGCGGGGAAACGCGCAAGCGTGGAAGCGTTCGCCCAGGCGGCGCAGCAAGGAGTAACTATGAACAGCAGGAAGACCATCGTCGTGGCCCTGGGTGGCAATGCCATCATTGAGGAGGGCACCAAGGGAACCATCGAGGAGCAGTTCGAGAACACCAGGAAGAGCCTCGGCGCCATCGTCGGCATGATCAGGGCCGGCCACAAGGTCGTCCTTACCCACGGCAACGGTCCCCAGGCCGGCGTCCACCTCATCCGCAACGAGGCCGCCGCGGCCCAGGTTCCTCCCTCCCCCCTCGGCGTCATCGTCGCGGATACCCAGGGCTCGATGGGCTACATGATCGCCCAGTGTCTCAACAACGCCCTTATCAAGGAAGGCGTCTCCAAGGGCGTCGTCACCGTGGTTACCCAGGTCGTCGTCGATCCCGAGGATCCATCGATGAAGAACCCGACCAAGTACGTCGGTCCCTTCTATCGGCCCGAGGACGTCGAAGCCCTCAAGACTCGGGGCTGGGTGATGAAGGAAGATCCGGGTCGGGGCTGGCGCCGCGTCGTCCCCTCGCCCCTCCCCCTCGACGTGGTCGAAAAACAGACGATCAAGGACCTCATCGACGACGGCCTCGTCGTCATCGCCGTCGGCGGCGGCGGCGTGCCCGTCCGTCGCCATGACGACGGGAGCCTCGACGGCGTGGATGCCGTCATCGACAAGGACAGGGCCTCGGCCCTCCTGGCGAGCCTCATCGACGCCGACGAGCTCCTCATCCTGACGGGGGTCGACCGCGTCGCCGTGAATTACAAGAAGCCCGACGAGAAGTGGTTCGACCGGATGACGGTGGCCGAGTGCGAGAAGTACCAGGCGGAAAACCAGTTCCCCAAGGGCTCCATGGGGCCCAAGATCGAGGCGGCCTGCGACTTCATCCGCCGCGGAGGAGACAAGGTAATCATCACCAGCATGGAGCATGCCTCCGAGGCGGTGGACGGCAAGGCGGGGACGCTGATCACGGCCTAGGGCCTTCGAGGTCTCGGCGCGACCCGGCGTTCGAGCGGAGCGGGTCTTCCCCGCTCGACGCCAAACTTGACCGCTTCTCTCCTTCCGTGATACCTTTCCACGAATCTTATACTAAGGAATGCCCTCTATGGACAAGTTCTTTTCCGGCCTGACTTTGCTTCAGGCCGCCCCCGTGGCCGGATCGGGCGCAACCGGTTCGATGCTCTCTACTCTCATCCCCTTCGCCCTCGTCTTCGTGATCTTCTACTTCCTCATCATCCGACCCCAGAACAAGAAGCAGAAGGACATGAAGAAGATGATCGAGGCCGTCCAGAAGGGCGACCGGGTCGTCACGATCGGCGGCATGCACGCCGTCGTCGACAAGGTCAAGGAAGGCGGCACCGTCGTCCTCCGCGTCGACGAAAACGTGCGCATGGAGTTCTCCAAGTCCGCCATCGCCTCCGTCGAGGTGAAGAAGGACGAGAAGTCCGACAAGGGCGAAAAAGGCGACAAGGCAGCCGATGCCGCCGCCGAGAAACTCGCGGCCGAGAAGATCGAGGCCGCCAAACCCTTCGTCGAAAAAAAATAACGCGAGCACCGACGGCAGCCTGAGCTCCCCGGCCTGAGATCGTCGGGGGCTTCGGGGTGCCCACCTCTCTTCTGGAGTTGCCGTAATGAACAAGACGAAACGATTTCTCATCGTTCTCGCGGTCGTCGGTGTGGCCCTCGCCTTCCTCTGGCCGACGATCAACTGGTACTTCCTGACGCCCAAGGCGGATCAGGCCCTCGCCCTCGGTTCGCGCGAGCAGATCCGCGAATACGCCCGGTCGATGGGCGGTACCGATGTGCAGGCCCTCACCGCCGATGCCGCCGCCAACTCGAACCAGGCAGTCGACGCCGCCAAGTTCAAGGTGGCCATCGACGCGGCCAAGAGCGCCTATGCCAGCGCCAAGAAACCGCAGCCCAAGGTCTGGACGGCCAAGTCCATCCTCGAGGCCTTCAACAGCTACGGCGACGCCCTCGACGCCGTATCCGGCATCTATCGCGACAAGGTGCTCGGGCTCAAGGCCCGCCACGGAAGGGCCATCCAGCTCGGTCTCGACCTGTCGGGAGGCATGAGCGTCGTGATCCAGGCGGACATGAACGCCCTGGCCCAGAAGATGGGGCACCCCCTTTCGGCCGCCGACAAGGCCGACGCCGTCAACCGCGCCATCGAGGTGCTCAACAGCCGCATCGACAAATTCGGCCTCACCGAGCCCTCGATCCGCAAGCAGGGCGAGGACCAGATCTACGTGGAGCTCCCCGGCGCCGCCGATCCCGAGCGCATCAACTCGATCATCATGGGTCGCGGCAAGCTCGCCTTCCATATCGTCGATGCCGACGCGACCAGCAAGCTCAACGCCTATCTCCGCAATACCCCGGACGGTATCGACGACAAGACCCTCCAGGTCAAGGATCCGAGCATCGTCCCAGCCGGTTATGTCGTCCGCAAGGAATTCAAGAAGGACAGCTACGGTCTCGACGAGTTCACCGGCCGCTACGAGGTGATCACGGCCGAGCCGGGTCTGGACGGCAACCACATCCAGTCCGCCCAGGCGGTGACGAATTCCCTCACCGGCCAGCCCCAGATCGACTTCACCCTCGACAAGGAAGGTGGCGACATCTTCTACAAGCTCACGAGCGCCAACATCAAGAAACCGATGGCGGTCGTGCTCGACGACAGGGTGAGGAGCGTCGCGACCATCAACTCCGCCATCCAGGAGAGCGGCATGATCGAGGGCTTCAGCGCCGACGAGGCGCAGAACTTGGCCCTCCTCCTCCGCTCCGCTGCCCTCCCGGTCGAGCTCATCCCGATCAACCAGCAGGCCATCGGCGCCTCCCTCGGCGAGGACGCCGTCCACGCCGGTATCTTCGCGATCACCGTCGCCTTCTTCCTCGTCATCGGCTTCATGCTGGTCTACTACAAGGGCGCGGGCATCAACACCGCCATCGCGGAAATCGTCAACCTCTTCATCATGGTCGGCGTGCTTTCCGCCTTCGGCCTCACGCTGACCCTGCCCTCGATCGCCGGCTTCGTCCTGACCATCGGTATCTCCGTCGACGCGAACGTCCTCATCAACGAGCGCATCAAGGAGGAGCTCCGCCTCGGCAAGGGCAGGGCGGCCTCGATCAAGACGGGCTTCCAGAAGGCCTTCTGGACCATCTTCGACTCCCACATGACGAACCTGATATCCGCACTCTTCCTGGCACAGCTCGGTTCCGGACCCATCCAGGGCTTCGCCGTCTCCCTCGCCATCGGCACCATCAGCTCCCTCTTCACCTCCCTCTTCGTCTCGCACCTCATCTTCGACTTCGAGACGGACGTGCTGAAGTTGAAGACCACGAGCATTTCCTGGAGGCTCAAATGAAGCGCGTCATCCAATGGCATAGGAGCTTCAAGTTCCTGGTGCCCATGTCCATCGCAATCATCGCCGCGGGCCTCGTGACGGTCGCGGTCGTCGGGTTCAGGATGGGCATCGACTTCCAGGCCGGCATCAACACCGACGTGCAGTTCGCGCCTCCCTCCATGGACGTCGCCTTCGACGGAACCGGCACGATGCGTCTCACCGTCTCGCAATCCGACGTCACCCTGATTTCCCAAGCCCCCTCCGGCGAGTCGAAGTCCTACACCTACACCTGGGCGAGCGCCCCGACGCTCCAGGCGATGGCGACGGACATCGCCGCCGTTCCCGGCGTCCACGTCAATCTCCGCGCCGACGGCGCGACGGCCTCCAGCCTCCTCCTCGGCGCCTCCCAGACCGAGTCGACCCTCTCGACGACCCCGACCGTCCTCCATTATCGCTCGGGCGACGCCTCGGTCCTCGCCATCAGCGTCGAGGATCTTCGCGCAAAGATGAAGGAATTCGGCAACGTATCGATCCAGCGCGTCGGCGATCCGGCGAACCGCGAGTTCATAATCCGGGTCGAGGACTCAGGCAAGGATCCCACCTTCTCCCAGACCATCCATTCGAGGTTCGTCAACCTGCTCAGCAGCGCCTACGGGGCCGACAACGTCATCGTCAACTCCTCGACGGTCGTCGGCGCGCGCTTCTCCCAGCAGCTCGCGACCCAGGCCATCTGGATGACCATCCTCATGTTCTCGGTCATCCTCGTGTACTGCTCCGTGCGCTTCAAGCCGATCTACGCCATCGCCGCCGTCATCTCCGTCATGCACGACGCCCTCATCATGGTGTCCTTCATCGTCTTCACGCGCATCGAGCTCAACACCACGGTGATCGCGGCCGTGCTGACGATCGTCGGCTACTCGATCAACGACAAGATCGTCATCGACGACCGGATCCGCGAGAAGGTCAAGCTCAACCCGAACGCCCGCTACCGGGACAACATGAACCTCGGCGTCACCGAGACCCTCGGCCGCACGGTCATCACCGCCGGCACGGTCCTCCTTTCGGCCGTCGGTCTCTATGTCTTCACGACCGGCGCCATGAAGGACTTCGCCCTCTGCATCATCATAGGCGTCATCTCGGGAACCTACTCCTCGGTCTTCATCGGTTCGGCTTTCGTCGACAACTGGATGCTCCGGGCCGACAAGAAGTCCAAGAAGGAACACGACGCGGCCTCCGGCCTCCTTCAGGACAAAAAAACCAAGAAGGCCTAGTTCTTTTCGGGAACATTGGCATTCGAGACCGGCGTCGCAAGCGCCGGTCTTTACATTTAATGGGCGAATAGGTATATTTGCGCCGTCGCCGCAAAACGGCGCGCATGGCGCAGTACCCAAGTGGGAAGGGAGAGGTCTGCAAAACCTTCATGAGTCGGTCCGACTCCGACCTGCGCCTAATGAAAAAGCCAGCCTTCGGGCTGGCTTTTTCATTAGGCGCAGACTACATCGACTTCCCCTCGGAGTAAGGCGTGAAGCGCCTTACTCCGACCTGCGCTCGAAAGCTGTGTGCCGCGCCGCCTTCCTCGGCCCTCTGTCCATCCGGACGGCTCGGATTCCGCGTTGCGGTGCGGAATTTCCCTTGCTATACTGTGCCACCGCGCCCGCATCCCCCCGAGGGGAAGACCGATTCCACGGCCGCGTCGCGCGCCCCATCCGATCCACGGTACGAGGTACAGACGATGGCATTCAAGAAGCGCCGCGACGGCATTTACATCAAGGACCTCGATCCCTTCAAGAGGCTTTTCCCCTATGTTATGGAAGGGCGCAACAACTCGGTCGTCTACACCATCCAGCGGGTCGACGCGGCCAACCTCCTGCGCTTCATCGAGTCGCATAACGCCGGTCGTTCGGCGGAGGAGCGCGTCGGCCTCTTCCACGTGTTCCTCGCGGTGATAGCGCGCACCTTCTACCTTAGGCCCGAACTCAACCGCTTTATCGTGGGCCGGCGTTTCTATCAGCACAAGGATATCAGCATCACCTTCGTCGCAAAAAAGGAGTACACCGAGGAGGCGCCGGAGTCCGAGGTCCGCATGGCCTTTTCGGGAACCGAGACCCTCGAGGAGATCCGGGACCGGGTCAACCGCAAGCTTTCCTTCGCGAGGAGCGAGGACAAGGGGAACGACGATCAGCTGATGGAAATCGTGGCCTCGCTGCCGCGCCCCCTCGTGAGCCTCATCGTGCGGCTCGTGAAATGGCTCGATTACCACAATATCCTTCCGGCCTTCCTCATGGACGCGATCCCGCTGTACACGAGCATCTACCTCGCCAATCTGGGCTCGATCGGACTCGGGGCGCCCTTCCACCACCTCTTCGAGATGGGCAGCGCGAGCTCCTTTCTCACCATCGGGAAGATCGAGAAACAGCCGGTGGTGGACGAGGCCGGCGCCGTGGTGGCCAGGGACTGCATCGAGTTCGCCTTCGCCTTCGACGAGCGCGTTTCTGAGGGCTTCAATCACATCAGATCGATCCAGGTCTTCCAGAACCTCCTCACCCATCCAGAGCTCCTCGTGACGGGCGAGACCTCGATCGAGAAGATCCTCGAGGCGGGGGGTGGCCTCCGCATTCCGGCCCCCCTCGGCGGAAGCCCCGCCCGAGCCGGGAACTGAGGGGGTTGTCATGCAGGATCGAAGACCCTGGCTTGCCTTCTTCGGAGACATACCGCGCTCGCTCGCCTATCCGGCGAAAACCATGTACGAAATGGTAGGGGATGCCACGGCGGCAAATCCCGACGGCAGGGCCTGGGAGTTCATGGGCTCACGCTCGACCTACCGGAGGCTTCTCCGGGAAATCGACGATTGCACCGACGCCTTCGCCTCCCGGGGCATCGGCAAGGGCGACACAGTCACGCTCAGCCTGCCGAACTGCCCCCAGGCCCTGATACTCTTCTACGCCCTCAACAAGGTGGGCGCGGTCGCGAGCATGATCCATCCCCTTTCGGGGGCCACCGAGATCGAGTTCTACCTCCGCGAGAGCCGCAGCCTCTGGATCGTCACCCTCGACGCCTTCTACGCGAGCGCCGCGGAGGCTGCGGGCAAGGTTGGCATTGAGACCATCCTGGTCTGCTCGATCGCGGACTTCCTCGGCCCGGCGATGAGGCTCGCCTTCATGCTGACGAGCGGGCGCAAGATCCCGAAGCTGCCCGACGACGAGCGCGCCCTCGCCTGGGCGGATTTCCTTGCGACGCCTCGAGTCAAGCGCGGCGAGGGGGGCGCCCTCGGCCCCGACGAATGCGCGGTCATCCTCTATTCGGGCGGCACCACGGGCATGCCCAAGGGCATCATGCTGAGTTCGCGCAACTTCAACGCCCTCGGCATGCAGGTCGGGACCCAGGGACCCATCGTGCCGGGAGACGTCATTCTCTCGATACTGCCCGTATTCCACGGCTTCGGCCTGGGCGTCTGCGTGCATACCTTCCTCATCGCCGGGGGAAGCTGCGTGCTCGTGCCGCGCTTCACAAGCGCGACCGTCGCGAAGCTCGTGCGGAAGCACCGGCCGCAGTACATGGCGGGGGTGCCGACCCTCTTCGAATCGCTGATGCGGGATCCCGTGTTCGCGAAGACCGATCTCTCCTGTCTCAAGCTGGTCTACGCAGGAGGCGACAAGCTTCCCGAGACCATAAAGATCCGTTTCGACGCCTTCCTCGCGAGCCACGGCAGCCGCACGAGCCTCTTCGAAGGCTACGGCCTCACCGAATCGGTGACGGCCTGCATCGCGACACCGAGGGGAGCCTACCGGCCTGGTAGTGTCGGAATTCCCCTGCCCGACATGCTCGCCAAGATCGTCGCTCCGGGCACGAGCGATGAACTTCCACCCGGCAGCGACGGCGAACTCTGCGTGAGCGGGCCAACCCTCATGCTCGGTTACCTTAACAGCCCGGAGGAGAGCGCGGCGGCAATCCGACGCCACGAGGACGGTCGCGACTGGCTCCATACGGGCGACCTCTGTTCGATGGACGCGGAGGGCTTCGTCTATTTCCGTCTCAGGATGAAACGGATCATCAAGGTGTCCGGCGTCAGCGTGACGCCCACCCTCGTAGAGGAGCTCCTCGATCGACATCCCGATGTCGAGCTTTCCTGCGTCATCGGCGTGCCCGACGAGCGCAAGATGCAGGCGGTGAAGGCCTTCGTGGTCCTCAAGGACCAGCGCTCCGCGACGAAGGCGAAGGAAAGGGAGCTCATCGAGTATTGCGGAAAGCACCTCATCAAATGGAGCGTGCCCGAATCGATCGAGTTCCGCGACGCCCTGCCCCTCACCCGCGTGGGCAAGGTCGCCTATTCGGAACTCGAGCGGGAACACGCGTCGAGGAAGGGCTCCTAGGCGCCGACGGTCGCAAGGCCCCGATCTCGGCCACGGCCAACTAATTACAATACGAAATATAATTCTCTTGCCGCTTCGACCGAGGGGTGTTATGAAGATGGCATTGCCATCCCGCATCGGAGCGTGTCATGTCATTCCTGAGCAGCTATCTCCCATTCCTATCGGCCACCCTGAGCCTTGCCTTCGCCATCGTCGTGCTTGGCCGTTGGTTGAGGAGTCGCAAGCATCTCCACCTCCTCCTGTGGGCCATAGGCCTGCTCATGTATAGCCTCGGAGGTTTTTGCGAAGGCTGGAACGGAAGCCTCGGCTGGAATCCCCTGGCCTTCAGGCTCTGGTACCTCTTTGGCGCGATGCTGGTGGCCGCCTGGCTCGGGCAGGGCACGGTGTTCCTCCTCGCCAAGAAGAGGACAGCTCGGATCACCCTCCTCATCCTCGGTCTCGCCTCGATATACGGGGCGATACGGGTCTTCGGAGCCACCCTCGATCCGACGAAGCTCATGGGCCGCGAGCTTGCGGGTGTCGCGATAGCCTCCGGCGGGGTCCGCATACTCACCCCCTTCTTCAATATTTACGGTACCCTCACCCTCGTCGGCGGGGCGATCTGGTCGGCCTGGTTGTTCTTCAGGAAGAGACAGCTCCGCAACAGGGCCATCGGGAACGTCCTGATCGCCTTGGGAGCCCTGATGCCTGCCTTCGGCGGAACCTTCAGCCGCTTCGGCCTGCCGAACGCCCTCTATATCTCCGAGTTCCTCGGGGCCTTCATCATGTTCGCGGGATTCCTTACCGCGGTGCGTCCCGAGGCCTCCGAGGCATTCAAGGCCGAGGCGAAAAAGCAGGCTTGAAGGGAAGGAACCTCGGGCGGCCCGCCCGGGGCTGACCCCTTACAATTCGAAGAGATCGAGTTCCCGCGAGAGCGAGGTCAGCATCGAGATGCCCGCGAGGCTGTTGCCTCGTTCGTCGAGGGCCGGGCCGAAGGTGGCGATGCCGAAGCGGGCCTTGGCCGCCGCGAGGATGCCGCCCCCCACGCCGCTCTTCGCCGGCAGGCCCGCCTCCACGCCGAAGTCGCCCGAGCCGTCATAGAGACCGCAGGTCATCATCAGACTCTTGACGATTCTGGCGTGCCGCGGGGCCATGAGCCTTGAGCCTCCGGGAAGGAGGCCGTCGAAGGCGAAGGCGGCGCCGATCCGGGCAAGGGAGGCGGCGTCCATGCGGATCGCGCATTGGCTGAAATACGTCGCCAAGGCCTCGTCGACATCCCCCTCTATCAAGCCCCTCTCCTTGAGGAACCAGGCTATGGAACGGTTCCTGAATCCCGTCTCCGATTCGGACAGGGCGACGCCCCTGTCGACCTCGACGGGGGCGGAGTTGCCCCCGTCCCCGCCGTCGAGGGCCTTGCCGATGAAGGAGAGAAGGCCTTGTATGCGCTCGTCCGCGGTCTTTCCGGGGAGGAGGGAGGAGACGACGATGGCTCCCGCATTGATGAGGGGATTGAAGGGCTTGCCGAGCCGCGAGGTCTCGAGCCTGATGATCGAATTGAAGGGGTCGCCGGTCGGTTCCCGGCCGACCCGCGTGAAGACGGCCTCCTCGCCACGTGTCTCGAGGACGAGGGCGAGGGAAAGGGCCTTGGAGACGCTCTGTATCGAGAAGGGTCGGCGGCTGTCTCCCGCTTCCACGAGTCTGCCCTCGCCGTCCGCCACGGCGATGCCGACGAGGGAGGGGTTGACGCCGGCGAGGGCGGGTATATAGGTGGCAGGTCGGCCCGAGGCCGTGAGCTTTCGCGCCTCGGCGACGAGTCTGTCGAGAAGGTCTTGCATGGGGGGAGTATAGCGAGGGAGACTTTCTTGGCGAAGGGCCAGCGCCGCGCGGCTGTCCAGCCAGCGCCGCGCGGCAAAACTTTAGTGGATGCCCGGCTTCAGCTCGAAGGCGGGACAGTGCCGGCCCGTCGCGGCCCGAACCTCGATGGAGGGGAGGCGGGAGCTTTTTATGCAGAATACCTCGCAGGAGCGGGGAAAAGAAGGATCCCAGGTGACATGGAAATGGCTGCACTTGAGGCAATCGGGAGCTCGTTCAGTATCTGCCACGGCCCCAGCCTAGCCGGCCTGCCTGCCTTGGGCAAGCGCCATGGCCGGGGCCCTTGCCGGGCCTGGGCCGAGCTTGCCGAAGTACCCCTCTTTTCCGTACTGTTGTGGCATGGCTGCATCGATCGTGAGACGTCCCTTCCGCTATTCCTACCACAGCGCCGTGCTTTGGCTCATCGCGGCCAACGTGCTGGTCTTCGCCGCGGGCTTGGTGATGCCCGAGATCTCCTACTATCTGGCTCTCAATCCGGCCAGCGTCCTCCAAGGGGCGCTGTGGGAGCCCGTCACCTATATGTTCGCCCACGCGAACCTGAGCCACCTCCTCTTCAACATGCTCGGCCTATTCTTCTTCGGCACCGCCGTGGAGAGGAGCGTGGGGACCAAGGAATTCCTTCTGTATTACTTCCTCGTCGGCGTTCTGGCGGGGATCTTCTCCTTCGTGACCTACATCTTCACCGGGGCCATGGGGGTCTTCCTCCTCGGCGCTTCGGGCGCGGTCTTCGGCCTCCTCCTCGCCTATGCGACGATATTCCCCGATTCGCGGATCTTCGTCTGGGGCATCCTGCCCGTGAAGGCTCCCATCCTCGTCCTCGTCTATGCTGGCATCGAGCTCTTCTCGGAGCTGAGCTCCTATAACTCCTCCGTGGCCCACCTTACCCATCTCGCCGGTTTCGCCATCGGCTGGATCTACTTCCTCGTCCGTTTCGGCGTGAATCCCGGACGCCGCTTTTTCAAGCGCTGATGGCGGCCCATCGGCTCTTTATCCTGGCCGCCCTCGTACTCCTCGCCACGCTGACGGGCGGGGCGCAATCGGCCAGCCAGGATTTCCGGGCCGAGTTCTGGACGGATCTCGACATGATGCCCGTCAAGGGCGAGCCCTACCCCCTTCCCGAGACCCTGGCCGCCTCGCGTCTTCTCGACGAGGCCGCCTGGGTCTATTCGGGGATGATAGAGGGCTTTTCCTTCGAATGGACGCCCGAAAACAAGGGAAGGCAGATCAAGGAATCCTTCGTTCTCGGCGCGGCGGCGGCGATTCCGAAGGGCGATCCGCGCCTGGTTCCCGGGGCGCCGACGAGGTCCGAGACGAGGCTCTCCGCCTGGATCGATTTCAGGCCCGATGCCTCGGACCTCCTCTTCCTCGAGTCGAGCCAGTCGCCCGACTGGAAGAGCGGGCAGGGGAGGGGCATGGCGCCTCGATCGGAGGGATTTTCGGGACGGCGGGCGGCCTATGTCGCGGCGGCAAAGGCGGCCCTCGAAGCCTGGGCCCGTTCGACGGAGGCGACCAGGCCTCGCAAGATCGGCGGTCGCCTCGTCTTCGCCTCCGTTCCGCTCGTGGCGGTGGAGAATGACTCCTGGGTCGTCACCGCGAGGCTCCGTCTCGAGATCCTCGACGTCGAGCGCTGGTCGATCTTCTAGGAGAATCGAGGAGGGGGGCGGGTCCCCTCGATGGTGACCCGATGTGCCTTGAGAGCGGCCGCGAGGGTGGGGCCGGCCCCCTCGATGGCGACCCGGCTCAATGGCGGCCCGGCTTCAGGCCTCCGAAGGGGGGAGTGTGGCCGCCACCTGCGCGTGGAGCTGGGCCAGGCCCGCCATGATGGCGTCGGCCACCGCCTGCTTGCGATCCTCGACGATATGGTGGTGATGCTCGTGCTTGACGCGGTTGCGGAAATCCTCGCAGGAGATGGGCTCGCTCGCCTCGTAGATCACCGTATCCTTGCATAGCAGGTCGTCCGTCATGTCCTTCGATTCGCTGATCCTGAGGATGTTGCCGTTGATGGAGACGAGGCACATCTTCGAGAAGGACTTGATATAGCTGTCGATCTCGCGTACGGCCCGGCCCGTCTCCGGAGCCCAGGGTCTGTAGCGCGTTCCCGTCGGAAAAACGAGGATGAGCTTGCCCTCGGTCTTGAGGGTCGAGAG
>DATKTD010000306.1:0-3819 GCA_035531315.1 Rectinemataceae bacterium
CGATCTCGCTTATCGTCTTGAAGATCGAGGCGACGAGAAGGGGGGCCAGTCCCATGCTCGGCTCGTCGAGGAGGAGTATCTTGGGCGAGGCGAGGAGGGCGCGACCGATGGCGAGCATCTGCTGCTCCCCGCCCGACAGCGAGCCGGCCACCTGTTTCGACCTCTCCGCGAGACGAGGAAAGAGGGCGTAGACCTTTTCGAGGTCCGCGGCCACCGTCTGACGGTCCTTGCGGGTCCAGGCTCCAAGCTCGAGGTTTTCGGCCACGCTGAGGGGAGCGAGGATGGCCCGACCTTCGGGGACCTGGACGAGGCCCATCCCGACGACCCGATCCGGCCTTTCGCCCGCGATTTCCTTGCCTGCGAGGCGGATCGAGCCTGCCGAGGGTCGGACGATGCCCGAGAGGGCGAGGAGGGTGGAGCTCTTGCCCGCCCCGTTCGCCCCGATCATCGAGACGATGGTGCCCTCGCCTATTGAGAAATCCAGGCCACGCACCGCCTCGATGCCGCCGTAGCGGACCTCGAGGCCCCTGACTTCGAGGAGGGCGGCCATCACTCCACCCCCAGGTAGGCCTCGAGGACGGCCGGATCCCGGGCCACCTCGTCGGCTCTGCCCGCAGCTATCTTCTTCCCGAAGTCGAGAACGACGATGGTATCGCAAATCTTCATGATGAGGTCCATGTGGTGCTCCACGACGAGGATCGTGTAGCCGTGAGTCTTGAGTGTTGCGATGAAATCGCCCAACTTTTCGGTTTCCGCCTCGTTCATTCCGGCCGCAGGCTCGTCGAGGAGGAGTAGCCTCGGTCGCTGGGCGAGGGCCCGGGCGATCTCCACTCGGCGCTGGTCCCCGTAGGAGAGGGTGGAGGCGCGGGCTTCGGCCAGCTCGGCCAGCCCGAGCCTTTCAAGGAGGGCGAGGGCCTCGGCCTTCGCGAAGGCTTCCTCGCGGCGCTCCCCGGGAAGGAGGAGCCATGCCGCGGGAAGCCTCGAAGCCATGTGCAGATGCCTGCCGACGACGACGTTGTCGAGGACGCTCATGTCGCCGAAGAGCTGGATGTTCTGGTAGCTTCGCGCTATACCGGCCTTGGCCGCCTTGTGCGGGGCCAGGCCCGCGATGTCCCTGCCGTCGAAGATTATGCGCCCCGAACTCGGCGGTATGACTCCCGTGATCGCGTTAATGAGGGTCGTCTTGCCCGCGCCATTGGGGCCGATGAGGCCGCAGATCTGGCCCTGGCCGATCTCGAAGCCGACGCCCGAGAGGGCTTCGACGCCGCCGAAGCGGCGGCCGAGAGCCTCGATCCGGAGAAGGGGAGCCGCCGTCGCGCTGCCCGGGCGACCGGATCCCATGGCCTCCGTCGAGCCCTCGGCGTCCTCTATTCCGTCGGGCGGGAGTCCGGGCCCACCGGGGCCGGCCGCCTTTCGCGGGCTGCGGGAGGCCCTTCGCGCCTTTTTCCCCCGGCCCTCGAATGCCGAGGCGAAGCCGCCCGGCATGAAGGCGATGGCGAGCATCAGGGCCAGTCCGTTCACGATATTCGGAAGTTGGGCGAAGTCCTTGAGAAAGGCCATGTTGTCGCGGAGGAAGAGGGGCAGGGCGGTCAGGAATCCGGCGCCCAGGAGGGGGCCGAACCAGGTGCCCGAGCCGCCGAGGACGGCGTAGACCAGGATGTCGACCGCGCGGTTGAACTTGAAGTCGCCGGCATCGAGGGAGCCGACGGAATGGGCATAGAAGGCTCCCGCGAGGGCGGCGATGGCCGCGCTCGCCACGAAGGAGGCTAGACGATAACCGACGACATCGATGCCCATCGTGGCTGCGGCCTCGGGGTTTTCCCTGATGGCGCGCAGGGCCCTTCCGGACTTGGTCTTTCGCGTCGAGGCGAAGATCCAGGTCAGGAGGAGGAGGGTGCCGGCCAGCACGAAGGAATTGCCCTGCTTCATCGCCTCGTAGGGAAATCCCGTCGAGAGATTCGCCCCCGTGGATCCTCCCGTGAGATCGGGCAGGAGGATGATCGTAACGCGGATGATTTCGCCGAAGCCGAGGGTGGCGACGGCAAGATAGACATCCTTCAGCCGGAGCACGGGGAGGCCGATCACAAAGGCGATTGCCGCCCCGAGGAGTGCCGCGGCTGGCATGGCGAGGTAGAGGGGCAAGCCGAGCTTCACGGCGAAGATGGCCGAGGCATAGGCGCCGATGGCGGCGAAACCCGCGCTCGCGAGCGAGAGAAGCTTGAGATGGAGGGTCGCGTAGGAGGAGAAGGCCAAGAGAGCGTTGATGAGGAGGCGGTCGAGGTCCTGGGGATTCCGGAGGAAGACCCAGACGTCGGAGACGACCACCACGGCCACGATGAGCCAGGGGGCGGCGAGCCTGAACCAGGCCCGACTTTCCCGATCGGAGCGCACCCCGCTTTGCGATGCGTTGCCGCTCATGCGCGTTCCGCCTTTCCCTTGCCGAGAAGACCCTCGGGCTTCACGAGGAGGATGAAGAAGAGAATGAGGAAGGCGATGGCGTCCTTGATATCGCTGCCCCCGGGAACGTAGGCGATCGTGAAGGTCTCCACGATGCCGAGGATGAAGCCGCCCAGGATGGCTCCCTCCATGTTGCCCATGCCTCCGAGGATGATGACGGCGAGGCCTCGGAGCTCGACCTGCCCGCCCATGCCGGGTGTGATGTTGTTGGTGAGGAGGGCGACGAGGATGCCGGCCACGCCGGCGAGGCCGCCGGCTAGGACGAATGTGCGGACGATGATGCCGTCGACGTTGATCCCGAGGAGGAGGGAGGCCTTTCGGCTCGCCGCTATGGCGCGGATTGCCGTGCCCGTCCTCGTCTTGCGTATGAACCAACCGAGGACGACCATGAGGAGGGTCGAGGCGACGAGGATGAGTATCTGCGCCCTCGAGATGCGGAGGCCGGTAAGGCCGCCGATGAAGAAGGGCCTCGGATCGAGGACGTGATCGGGGAAGCGCCGGGTCTGCACACCGAAGATCGCCTCGGCGATGCTCACCATGATGAGTGAGGCGCCGATGCTCGAGATCATCGAGGACAGACGGTCCGCGCCTTCGCGTCGTATCGGGCGGAAGGCGACGAACTCGAGGAGGACCCCGACGAGGGAACCCGCGAGGGTCGCCGCGACGAGACCCAGCGGGAGGGGCAGGCCGCCCGCGGCCATCACCAGGTAGCCGGTGAACGCGCACCACATGAAGGTAGCGGCATGCGCGAGATTGACGATGTCCAACACCCCGAATATCAGCGTAAAGCCCATCGCGAAGACGCCGTAAAGGGCTCCGCGCGAGAGGCCGTCGACAATGTTCTGGGCGAGGAACACCGGATCGGCGAAAAGGCTCAGGTCCACGGGCGACACTCCTTACTTGAAGAGGACGTAGGCCCCGTTCTTGACGACGAGGACGACGCTCGAGTGGTGGGGATCGCGGTTGGCGTCGAAGGAGAAGGTCCCGAGGGCCGTATTGACATCCTTGAGGGCGCCGAGGGCGTCCTTGATCGCGGCGCGATCGGCCGAACCGGCGTTCTTGATGGCCGTCGCCACGAGCCAGAGCCCGGTGTAGGCCTGGGCGGCGAACTGGTCGGGGTTGGCGCCGTACTTGGCGTTGTAAGCCTTCACGAAGGCGAGGCTCTTCGGCTCGATGCTCGTGATCGACCAGGCGGCTCCGACGATGAGGCCTTCGGCGGCCCGACCGCCGTTCTTGATGACGGCGGGGTTGTTGAAGCCGTTGCCGCCGACGATGGGCTGGGTGATGCCGATTTCGCGGGCCTGCTGGAGGACGGGGACGGCCTCGCCGATGAGGGAGGCGAAGACGTAGAAATCGGGCTTC
>DATKTD010000307.1:0-15311 GCA_035531315.1 Rectinemataceae bacterium
CGCTATGGTTCCAAAGAGACGAGGGACTTTCTCGAACGTGAGACGACCCAGATCGCGGCCCTCGTGAGGGACGACATCGTCGAGCTCGGCTACATGAGCCGGGGCCGTTGGGAACAGATCGCCGGCATTTACGCCTCCCTCGGCATGCTGCCCGCGGCCACGGTGCCCGCGGGCTTTCTCTGGAGTCCGGCGCCGGCGAGCCCATGGTCGTGGAGACTCCTCGGCTTCGTGGCCCTCTGGATCATCGTGGCGTCGACGATCGCCGTCGTCTATTGGCGTCTTTATGGGAGGCTGCGGAGGACCCTCGGCAGGGTTCGCATGTTCGAGACGGTGATCGAGCAGAGCCTCGTGTCGGTCATCATCACCGATCCCGAGACGACCATCGAGTTCGTGAATCCGGGCTTCACGGCGGTTACCGGCTACACCGCCGAGGAGGTCGTCGGTCAGAAAACCAAGATCCTCAAGTCGGGGCAGACGAGCAGGGAAACGATCGTCGATCTCTGGACCCATCTCGCCAAGGGCGAGACCTGGGTGGGCGAATTCGTCAATCGGAGGAAGGACGGAAAACTGTTCGCCGAGGAGGCGCATATCGCCCCGGTCACCGACGATCGCGGCAAGGTGACCCATTACGTGGCGGTGAAACTCGACATCACCGAAAGGAAGGCGGCCGAGGCCCAGATAGCCCACCTCGCCCACAACGATGTCCTGACCGACCTGCCCAACCGGGCCCTCTTCGCCGACCGCTTCAAACAGGCCCTGATCGCGGCCGCCAGGGATCGCCTATCCCTGGCCGTCTTTTGCATGGACCTCGACGGCTTCAAGCCCATCAACGATACCTACGGTCACGCGGCGGGGGACGAGGTGCTCTGCGAGGCGAGCCGCCGCTGGTCGGCCGCCGTCCGCAAGGTCGACACGGTGGCGAGGATGGGCGGCGACGAATTCGCCGTGCTCGCTCCGGGCGTGCGAACGAAGGATGAAGCCCTCCTCATCGCGGGCAAGCTCGCGGTCGTCCTCGACGAGCCGATTGCCACGCAGGCTGCCATGGTGAGGGTTGGAACCAGCGTGGGCTGGGCCATCTATCCCGACGACGGCGGCGAACTCGAGGCCCTGCTGCGGCGCGCCGATGAGGCCCTCTATGCCGACAAGGCGAAGAGGAAGGGCGGCCGATAGGCCCGCCGAGGGTGGCGATCAGTAGAGGGTCGCGTCTCCTTTCGCCGGCCCATCCTCCTCAATCCCCGCGGCGGAGGGGGGAGAAGCGGAAGGAAAGGCTGCCGTTGGGGCAGGCCTGCACGCACTTGAGGCAACGGGAGCAGGTGTAGCTGTCCATGGGTCTTATCGCCTTCGCTTTATAGATGCTCGTCCCCTCCTTGAAGGAGGGAATGTAGCAGGCCTTGTCGCAGAGACCGCAATCGACGCAGCTCTCCTGGTTTCGCGTGATCTTGAAGGGAGAGAGGCGATTGAGGAAGCCCCCCGCCCAGGCGATGGGGCAGCCGAGCTTGTGGTACATGTACTGGCTCTGGGCCTCGTCGCCGCCCCTGCTGAAGAGGAACTCCATGAGGAGGCCGATGGGGCAGGCCCAGCGGCAGAAGACCTTGCCGGCGAGGACGGAGATTCCGACGCCGATGCCGAGAATCCACCAAATGGGCACGTTGAAAAAATTGAGGGCGACAAAGACGATCGAGCCGAGGGCGATCTGGAGGCCCAGCCGGGCGGCGATGACGGGGTGTTTCATGTCGGCACGACTATATATTGATTATTGTATTATCACAACCTAAAACAGCGGCGATTGCCTGGCCTTTGTTTCGACATGACATGCCGAAACGCGGCCTGCCCGCGCATGGCGTTTCGAAAAGAAACAGCTAGTTGCTCCTATGGTTTTTCCTTGTTTCGTCGCGAAGCAGGGTTTCGGCAAAGGAGCTTCTCTCGCCGCCGAGGATGGGGGGCAGGGAACCTCGAGCCCTTCGCAGGGCAGGCATAAATCGCGGCGATAGCGAGAATTGTATTTTAGGGCGAAGCCCCTTTGGTTTGGCACGAATCTTGCATTTATGTCGATGACAGCGGCGCTGTCATCTTACATAGAGGAGGTGTGTCATGGATCAATCGAGGCGCGAAAGGTCGAACTCCATCGACCTATGGAACGCGATCGACGAGCTGCGCGAGGAACTCGAGCATAGCTTCGGGGACGTCGCCGGCTACGGCTTCGCCGCGCGCGGCGCGGCCGTTCCGGGCGTCGCCGGTCTTCTCGACTGGCAGACGGGACCTTCCATCGACATCGTCGAGGGCGACGAGGAGATACTCGTTCTCGCCGACGTGCCCGGCGTGAGGAAGCAGGACCTCGACCTCAGCGTGACGGGCAACGTGCTTGCGCTCAAGGGCGAAAAGCGGCAGGAAGAGGCCCCCAAGGGAAGGAAGACGCTGCGCAAGGAAACCTGGGCCGGCAGCTTCAGCCGCACGATCAATCTTCCCAACACGATCAATCCGGACAAGGTCGAGGCCCTGCTCAAGGACGGGATTCTGCGGGTCAGGATCGCCAAGCGCGAAGAGGCCCGGAAGAAGTCCGTGCAGATATCGGTGAAATAAGGAGGACGACATGGACAAGGCTATGACGCGAACCGACAGGCGCTTCGTCGTGCCCGCCTGCCATATCACGGAGGACGAGGCCGAGGTCCTCGTCGGCATCGAGATGCCCGGCGTGTCCCGCGAGGGCCTCGACATCAAGGTCGACGGCAACACGCTCACCATAGACGGGACGCGCTCGGACGAAGAACCCCAGGGCAAATGGCTCCTGCGCGAGCGTCGCCGCCTCGACTACCGCAAGGTCTTCACGATCGACGAGAGCATCGATCGGGAGGGTATTTCGGCCGAGCTCGCGGAGGGCGTCTTGAACCTACGACTCAAGGTGAAGGAGGCGGCCAAGCCCAGGCGCATCGCCATCGGCTGAGCTTACGCGGAGCCCCGGTGGAGACCGCCCGACGGCAGCGTCGGGCGGTCTTGTTTTTGGGTGCCATCAGTCCCGGCCGGCGAGGCTGCGCACGAGGCGGGCGACGGCCGCGGCGGGATCGCCCTCTTCCATCGAAGGCTTCGCCTGTCCTTCGCCGCGAAGGCCGGCGTGGTGGGCGGCCCGCGCCGCGTCGACGAGGGCGGAGCCGACGATGGCGCAGTCGGCATATCCCTCGAGGAGCTCGACCTGGGCGCGCTCGCGGATGCCGAAACCGGCTGCGACGTATTTGCCGCTGCGGGCGCGCAGCTTCGAGAGGCGCTCGAGGGCCGATTCCTCGAGCTGGGTGCGCCGGCCGGTGACGCCGAGGCGGGTGACGGCGTAGACGAAGGGCGAGAGCGAGGCGGCGGCCAGGCCTTCGGCTCGCGCGAGGCTCGTCGAAGGCGCGATGAGGGGGACGAGGGCCAGGCCGGCGGCCGCGCATTTCTCCCCGAGGCCGAGTTCGGGCTCGTCGTCGGGCCAGTCGGGCACGATGAGGCCGTCGAGACCCGCCTCGGCGAGGCGGCGCACGATCGCCTCGATGCCATGGGCAAGGAGGGGATTGAGATAGCTCATGACAAGGATGGGGATCCCGGTCTCGCTCCTGAGCCGCGCGAGGAGGTCGAGACAGGCTCCCGTCCGCGAACCGGCCCTGAGGGCCGCATGATTGGCCTCGACGATCGAGGGGCCGTCGGCGATGGGATCGGAGAAGGGCAGCTGCGCCTCGATGAAGTCGGCCCCCGAATCGGCCATGGCACGGAGGATGCGGGCGGAGCCGGGGAGGTCGGGATAGCCTACGACGGCGTGGGTCATCAGCTTGATGCCCTCGCGCGATTCGAAGGCCTTGCGGATGCGTTCGACCCCATCGTTCATGTTTCACCTCGTTCGATGCGCGTCACCTCGGACTTGAGAAAGGCGAGCCAGTCGTCGCGGTCGAAGAGGGGGGCGGTGATGAAAAGGTCCTTGTCGCCTCGGCCGGAGACGTTGACCACGACCAGCGAACCCGAGGGCATGGCTGGAAGTTCGCGGAAGGCGAGGGCGAGGGCGTGGGCCGATTCGAGGGCGGGGAGGATGCCCTCGCTCCTGGCCGTGCGCCCGACGGCCTCGAGGGCCTCCTCGTCCCGCACCGATTCGAAGCGGACCCTGCCGATCTCCCCGAGATGGGCGAGCTCGGGACCGATTCCCGCGTAATCGAGGCCCGCGCTTACCGAGTGGGTGGGCAGGAGGGAGCCGTCCGCGTCCTGGAGGAAGAGGGACTTGTAGGATTGCGCGATGCCGACATTGGCCTCGCCGCCCATGCGCGCCGCGTGCTCGCCCGGCCGATTGCCCCTTCCGCCGGCTTCGGCCCCGACGAGTTCGACCTTGTCGCCGAGAAAGGCCGAGAAAGCCCCTATGGAATTGGAGCCGCCTCCGACGCAGGCGTAGATGGCGTCGGGTAAGCGGCCCTCGCGCGCGAGGATCTCCTTGCGTATCTCGAGGCCGATGACGGACTGCAGCTCGCGCACGATCTCGGGATAGGGGTAGGGCCCGAGGGCGGAGCCGAGGATGTAGTGGGTGTCGGCGACGCGCTCGGTCCAGCTTTTCATGGCGGCGTTGACGGCGTCGGTGAGGGTGCGCGTGCCTTCGAGGACGGCCGTCACCTTGGCGCCGAACATGCGCATGCCGAAGACGTTGGGATGCTGGCGCGCCATGTCGACCTCGCCCATGAAGACCTCGCAGTCGAGGCCGAGCTTGGCGGCCGCCGCGGCGCTCGCCAGGCCGTGCTGGCCGGCGCCGGTCTCGGCGATGACGCGCTTCTTGCCCATGCGCTTCGCGAGGAGGGCCTGGCCGAGGGCGTTGTTGATCTTGTGGGCGCCTGTGTTGGCGAGACCCTCGAGCTTGAGCCAAAGCCGGTGGCCGCCGAGTTCGGAACCCAGGCGGGCGGCGAGGGAGAGGGGGGTCGGTCTGCCGATGAAATCGCGGCGCAGCTCCTCGAGTTCGGTCCAGAAGGCCTTGTCCGTCCGTGCGGCCTTCCAGGCGGCCTCGAGTTCCTCGAAGGCGGGTCTGAGGACCTCGGGGATGTAGCGACCGCCGAAACGTCCGTAATAGCGCTCATCGTGCCGCATGGTCGGCCTCCTTGCCTTTCCCGAGTTCCCGGTCGGCCCGCCACACTTCCTCGAAGAGGGCCTCGAGGAGGCTTGCCGACTTGCGTCCGGGGGCCTCTTCCACCCCACTCGAGAGATCGATGCCGTCCGGCCCTATCTCCATTATAGCCTGTGCCGCCTTCGAAGGCCCGAGTCCGCCCGCGAGAAAGAATTCCCTGCCCGCGCCTCGGGCCGCGTCCCTGGCCGCCGCCGCGACGCCTGAAGCCAGGACGGAACCGCTACCGCCGTAGACGCCGCGAAGGGCCGCGTCGGCCAGGATGCGGGGGCAGGCCCAGTCGGCCTCGGCGAGCCTCCTGGCCTCCTCCGGCGTGGAGGGTCTGACGGCCCGGTACCAGGGGAAGTCGAAAAGGGCGCACTCGTGGGGGTCCTCGTCGCCGTGGATCTGGGCGGCGTCGAGGCCCGCTGCGCGGAGGGTGTCGCGCATCACGTTGGGCGATTCATTGACAAATACTCCTATTGCCCGGAAGGGGGGCAGGCCGAGGGCCTCGCGCCGGGTCGCGAGGGCGCCGTCGTCGCGGAGGGAGGCCACGATGTCGCGGACGAGGGCGGCTTCGACCCGCCTCGGCGAGGGTGCGAGGATGAAGCCGATCTCCGAGGCGCCGAGGAACAGCGCGAGGCGGGCGTCGCCGAGCCGGGTGATGCCGCAGATCTTGACCTTGGTCATGGGGCTTTGTCCCGCCCGCCGCCGGTGGCCTGGTCGCGTCGGGAGCCTTCGGCCCCGCGGTTCGGGCCGGCGGCGTCGCCTTGCGCCTGGGCGGCGTCGCCTTGCGCCTGGGCGGCGTCGCCCCCGGTGATGGCGGCGACGAAGTCGGCCGTCGCCCGCCGCGGATCGGCGGCGGTGGCGAGGGCCTCGCCGACGAGGAAGCCGTCGTAGCCGGCGTCGCGGAGGAAGAGGGCCTCGGCCCCGCCCTTGATGCCGGACTCGGCGATCCGGGGCAGGCTTGCCGGCGCGAGTCGCGCGATCTCGCGCAGCATCTCGAGGGGGACGGAGCTTGAGATGGAGAAGTCCCGAAGGTCGCGGGCATTCACGCCGATAGCGTCCGGTCGAGCCGCGATGGCGCCTTCGAGCTCCGAGGCTTCGCGGGTTTCGACGAGGACGGAAAGACCGAGTTCCCGGGCTGCCGCGGCGAATTCGGCAAGCTGCGAGACCTCGAGACAGGCCGCGATGAGGAGGACTGCGTCGGCTCCCAAGGCCCAGGCTTCTCGGAGCTGCCAGATGTCGATGACGAAGTCCTTGCGAAGGACGGGAAGCCCGATGGCCGCCCTGACAGCGGCGAGGTGCTCGTCGGCGCCGAGGAAGCGGCGAGGCTCGGTGAGGACCGAGACCACCGAGGCCCCCCCGGCCTCGTAAGCGTGGGCGAGGGAGAGCGGATCGTAGTCGGCAACCATGAGCCCCTTCGATGGCGAGGCCCTCTTGCATTCGGCGATGAGGAAGGGCCGACCGCGGGCCGCTGCCTGCCCGGCGAAGGACATCGTCGCCGAGGCGGGCGGAAGGGCTCGGGGCGGAAAGGCGGGGCGGGGACCGCTCGCCGCGCGCACGAGGGTGGAAGGGGGCCGCTTCCTTTTGAGCCGCGACACGTCGGCCCGCCTTTCCTCGCAGATGGCTTCGAGTATGCCCATGGTCAGGAGGCCGAAGCTTGGCGTGACGCGGCTGCCCGCGATTGCGACGCGGCCGCGCCTTCGCCCGAGGCGCCGCCAGGGCCCGCCGGACCGGTGGCGGAGACGCGGGAAAGTCTTCGGAGCTCCTCGAGGACCCTCGAGGCGGCGCCGCTGTCTATGGATTCGCGGGCCAGGGCGATAGCGGCGCCGAAATCGGGGGCGAGGCCGACGACATAGATGGCGGCGGCGGCGTTGATCAGGACCACGTCGCGTTTGGGGCCGGGCTCGCCCGACAATATGCGAAGGGTGATTTGGGCGTTCTCGGCCGCGTCGCCTCCCTTGAGGTCCGTGGCCTGGCAGAGGTCGAAGCCGTAGTCGGCGGGATCGAACTCGTAGTCGCGCATCCAACCCTCGCGGAGCTCCGTCACCTTGGTCGTCGAGGCGAGGCTGATTTCGTCGAGACCGTCCCGGCCGTGGACCGCGAGTGCCCGCTGGATGCCGAGATTCGCGAGGACCTTGGCGACGGTGCCCGTCAGCTCCGGGGCGAAGACGCCGACCACCTGGGCCTTTGCCTTGGCGGGATTGAGGAGGGGACCCATCATGTTGAAGATCGTGCGGAAGCCGAGTTCCCTGCGGGGGGCGCCGAGGTTCTTGAAGGCGGGATGGTAGAGGGGGGCGAAGAGGAAGGCCATGCCCGCCTCCTCGATGGCCTTAGCGGCCTGGGCGGGACCCATCGAGGTGGAGACGCCGAGGGCGTCGAGGACATCGGCGGAACCAGAGCGCGAGGTGATGGAGCGGTTGCCGTGTTTGGCGACCCGGGCGCCCGCTCCCGCCGCGACGAAGGCGGCCGTGGTAGAGATGTTGAAGCTGCCCGAGGAATCGCCCCCGGTGCCGCAGGTGTCGACGAGGGGAAGGCTCGAGGCGAGCTCCACCGCCACGGCTCGGGTGTAGAGGGACTCGGCGAAGCCGGTCATCTCCTCGATGCTCGGACCCTTGACGGTGAGGCCCGCCAGGACGGCGCCGATCTGGGCCTGGGTAAGGCCGCCGTCGGCGATGCGGTCCATCAGGCTGCGCGCCTCCTCCCGCGAGAGATCGTCGCGGGAGCTTATTCGCTTGAGGAGGGACTTGGCCGAGGGCAGCTCGCGCACGCCGTGGAGGAAGTTGCGGATGAGGCGCTCGCCCTCCTCGGTGCCGATCGACTCGGGGTGGAACTGCAGACCCTCGATGCGCAATTGGCGATGGCGGATGGCCATGATCTCCCCGTCGCCGGACACCGCGCTCGTCTCGAACTCGGGCGGAAGGCTCGAGCGCTCGACGGCCAAGGAGTGATAGCGCACAACGCGGAGGGGGTTGGGCGCGTCGACGAAGAGGGTCTTGCCGTCGTGCTCGATGGTGTCGGTCTTGCCGTGCATCACGCGGGCGGCGTGGACGATCCGGCCGCCGAAGGCCGCCGCGATGGCCTGGTGGCCGAGGCAGACACCGAGGATGGGCTTCTGACCGGCGAAGCGGCGAATGTAGTCGATGGATCGGCCGGCCTTCTCCGGGCGGCCGGGACCGGGGCTGATCACGAGGCGGTCGAAGTCGAGGGACTCGGGGTCGTCGAGCTCGGGGGCGTCGTTGCGGAGGACCTGGACTTCTTCGCCGAGGCGCATGAGGAGCTGGGCGAGGTTGTAGGTGAAGGAATCGTAGTTGTCGATGATGAGGGTCATGTCAGGACCTCGCCTTCCGCGTCGCCGCGAGCACCGCCTCGGCCTTGGCCGCGGTCTCCTCGAACTCGCGATCGGGGTCGGAATCGAAGACGATGCCCGCGCCCGCCCGCACGCTGATCTTCCCGTCCTTGACGAGGGCCGAGCGGATGGTGATGCAGGAATCGAAGCCGCCGCGATAGCTGAAATAGCCGACCAGGCCGGCGTAGGGCCCCCGTCGCCTGGGCTCGAGCTCGTCGATGATCTCCATGGCCCGGATCTTGGGCGCCCCCGATACGGTGCCGGCGGGGAAGGTGGCGCGCAGCACGTCGAAGACGTCGACGCCGGGGGCGAGGCGGCAGCTCACCTCCGAGACGATGTGCATGACATGGGAGTAGCGCTCGATCTCCATCATGCGGTCGACGCTCACGCTGCCCGCCTTGGCGACGCGGCCCAGGTCGTTGCGCGCGAGGTCGATGAGCATGAGGTGCTCCGCCCTTTCCTTCTCGTCGGCGAGGAGCTCCTTCTCGAGGCGATCGTCCTCCTCGCCGTCCCTGCCCCGGGCCCTTGTGCCGGCGATGGGGCGGAGGATCGCCCTTCCGTCCTCGACGCGCACCATCACCTCGGGCGAGGCGCCGAGGAGGGTGAAGTCGCCGAAGTCGAGGTAGAACATGTAGGGCGAGGGATTGATGTTCCGGAGGGCGCGGTAGACGTCGAAGGGCGAGCCCTCGAAGTCGGCGCTGAATTCGCGGGAGAGCACGATCTGGATGGCCTCGCCGTCCTCGATGAGGCGCTTGGCGCGGAGAACGGATTCGACGAAGGCGGGACGGTCGATTTCGGCGGAGATGTCGCCGATGCGAGGCGGCCTCCGCGCGGCGTCGCGGCCGGGATCGGCGCGGAGGAGGGTCGCCTCGATATTCTCTATCCCCCGTATCGCCTCGACGAAGTCGGTCTCGGGATCATCGCCCACCCGGCGATTGCAGACGATGCGGAGACCGTGGGTGAGATTGTCGAAGACGAGGGTATAGCGGGTGATCATGAAAACCCCATCGGGCAGCTCGGGTCCCGGCTTCGCCGAGACCTCGGGCAGCCGCTCCCAAAGCCGCGCCGCGTCGTAGCCGAGGTAGCCGACGGCGCCGCCTGGAAAGGGAGAGAGATCGCCCTCTCCGAGCCAGGCCCGCGACTTCATGAGATCGCCTACCGCGCGCAGTGGATCGCCCGCCTCGAAGCGGCGCACGCCGTCCTCGTCCGACCAGAGCACCTTGCTTCCCCTGATCTCGAGCCTCGCGACGGGTTCGACGCCGAGAAAGGACCATCGCCCGAAGGATCCGCCACCCGCGGATTCGAGAAGGTAGGTGGCGCCGAGGGAGTACCAGGCGTCGATCGGGGTCAATCGGTCGGCTACGACGTCCTTGGCGACGGGGATGACACAGCCCTTCTTCGCCGTCTTGAGGAAGTCCAGGCGGGATGGTCGGATCACGGAAGCTCCTTCATGCCTGTCGGGGAAGACATAATGTTACTGTAAATGGTAACATATCGAGAGATAGTCTATTCGCTACCGCGAGGGGCTGTCAACAAGAAGGGCAAGGCCGAATCGACCCTGGGCCTGGCGGAGAGTGAGGAACTTATGACTTGTTCGGGCTTTTGCAATATCTTACTATCAGAGTCACCTAAGGAGATTATTGGATGTCTTCCGAAGCCACCATGGTCAGGGACAAGGCCATTCTGATTGTCGACGACGAGCCCCTCATCCTCATGGCGCTTCGGCGGGAACTCCGGGCGGGGCTCGGTCCCGCCTACATATACGAGACGGCGGGCGACGGCGAGGAGGGGCTCGAAATCGTCGAGGAACTCGTGGCCACGGGTGTAAGGGTCGTCCTCGTCGTATCCGACTGGCTCATGCCGGGCATGAAGGGAGACGAATTCCTCCTCGAGCTCAGGCGGCGCCACCCCGAGATCAAGACCATCATGATGACGGGCCAGGCCGACGAGAGCCAGGTCGAGCGGATCAGGCAGGCCGGCGCCCTCGACGCCTTCTTCTTCAAGCCCTGGAACGCCCTGCATTTTTCGGAGACCTGCCGGAGCCTCCTCGCGACGGCGGGAGCTTGAATCGGGAGCCTTCCTCCCGTACATTTCCACCATGCTGAAGAAACTCACCGAAGCCGAATGCCGAGCCGCCATCGCGCTCGGCGATTTTTCCGCGGACATAGTCGGGGCGGCGCCCACCGTCGTCCTCGCGCTGACGCAGAGCTGGTGTCCCCAGTGGACGCGCATGCGGCCCTGGCTCGAAGAGCTCGACACGGAAGGCGATGTCGCCGCGTGGTTCGTCGAGTACGATCGCGAGCCCTTCTTCGACGATTTCCGCAAATTCAAGGAAGGCGTCTACGGGAACGGCGAGGTGCCCTACTTTCGCTATTACCGCGAGGGTCGGCTGGTCAAGGAAAGCAACTATCTCGACCGGGGCAGCTTCAGGCGCATCGTCCTGGGCTGATCTCCCGCAAGTCCGGGCGCGATCGGAATGGCGGCCGTCCGCTTCGTCAAAGGCGCTACCGTCCCAGACCCGAGCTGCGGTCGGCGAGGCGCCTCGTGATCGAGCGCAGCGAGAGGAGCCTCGACAAGGCGCTCGACACGGCGAGACCGGAGGCTATGGCGCCCGCGGCCGAGAGGGTCTCGAAGCCGGAGCGCACGGATTCCCACAGATCGCCCCGCACCGAGTTGAGCATGGTGAAGTACATGCCGCCGCCCGGCACGAGGGGGAAGATGGCGGTGACGATCCATATCGTCGCCGGTTTCTTGAGAACGGCAGCGACGATCTCCGCGTAGAGGCCGATGAAGAGGGCCGCCACGAAGTAGCCGAGGGTCGGGGAATTCCAGGAGGAGCCTGTCGCGAGGCGGGCGAGGAGTGCGCCGCTGGCGAGTTCGAAGACGAACCACCCCCCCGCCGCGCCGACCGCCGCCGGCAGGAGTTCGCTTTTTCGCAGGCCGAAGCGGACGGCGAAGGCCGAGGTCGCGAGGGCCGTCCAGAGATAGGGAAGCAGTACCTGCGTCATATCCGCCCCCCGAAGAGACCCCATACGCCGAGGGCCGAGCCGGCCCCGATGGCGATGGCCGCCGCCGACATGAAGGCGTCGGCGGCCCTGGCCACGCCGGCGACGAGGTCGCCGGCTATGGTATCGCGTATCGCGTTGGTGATCGCGACGCCGGGCACGAGGTACATGGCGGCGCCGAGGATTGCGAGGTCGGCGTTGGCCGCGAGTCCCATGCCCTTGGCGGAGAGGGCCACGGCGGCGATGAGGGCCCCGCCCGCTAGATTGGTGAAAAAATCCGAGATTCGTCTCCGCGCGAGGTAGTGGGTCATCCGCGAGAGGATGAGACCCGAGAAGGCCGCGACGAGGGCGTCGTTCCAGGCGCCCCCGAAGAACAGGGTGAAGAAGCCCGTGCCGGCGGCCGCCGCGGCCAACGAGGGAAGCAGCGGAACCTCGGGCGAGGACTCGATGTCGCCCAGGGTGGCGGCCGCCTCGTCCCACTCGAGCGTCCCGGCGACGACCTCCCTGACGAGCTCCTCGGTGCGGGTTATGCGATCGAGATTGAGGCTGCGCGTTGAGACCCGCCGCACGATCGAGCGTACGCGGCCGTCGGGTCCCGAGAAGGACAGCACTATGCCCGTCGGCGTGGCGAAACACTCGACGTCGACGGCCCCGAGACCCGTGGCTATGGACTGGGCCGTCTCCTCGGCGCGATAGGTCTCGCCGCCCGATTCGAGGACGAGCCTCGCGGCGTCGGCGGCGAGGAGGAGGAAGTCCTCGGCCTCGGGCGGCCGGCTTTGGCCCCTTCCGCCGACCGGAATCCTCACCTGAGCTTCGCCTTTACGAGGAGCTCCCCGCCGAAGATCCCACCGTCGAGGCCGAAGGCGGGCTTGGGCGAGAGCCAGAGATTGTAGATGGGCCAGAAGGCGAGGGCCGAAAAGGCGAACTCGACCCGGTCGGTGAGGCGGTAGCCGACACGGATCGCGCTTTCGGGCATGAGCCAACGGCCTTGCTGCCAGAACCAGGCGTTGATCAAGGGCATGTCGGGGGAGGCGCTGGCGACGTCGCTCGGGCCCACGTCGAGGATTCCCACGCGAAAGTCGAAGGCAGGGCCGAGGCTGAGGGCGGCGCTCCAGGATCCGGCGAAGCGGAGGGTGAAGGCGAAGGGGAGCTGGAGGAGGAAGTTCATCGTATAACTCGTCCTCCAGGACTGTTCGGTGGGAAGGACGGTCAGGTTGTAGGAATCCCAAAGATCGATGCTCGAGAAGAAGCCGAGGGCTGGCTCGAAGGTAAATCCGCCGCCCAGATCGAGGCTGCTGCCCGCGCCGAGCATGTAGGTCAGGAGGGGCGGCCCACCCGCCGGATTGCCGTCGCTGCCGAGGGGGATCGTCATGGGGACATAGACGACGACGATGCGCGGATCGATAGTCTGGAAGCTTGCCGCGAGGCAGGGCGGGAGGGACAGGACCGCGACCAGGGCCGTGACGGCCAGTCTTCGATTTGTGCTGCTCACGATCCTATTCTAGCGCAGAGCCGACGATGATGCCCGTGTATCCCTGCGCCTCCCAGGAGGCCACGAAGTGGAGGACCCTCCCTTCCTTTCCCCGCGAGGCGGGGAGGGCTGACCCAAGGTCGAGCAAGGCGCAGCCGGTGAAAAAGCCTCCGGGAAGGGGGGCGCTCAGCGTAAAACTCCGGGGCGGCGAGGCCGCGGCGAAGGCCAGGGCCGCCCTACCATCGGGCGACAGGGCGAAAACATCGCCTTTTCCATCGACCCAGGCGTGGAATTCGCGCGAGTCGCCGGAATCGGAGCCCCATTCGTACCAGGAACTCCGCCCCGAGCTTCCGTCGAGGCGGAGGAGGGCCGAGGTGGATCGAGTGTCGGCTATTGCCGCGACGGCCGCCGCGAGGGTGGCCGGGGCAGCGGAGAGCGGCCTCGGTTTGAGGGCGCTCTCGAAGGCCTCGCGCGACAGCCTGCGAGGGGGGCTGGAGGGCGGCTTTGCATCCGCATCGAGGCGAGGAATGGAGAGCCACATGCTCGTCGCCCTGGGGCCAGAGGAATCGCGGAACTGGGCCAGCCAGCCTTCGCTCGAAGCCGGATCGGGGAGGAGGGCGAAGAGTTCGTAGCCCGCAGCCATTTCGACAAGGCGGGGAGGGGCGAGGGGCCTGGCTCCCGACGATGTCAGGTCCAGAAGCGAGGCCTGGGATCCTGCTTTGCCGGTCCTTCCGTCGGCGTCTTCGGCAAAGGGATCGCGGAAGGTCGGAAGGAGCCAGCCTTGCCCAAAGGCCCAGAGGCCGCCCACCTTGAGACCCGCCAGCTCCGGGATGGGCCTCTGGCCGAGCCGCAAAAACCCGCCATCGGGGGATAAAGCAAGGAAGGCTGCGCCCCAGCCCTCGAGGGCTATTGCGCAGCTAGAAGTGGCTCCCCCTCCCCCTTCTATGGACGCGATGGCCGAAACCCGGGGCAGTTCGGGCTCACCTTCTCCGCTCGGGGTCGGCTCCGACGCCCGGCCTTCCGGGGGGATGGCCAGGAGTCCAGCCGGCCCCGTGATAAAGCCGTGAGTCGTGGTGTCGGCCGCCGGCCAGGAAAAGCCATCGGCCTGGCCCGCCTTGGGGGGTGGGGCTACCCGGCCCGCGCAGGAGGAGGCGAGAAGCGAGAGGAGGAAGACGGCCGCCGCGAGGGCGGAGGTCGCTCTGCCGGAAGTCGCTCCGCCGAAGACCGCTCTTCCTGCCGCCGCAGTGCGGGCCCCTGGCCGCCGCCTCGCGGGGAGGCGGGGACAGGGCGACAGGGGGATCAGTAGGCCCTCGCGAAAATCGCTCTATGTTTGGCGGGCGCCCCGCAGAGCGCGCACTTTCCGTCGATGCCGTTTTGGCGATCGAGGGGCATACAGCGGATCGTGGCCTTGGTCTCCGTCTTGAGCTTCTTCTCGCAGACCGGATCGCCGCACCAGAGGGCCTCGGCGAAGCCGCCCTTCGAGGCCGTAGTCCCGGCGGCATCCTCGGCGGCGAGGCCGAAGAAGGCCTTCATGCCCTCGTAGTCCGTGATCGTGTGGGTGTTGTCGTCGCGGAATTTCTTCGCGCGCTCGAAGAGGTTCTTCTGGATGGCGGCCAAGGTTTCCTTGGCCGTGGCGGCGATGTCGGCCGCCTGCACCGCGAGCTTTTCGCCCGTGTCGCGCCTGGCCATCATCACATGGCCGGCGGCGATGTCCTTGGGCCCCACCTCCAGGCGGATGGGCACGCCGCGCATCTCCCACTCGGCGAACTTCCAGCCGGGGCTCTGCGAATCGTCGGAGTCGAGCCTGGCGCGGATCCCCGCCGCCTTGAGCTCGCCGAGGAGCTTTTCGCAGTACTCGAGGACCATGGCCTTCGTGTCGTTGCGTAGGATAGGTACTATGACGAGTTGGTCGGCGGCGAGGGCGGGAGGCAGCACGAGGCCCTTGTCGTCGGAGTGGGTCATGATGACCGCGCCCACGAGGCGCGTCGAGGTGCCCCAGCTCGTCGCCCAGACCCAGTCGAGCTTGCCCTCGCGATTCTGGAACTGCACCTCGAAGGCCTTGGCGAAGTTCTGCCCGAGGAAGTGCGAAGTGCCCGCCTGAAGGGCCTTCTTGTCCTGCATCATCGCCTCGATGGAAAGCGTGTGGACTGCGCCGGCGAACTTCTCCGCCTCGCTCTTGCGGCCCATGAGGACGGGCACGCAGAGGGTCTCCTCGACGACCGAGCGGTAGACCTCGATCATCCTGAGCGCCTCCTCCTCGGCCTCCTCCTGGGTCTCGTGGGCCGTGTGCCCCTCCTGCCAGAGGAACTCCGAGGTGCGGAGAAAGAGCCTCGTGCGCTTTTCCCAGCGCATCACGTTGGCCCACTGGTTGTAGAGGAGGGGCAGGTC
>DATKTD010000308.1:0-19211 GCA_035531315.1 Rectinemataceae bacterium
GATGATGAGCTGGCCCGTCTCCTCGTTCTCCGCGCTCGTGAAGGTGGGATCCTCGCGCGACAGGACCTCGAGGACCTCCTTCATCTTCTCGCGCTCGGAGAGCGACTTGGGCTCGATGGCGACGGAGATGACCGGCTCGGGGAAGTGCATCTTCTCGAGGAGGACCTGCCAGCCCTCGCTGCCGATGGTGTCGCCCGTCTGGGCGTTCTTCATGCCGACGATGACGGCGATGTCGCCCGCCTCGACCTGGTCGAGGGGCTCGCTCTTGTTCGCGTGCATCCGCAGGAGCCGCGTCACCCGCTCCCGCTTCTTCTTGCTGATGTCGTAGATCACGCTCGCGTTCTTGATCGAACCCGAGTACATCCGCACGTAGCAAAGCGGTCCGGCCTCGCGGTCGTTCTGGATCTTGAAGACGAGACCGAGGGCCATGCCCTTGGCGGAGCAGGGCACGTCGACCTCCTCCTCCTTCTTCGGGTTCCAGGCCTTGGCGTGGGGCACCTCGTCCGGGGCGGGGAGGTAGTCGACCACCGCGTCGATCAGGGGCTGGACGCCGATGTTGCGGCGGCTCGCGCCGGCGAGGGTGGGAACGAGACGTTGGGCGATGCAGGCCGCCCGGAGTTCCCGGCGGATGAGCTCGGCAGGCACCTCAGCCCCTTCGAGGTACAGATTGGTGATTTCGTCGGAGCCCTCGGACAGGGCGTCGATCAAGGCCTCGCGCCGGCGTTTCGCCTCCTCGAGGCGTTCGGGGGCCAGGGGGGAGCGTTCGATCTCGTGGCCGTCGTCGGGGAAGCGGAGTTCTTCCATCGCGACGAGGTCGATGAGCCCCTCGAAGCCGCCTTCCGCGCCGAGGGGATAGTTGATCGCTATCGGTCGGGCGTCGAGCTTCTTTCGCATGTCCTCGAGGACCATGTCGAAGTCGGCGCCGAGGCGGTCCATCTTGTTGACGAAGGCCAACCTGGGCACATGGTAGTGGTCGGCCTGGTGCCAGACCGTCTCGGACTGGGGCTCGACGCCGTCCACCGCCGAAAAGACCGCCACCGCCCCGTCGAGGACGCGGAGGCTGCGTTCGACCTCGGCCGTGAAGTCGACGTGGCCGGGGGTGTCGATGATATTGATCTGGTGCTCGCGCCAGAAGGTCGTCGTCGCGGCGCTCTGGATCGTAATGCCCCGCTCCTGCTCCTGGTCCATCCAGTCCATCGTCGCTTCGCCGTCGTCGACCTCGCCGATGCGGTAGGTCTTCCCGGAGTAATAGAGGATGCGCTCGGTGGTGGTCGTCTTGCCGGCGTCGATGTGCGCCATGATGCCGATGTTGCGGGTAGTACGAAGATCCATGATGGCGCACTATATACGGAAAAAGGCACGGTTTTCAAGGGAAGGAGGAGGCGCGTCTACTTAGCGCGGGTCCGTGGGTGCAGGGGAGGGGCCTACGCTGATCGCGCGGGCGCGCCCGATCGCCTATATTGGAGACATGAGTCCCTTTCGCGCGCTTCGCCTCCTCCTCGACCTCCTTTTTCCGAAGATGAGTTTCGTGGGCAATGGGATCAAGATCGTCGAGCCGGCCATCTTCGTTGCGAACCACGAGGGGGCCTTCGGGCCCCTGGCCCTCATTCTGCGATTTCCGCTCCGGCTCTACCCCTGGGTCATGCACGACCTCACCGAAAGGGAGCGCTGCGCGCGCTATCTCGAATCGCATTACTTCTCGACGGAACTCGGCCTCCCCCGCTTCGCCGGCGCTTGGATTTCCCACCTCATCGCCGAGCTCTGCGTCGGCCTTTTTCGCCACATCGAGGCCATTCCCGTCTATCACGAGAGCCGGCGCATCATGGAGACCATCGCGAAGAGCATCGTCTATCTCGAGGAGGGGCGCAGCCTCCTCATTTTTCCCGAGATACCCGACAGCTATCTCAATCGCTACATCGGCCGCTTCAACACGGGCTTCATCGAGATCGCCAAGCGCCTCGGCAGGGAAGAGCGGAGGATCGTCGATATCTATCCGGTGGCCGTCGATCGTAGGGGGCGCAGGATCATCCTCGGGCATCCTTCGAGCTACGATGTGACGAAGGCCTATCCCGAGGAAAGACGGCGAATAGAGGGGGAGTTGGAGGAGGAGCTCAGCGCGATGCTGGCGAGATAGTCGGTCCCGACGAGTATGTCCGCCGCCCATGGGGAGCCGACTCTCCTGGGGCGCCGACTCCCCTGGGGAGCCGACTCCCCTGGGGAGCAGCGCAGGCAGTGGCGGAAATCAGGCCAGGAGGTCGACCTGCTGGCCCGTGCCGCTCGCCAGAGGAGCGGGGGAGCCCATCATTTTGACGAGTTCGGCGCCTTGGTCCTCGGCGGCCTTGAGCCCCTTCGACAGCATGGCGGTCCCCACTTGATCGGCGACTTTTGTCTGGGCGAGCGTCATGCTCGCGGCTGCGATGTCCATGTCCCTAGTATCGGCACTATAGCCCGGAAAAGACAAGGGGCCCGGGCACGACAATCTCGTTCCCGGGCCCCAATCCATTTTTTAACTGCCGTTTCGGCCATTATCCCCCAACACGCGGATTCAACCAGAGGCGCGAAGGCAATCGAATCCGGGATCTTTTCCCGGGAGATCGGGGAGGACTCCTCACTCCTCGATCAAGCCGATCTTGAGGGCGTAGCGATACAGGTCGAGGCGATCGTGGGCGTCGATCTTGCCATAGATCGCGGAGCGGATGTTGTCGACCGTCTTCGGCGAGAGCTCGAGGGCCGAGGCTATCGCCTCGTTGCTCCTGTTGAGGGCGATGAGATGGAAGACCTCCTTCTCTCGTGGGGTAAGGCCGTCGTAGCGGGAGCGCTCGAGCCCCATCCTCGCCGAGTGGAGACGGAGGGCGCTGTCGACGATGACGCCGAGCACGGCTCCCTCGAGGCCAAGGTCGCCTCGGGCGACGGCCTCGAGGACACGGATGACCGCCTCCTCGTCCTGATCCTTTCCGATATAACCCCGGGCCCCGGCCGAGAGGGCTTCGATGATGGTTTCGGCGCGTATGGACATGCTGATGGCGACGCAGGCCGGCGAGCCTTCGACCCGATCGAGCTGTCGTATCAGGTCGAGGCCGTTCTGATCCTTCAGGTTGACGTCGATGACGAGGATGGCGGCCTTGCCCTCCTCCATGCCGAGTTCCTCGAGGAGGGATCGCGCCTCTTCGATCGAGGCGCCGAGCCCGACCACGGCAAAGCGCCCCGACGACTCGATCATCGTCTTGTAGCCCTTGCGGACCGAGGGATGATCGTCGATGACGAGCACGGGAATCCGTCTCGGTTCAGCTACCATTGGGGACCTCCACGACGATTCGCGTTCCCCGGCCGGGGAAGGAATCGATTTCCAGCCAGCCTCCGGCGAGCCTCGCGCGCTCGCGCATGCCGGCTAGGCCGAGATGGCCGGGCCCGCCGCTTTGCGGGGCCAGGTCCTCCTCGGTCGGCGATGTGACGAATCCGATTCCATCATCCTCGATCTCGAGGCGGCAGATCCCGCCTTTGGACGCGAAGGCGACGCGCAGCACCGAGGCCTTCGAATGTCTTCGGACGTTGGCCAGCGATTCCTGGAGGATACGGAAGAGCTGCATCGAGGCTGCCTGCCCGGGACCCCCCGCCTCCGACAGGGAGAAGTCGGTTTTTACGTCGAAGGGGCCGCGTTTGGCGAAGACGTCGAGGAGCTCAAGGGCGGCGCCTTTGAAACCGAGCCTGTCCAACTCGGGGGGGCGTAGCTCCCAGGCTATGCGCCTGAGCGAGCCGATGGAGGTCTTGAGCGACTCGATGACGAGGGCGCGTGAGCCCGATTCGTCCTCGTCGAGCCGGCGCGCCGCCATCAGGGTGGCGGCCAGCTCCTGCGCCACCGAATCGTGGAGGTCGAGGGCGATGCGTCTGCGCTCGGCCTCCTGGGCCTCGAAGGTGGCTCCCATCAGGTCCTCGAGTCGAAGCCTGCCCGCCCGATCGCGGGCGGCATCGATGGATGCCCGGGTTCCCGCGAATAGAAGGGCGATCATCGCGATGACGATGGAAGCGAGGAGGGTGAGGAGGGCGCGGTACTGGCCCGTCTCGAGATCCTGCATGGCCGCGAGTCGGGTTCCGAGGGCCGTTTCGAAACGGGCCGCGAGGGCGAGGAGGGTCGCGATGGAGGCCGCGGCTACGGGCGATACCGCCTCGACCCACCTTCCCTCCGGCATGAAGACCGTCGCGGAAGATACTGCCTCGGCCGAGAGGGCCGCCGTCCTGACATAGTCGCGCAAGGCTTTCCAAGGCGCCGCTATGTCGGCGACGCGGCCGTCGTGAAAGAGGATCTTTTCCATGTCCTTTCGGTTCTCGATCTCGTGACGGAAGAGGCGGTCGCAGACCGCCATGCCCGAGAGGACCGTCCGGGGCCGAACGACGTCCGGGGCCACGACGAGGGCGACGCAGTCCGCCTTGCTGCCGAGCCAGGATTCGAGAAAGCGTCTGGAGAGTTCCCGCTCGGAGGCTATCCTCGCCAGCGCGGTCCAGGTGAGGACGAGGAAGATCGCCAGAAGCATGGCGGTCAGCGCGATGAAGATCTGGCCGGCGGGCGAATGAGTCACGCGGCCGGCGCGTTGGTGGTCGTGATGCATATCTGTTCGGTCCCGGGCGCGGAAGGAGGCTAGCATGGGATCGCGTACCGGCGCCAGAGACGATCTCGCCTTTTCCGGCGGCCTCGATCCATGTCCGGGGACGATAATAATTGTTTTCATGTGACGCCACGCCGCGCCGGGCTCCGTCGCCATCCGCCCGCGGCACGTGGAGAAGTCGGGCAACGCGGCCCGCGAGAAAAAGATTGACGGCTCACCGGCTCGATATTAGTCTCCTTGCACGGCGGCCCCGCGCCGGATTTTCGGAGGTCCTATGTCGTGCATTCCGCATCGATTGGGAAGGCCCCGTCCTCTCCTCCTCCCTGGCGATGCCCGCCCGTCCCGGCCTAGTCGGCCATTCGCGCAAAAAATACCAATTGGTTTATATGCCCGCGCTTGAATCGTCGATCGACACCGACTCGGAGGCCTTCAGGACCAACGCGGCCCATCACGAGGGGCTCGCCGAGGATCTCAGGCGCGAGCTCGAGATCGCGCGACAGGGCGGCGGCAAATCCTACCGCGAGCGCCATGAGGCCCAGGGCAAGCTCTTCGTCCGCGAGCGCATCGACCTCCTTCTCGACGAGGGCTCGCCCTTCCTCGAGCTTTCGCCCCTCGCCGCGCGGGGCCTCTACGGGGGCCAGGCCCACGGTGCCGGTATCGTCACCGGCATCGGCAGGGTCGAGGGCCGCGAGGTGATGATCGTCGCCAACGACGCGACGGTGAAGGGCGGCTCCTACTACCCCCTCACGGTAAAGAAGCATTTGCGGGCCCAGACCGTCGCAGAGGAGAATCGCCTGCCCTGCGTCTACCTCGTCGATTCGGGCGGCGCCTTCCTCCCGATGCAGGACGAGGTCTTTCCCGACGTGGGCCATTTCGGGCGCATCTTCTTCAATCAGGCGCGGATGAGTTCCCTCGGCATCCCGCAGATAGCCTCGGTGATGGGCTCCTGCACGGCGGGCGGGGCCTATGTCCCCGCGATGAGCGACGAGGCGGTCATAGTAAGGGGAATAGGTACGATATTTCTCGCCGGTCCACCCCTCGTCAAGGCCGCCACGGGCGAGGACGTCAGCGCCGAGGATCTGGGTGGGGCCGATGTGCACACCCGCGTTTCGGGAGTCGCCGACCACCTCGCGGAGGACGACGCGCACGCGATCGAGATACTCCGGAGCATCGTCGCCGGCCTGCCGAAGCGACGGGGTCCGCGGCCGCCCATGCTCGAGGCCCTCGATCCGGCCCCTCCCCGCGAACCCCTCTACCCGGCCGAGGAACTGTACGGCATCCTTCCGCGATCCTTCCGCGAGGCCTACGATGTGCGCGAGATAGTCGCCCGCCTCGTCGACGGAAGCGAGTTCCGGGAGTTCAAGGCGCGCTACGGCACGACCCTCGTCTGCGGCTTCGCCCGGATACAGGGCTATCCCCTCGGCATCGTGGGCAACAACGGCGTCCTCTTCGGCGAGAGCGCCCTCAAGGGCACGCACTTCATCGAACTCTGCGAACAGCGCGGCATCCCCCTCCTCTTCCTCCAGAATATCACCGGCTTCATGGTGGGGCGGGAGTACGAGACCAAGGGCATAGCTCGCGACGGTGCCAAGATGGTCCATGCCGTCGCGACGACGACGGTGCCGAAGCTGACCCTGATTGTCGGCGGCTCCTTCGGCGCGGGCAACTACGGCATGGCCGGAAGAGCCTACGATCCGCGCTTCCTCTGGATGTGGCCCAACGCGCGCATCAGCGTGATGGGTGGGGAGCAGGCCTCCAACGTCCTCCTCACCGTCAAGCAGGAACAGCTGGCCCGACAATCAAAGCCCCCCCTCGGCCCCGCCGAGGCCGAGGAATTCAGGCGACCGATACTCGAGGAGTACGAACACGCCGGCCATCCCTACTATTCCACGGCCCGTCTATGGGACGACGGCGTCATCGATCCCCTCGACACGCGCCGCGTCCTCGGCCTCGCCCTCTCCGTGGTCCTCGGCGCCCCGCGCGCCGAGGGCGGCTTCGGCGTGTTCAGGATGTAGCGGGATGGCCTTCGCCTTTTCCAAGGTCCTCGTCGCCAATCGCGGGGAGATAGCGGTCAGGATAATCAGGGCCTGCCGCGAGGCGGGCCTCGGGACGGTGGCCGTCTATTCGGACGCCGACTCCGCCGCGATGCATGTGCGCATGGCCGACGAGGCCTATCGCCTCGGGCCGGCGCCCTCCGCCGAGTCATATCTCTCAATTGCGAAGATCCTCGAGGTAGCGCGGCTCTCCGGGGCGGAGGCTGTCCATCCGGGCTACGGTTTCCTGTCGGAAAACGCGGCCTTCGCCGAGGCGGTGCGGGCGGCGGGCCTTGCCTTCATCGGACCCTCGCCCGAGGCCATCCGCGCGATGGGCGACAAGGCCGCCGCCCGCGCGGCGATGGAGGCCGCCGGAGTGCCCGTGGTCCCCGGCTATCACGGAAGGCCTGGTGTCGAGGCGCTCGGGGGAGTCTCGCGAGGGGCCCCGGACGACGCGGAACTCCTGGCGGCGGCGGCGGGTCTGGGCTATCCCCTCCTCGTGAAGGCGAGGGCCGGCGGCGGGGGGCGGGGCATGCGGGTCGTGCGCGAGGCGGGCGAATTGCCGGCAGCCCTCGTCGCTGCCCGGAGGGAGGCCCTCCATGCCTTCGGCGACGGATCACTCCTTCTCGAGCGATACATAGCCCGGGCCCATCATGTGGAGTTTCAGGTCTTCGGCGATTCCGCCGGCAGGGTGGTCCACCTCCTCGAGCGCGAATGCTCGGTGCAGCGACGCCATCAGAAAATAATCGAGGAGAGCCCCTCGCCCCTTCTGGACGATGGCCTCCGGAAGCGCATGGGCGACGCGGCCGTGAAGGCGGCGAAGACGGCGGGCTACAGCAACGCGGGCACGGTCGAGTTCATCGTCGATCCGGAGACACGCGAGTTCTACTTCCTCGAAATGAACACGCGGCTCCAGGTCGAACACCCGGTGACGGAACTCGTGACCGGCATCGATCTCGTTCGCCTCCAAATCCGGGTCGCTTCGGGGGAGGCCCTGCCCTTCGCCCAGGAAGACATCCGGGGCCGCGGCCACGCGATCGAGTGCCGCCTCTACGCCGAGGATCCCGAGAGGGGCTTCATGCCCTCCAGCGGCCCTCTCCTCCGCTACGTCGAACCCGCCGGCCCCGGCATCCGCGTCGACTCGGGCTTCGCCGAGGGCGATGCGATCGACCTCCACTACGATCCCCTCGTCGCGAAGATCTCCTGCCTGGCCGAGGACAGGCAGGCGGCCCTCGCCCGGATGCGCGGGGCCCTGAGTGGCACGGCCGTCGCCGGTCCGACGACCAACCTCGAGTTCCTCCTCGAGGTCCTCGAGGCGCCGGACTTCGCCAAGGCGACGATGCACACGACCTGGATCGAGGAAAACATGGGCGGATGGAAATCGAAGAGCGGGGAGCCTTCGCCCGAGCTTCTCGCGGCCGCGGCCATCATCCTCGGGATGGCGGCCGAGTCGCGCGACCCGGCCGGCCCGAGTGACCCCGACGGAAAGGGCGACCAGAGGGGCCTGGGCGGTCCCTGGTCGGCCGATGACGGCTTCAGGGCCGGGAGGAAGCGATGAAGCGCCGAATCTCCCTCGCGGGGACGGAGGCGGAGGTGGAACTCCTCCGCGAGGGTGAGGCCTGGACGGCCCGGGTGGGCGAGACGAGCCTCAGGGTGGAGAGGATCGGCGAGAGGGAAGGGGAGCTCTGCCTTCGGATAAATGGCAGACAGCTTCAGCTCCAATGGGCACCTGACGAGGGCGGCGCCTGGATCTGCCAGGGCGGGAGAAGCTATCGCGTCGAGGCGGCGCGGAAGACCGGCCCACGGCGCCGCGAACTCGCCGGCCCCGGCGAGGGGGCCCTCCGCTCCCCGATGCCGGCCCTGGTCGTCGCCATCGAGGTGGCCGAGGGGGAGGAGGTCGAGGGGGGCAGGACCCTCATCGTCCTCGAGGCGATGAAGATGGAAACCAAGGTGGCGGCCCCGGCTGGCTCCTGGAAGCTGAGGCGCCTCCTCGTCGCCGCGGGCCAGCAGATCGCCCGCGACCAGGAGCTCCTCGAGCTCGAGCCTCGCGGGCCATCGGAACTGCGGCTCGCGGAGCGGCGGCCCATTGGGCCGGAAGGGGACGATTGAGATGGCAGGCATGTATTTCGAGGAGCTCGAGGTGGGGGCGCGCATCAATCATCCCCTGGGCAGGACAATCACCGAGGCCGACAACGTGCTCTTCTGCGCCCTTACGATGAACAGCCAGCCCCTCCACCTCAACCAGGACTTCGCCTCGCGCACCGAGTTCGGTCAACGTCTCGTCAATGGCGTCCTCACCCTCGGCCTGGCCGTGGGGCTCTCCGTCCCCGGTCTCACCGAGGGCACGATCGTGGCCAACCTCGGCTACGACAAGGTCGTCCATCCCAATCCGGTCTTCCACGGCGACACCCTCTACGTCGAAACCGAGATCCTCGAGAAGCGGCCTTCGAAATCGCGGCCTGAAAACGGCATCGCGAGGCTTCGCCACGTCGGGCGCAACCAGGATGGCCTCGTGGTGGTCGAGTTCGAGCGCAGCGTCCTCTTCCTCCGCAGGCCGGCCGCCGCGCCTGCCACAGCGGCCACAGCGGCCACATCGGCCGCCGCGCCGGCCGCCACATCGTCCGCGCCGGCCGCCACATCGTCCGCGCCGGCCGCCGCCGAAGGGAGGGCCTGATGCGCGCGCGAAGGGGTCTCCTCTACATGCCCGGCGACAAGGCGCACAAGATCCGCAAGGCGACGACCCTCGGCGTCGACTGTATCTGCATGGACATGGAGGACGGCGTCGCCCTCGACCGCAAGGCGGAGGCCCGCTCCACCATCGCGGAGGCCCTCCTCACGATGGACTTCGGGAAAAGCGAGAAGCTCGTGCGCGTCAATCCCGTCGGTAGCGGCCTCGAGGAGGCAGACCTCGACGCCGTGCTCGCCGCGGGGCCGGACATCAGGCCCGAGGGCATCGTGCTGCCGAAGGTGGAATCGGCGGAGCAAGTACGTTGGCTCTCCCGGCGGATAGCCGCGGCGGAGTCCCTCCAGGGTTGGCTACCGGGGGGAATCGCCATCATCGTCCTCATCGAGACGGCCCGCGGCCTCGTGGAGATCAAGGACATACTCTCGGCCGACCTGCGCCTCCAGGCGGCGATCTTCGGGGCCGAGGACCTCGCCGGCGACATCGGGATGACCCGCACGCGAGCGGGCACCGAGGTCCTCTACGCCCGCAGCGCCGTCGTGACCCATGCGGCGGCCTTCGGCCTCCAGGCCATCGACATGGTCTTCGTGGACTTCAAGGACGCGGAGGGACTGCGCGCCGAATCCCTCGAGGGGGCCGGTATGGGCTTCTCGGGCAAGCAGCTCATCCATCCCGCCCAGGTGGGACCGGCGCAGGAATCCTTCACGCCCTCGGCGGAGGCCATCGCGAAGGCAAGCCGCCTCGTCGAGGCCTTCGAGGCCAATCAGCGCGAGGGCCGCGGCGCCTTCGCCCTCGACGGAAAGATGGTGGACATGCCGGTGTTGAAGACCGCCCAACGCGTCCTCGAGAGGGCGCGCGCCGCGGGGGCCTATTGAGACGAGGCCCGAGCGGGCCGATCGAAGCACAGCAGCGACCAAGGAGGCCGGCGTGAAAACCTTCCATCCCCTCGACTTCGACCTCGGCTCGACGGCCGACCTCCTCAGGGAGACGGCACGCCGTTTCGCCCGGGAGGAGATCGCCCCGATCGCCGAGGAGGTCGACCGGAACAACGCCTTCCCGATGCATCTATGGCGCAGGATGGGCGAACTCGGCTTTTTGGGCATCACCGTCTCGGAGGAATACGGGGGGGCCGGGATGGGCTATCTCGAACATGCCGTCGCCGTGGAGGAGATCAGTCGGGCTTCGGGCTCGATAGGCCTCGCCTACGCCGCCCATTCGAACCTCTGCGTCAACCAGATCTTCATAAACGGCAGCGCCGCGCAGAAGGCGAAGTACCTGCCCCCCCTGGTCAGCGGCGAGCAGGTCGGCGCCCTCGCGATGAGCGAGGCCGAGGCCGGCTCCGACGTCGTGGGCATGCGGCTCAGGGCCGAGAAGAAGGGCGATCGCTTCGTCCTCAACGGCACGAAGATGTGGATCACCAACGGCCCCCACGCCGACACCCTCCTCGTCTACGCCAAGACCGATCCCGCGGGGGCCTCCCACGGCATCACCGCCTTCATCGTCGAGAGGAGCTTTCCCGGCTTCTCGACCTCGCCCAAGCTCGACAAGCTCGGCATGCGGGGCTCCGACACCTGCGAACTCGTCTTCGAGGACTGCGAGGTGCCCGAGGAAAACGTGGTCGGCAAGGTCGGCGGCGGCGTGAAGGTCCTGATGAGCGGCCTCGACTACGAGCGCATCGTCCTCTCCGCCGGCCCCGTGGGCCTGATGGAGGCCTGCATGGACGTCGTCATCCCCTACATCCACGAGCGGAAGCAGTTCGGGAAGTCCATCGGGGAGTTCGAGCTGATGCAGGGCAAGATAGCCGACATGTACACGACCATGAACGCCTGCAAGGCCTATGTCTACACGGCCGCCAAGTCGGCTCACAGGCCGGGGATCAGGAAGGACGCGGCCGGGGTCATCCTCTACGCGGCGGAAAAGGCCACCTGGATGGCCCTCCAGGCCATCCAGGTCCTCGGCGGCAACGGCTACATCAACGACTATCCGGCGGGCCGCCTCCTCCGCGACGCCAAGCTCTACGAGATCGGCGCGGGCACGAGCGAGATCCGGCGGATGCTGATCGGGCGGGAGATCTTCGACGAAAGCAGGCCCTGAGACCCTACGATCGCGATATTCATCATAACTAAAAGGAGGACCCCATGTCCTTCGAGAGAAGCTGGAAGGGGAGCTACGGCAGCCCCGACAACCTCGTCGAGTCCTTCGAAACGGCGGTGGCCCGTTTCGGTGCCAACAGGTTCCTCGGCACGCGGAAGGCAGGGGGCGGCTACGAATGGGCGAGCTACGCCGAGCTGGGCGCCCGCGTGGACGACTTCCGCGCCGCCCTGGCCGGTCTCGGGGTCGGCCAGGGCGAGGCCGTGGGCATCATCGCCGGCAACCGCGTCGAATGGGTGGTGGCCGCCTTCGCCGCCTACGGACTCGGCGCCCGCTTCGTGCCGATGTACGAGAAGGAGCAAGAGTCCGTCTGGGCCTATATCGTGCGCGACGCGGCCATCAAGGTTCTCCTGGTCTCGGGCGAGGCCACGGCGGCGCGGGCGCGGAGGGCGCTTGCCGGCATAGAAAGCCTTTCGCGTCTCGTCGTCATCGAGGACGAGGGGCCGGAGGGCTTTCGGGCCCTCGAGCGGGAAGGAGCCTCGAGGCCGATCCCCTCGATCCGTCCCCGGGCCGAGGACATCGCCGTCCTCATCTACACGAGCGGGACCACGGGCGAACCCAAGGGGGTCCTCCTTTCCCACGGTAACTGCACGAGTTGCAGCCGCGCGGGCTTCCATCGCTATCGCGAGCTCGATCAAAACTCCGTCTCCTTCTCCCACCTCCCCTGGGCCCACAGCTACGGCTTCTCCGCCGAACTCAACAACTTCATCCAATTCGGGGGCTCCATCGCCCTGATGCGGGGCCTCGACAGCTTGGCCGAGGACATGGCTTCCGTCGCCCCTACAATCCTCATCTCGGCTCCCCGGGTCTTCAACAAGATCCACGCGAAGATCGTCGAGACGATGCGGGAGGAGGGGGGCCTCAAGCGGAGGCTCTTCGGGGCGGCCATGATCGCCGCCCGGGAACGCAGAGAGGGGGGCCGGTCCGGTCTCAAGTACCTCGTCCTCGACCGCCTCGTGCTGTCGAAGCTGCGCGCCATCTTCGGCGGCAGGCTCCAAATGGCCCTCACCGCGAGCGCGAAGATGAGCCCCGCGATAGCCGATTTCTTCCTCGACATCGGCATACCCGTCTACGACTGCTACGGCCTCACCGAGACGAGCCCGGCCATCACGATGAGCCACGCGACCTGCCATCGGCCGGGCTCGGTGGGCAAGGCCCTCGAGGATGTCGATATCGTCATAGATACCTCGATGGTGGACGACGGCTCCGGCGAGGGGGAGATCGTCGTCTACGGCCCCAACGTCATGCGGGGCTACCACAACAAGCCCGACAAGACCAAGGCCATCATGACGGAGGACGGCGGGCTCCGCACGGGAGATCGCGGACGGCTCGACGAGGAGGGCTTTCTCTACATCACCGGGCGCTTCAAGGAGGAGTACAAGCTCAACAACGGCAAGTATGTCTTCCCGGCGGAGATCGAGGAGGAGATGAAGCTCCTCCCCTTCGTGCAGAACGCGATGATCTATGGCGACGGCATGCCCTTCAACGTGGCCCTCGTCGTGCCCGACCTCCCCGTCCTCCATAGGATCGCCGGCGAGCACAAACTCTCCCTCGGCCCCGACGAGCTCCTTTCCGACGCGAGGATGCGCGACTTCGTCAGCGCCGAGATCGAGACCCATCTCCGCGGGCGTTTCGGCGGCTACGAGATCCCGAGGCGTCTGGCCTTCGTCGAGGAGGATTTCACGGTCGAGAACGGCCTCCTCACCCAGACCCTCAAGCTCAAGCGCCACCTCGTCATCGAGCGGCACCGGCCCCTGCTCCGGGCCCTCTACGCCGAGGCGGCCGCCGAGGTCTCCGAAATCCCCTAGGACCGGCCGCGGAGGGGGCGGGGAGCCTCGACCTCAGCGGGGCCCTTCGCCGGCTCGCTGGGTCCTTTACCGGCTCGCGGCGCCTTGTCCAGCCCCGCCTTCAGCCTCGCGGCCCGGCTCAGGCCCGATGCAACCAATTGCCACGAGCGTGAGACGAGATCGGCGAGAACCTCGCGCGGCACCGTGCCGTCGAGCTCGATCGTGTTCCAGTGCTCCTTGTTGAGGTGCCAGCCCGGCTTGATGGCCTTCCAGGCGGCGCGCAGATCGCCGGCCATCTCCGGCTCGCATTTGAGCGAGACGGAGCCGGGCTCCTCCTTGACGTTCACGATCGCGAAGATCTTGCCGCCGACGCGGAAGACGAGGGCCGAATCGTCGAAGGGCATGTCGGAAGTGGTCCCGGGCTGGGCGGCGAGGATTTCGAGGAGGGCTGGACGGTCCATGGACGAAGCCTAGCCCGGGGCCGGCGGAAGGGGAAGCCCGTCTCAGTCCCTCGGCATCGCGCTCACGAAATCGGCGGCCTCGCCGTGGAGATGGCCGACGTCGGCCCAGCGTCGGAGCTTGCCCCTGATCTCGCCGTCCTCCATCGAGATCCCCAGCTCGCCGATCGCGCAGTTGCTCGATTCGGTGGCGAAGAAGCGCCTCCTGTCGCCGACATCGCAGATCTCCGGCACGCAGAAGGTGAAGATCCCCCCGTGGCCGACGATGACGATGTTCCGGTCCGTCTTCCCGGCCAAGACCTTGGCGATGCCCCTCCTGAACCTCTCGACGAGGTCGACCATGTTCTCGCCATCCGGAAAGCTCCTCTCTCGCGCTCCGGCAAGCCAACCGAGGACGATTTCCTTGTAGAGCCTCCAGGACCCGTCGAGGTCCGGGGCCAGCTCGAGACTGCCTACGTTCACCTCGCGGAATTCCTCGAGGACCCTCACCCTGTCGCCCCTCCCTCCCGCGATCGCCTCCGCCGTCTCGAGGGCCCTTTTGAGGGGGGAGGAATAGACCTCGTCGACCTTGAGCGCGGCGAAGTGGCGGGCCGTCTGCTCCGCCTGGAGCCTGCCCTTTTCGGTGAGGGGATAGTCCACATGCCTGTGGGAGAGTTCCTTCGTGATATTGGCCCTGTTTTCGCCATGGCGGACGAGAAATACGCTGTTCATAGGAACATCATGATACGCCTTCCCGAGGATCACCGCCATCGCCGCCGGGGCCCCTCCATGATTATTATAGGCTCTTAAAGGAGGCATGATGGCCCTTTTCCCGAAGGTGGATCTCGGCGCGCTCAACGCGATGTCGAAGGGGACCCTGGGCGAAAGCCTGGGCATCGAAATCACGGAGATAGGCGACGACTATCTCAAGGCCAGAATGCCGGTGGACGAAAGGACGCGGCAGCCCTTCGGCCTCCTTCATGGCGGAGCCTCGGTGGCCCTCGCCGAGACCCTCGGCAGCTTCGCCGGCACCCTCCTCGTCGATCGCGAAAAGGAGGCCTGCGTGGGCCTCGAGATCAACGCCAATCATATCCGCAGCGCCAGGGAGGGTTTCGTGACGGGGACGGTCCGCCCCCTCCACATCGGCGGCTCGACCCAGGTCTGGGATATCAGGATAGAGGACGAGCGGGGGAAGCTCGTCTGCGCGAGCCGGATAACCCTGGCCGTGATCAAGCGGAAGGCCTAGCGGTGTATTTCGTCAACCCCAAATACCCAGAAAAATCGTCTGGAAATACCCATCAGTGCGTGGGTACTTTTTGCTGAGTCTTTTGCCGCATGAGCGCGTTCTTCATGCGATAGCTCTCCCCCTCGAAGAGCATTATGTGGCCATGGTGAGCCAGGCGATCGATCATCGCGGCAGCCATCTGGTCATCGGTGAATAGCGAGCCCCATTTCGAGAATTCGAGATTCGTAGTCAGCACCAAGCTCCGGCGCTCGTAGCTATCCGAGACGATCCGGAAAAGGAGCTGTGCCCCCTGGCGATCGACAGGCACATATCCCCATTCATCGATGATCAGGAGATCGGCCTTGAGGATCGTGCGGAGAAACTTCTCAAGGGAGCCTGCGGAGTAGGCCTCGGAGAGTCGCACCACGAGTTCCGCCGCGGTGAAGAATCTGACCCGATGTCCGCGGGCGCATGCGGCGACGCCGAGGGCGATCGCCAAGTGGGTCTTCCCGGTACCCACGGGTCCATAGAGCACGAGGTTCAGCCTCTCGCCGACGAAGCTCGCCGATTCGAGCTCCGCACGCGACAGGAGCGGGGGAAGCTTGAGGTTGGCGAAGTTGTAGCCCTCGAAGGTCTTGAAGACGGGGAAGGCAGCCTCCTGCAGAAACCGGGCATGACGCACTCCTTCGCGGTTCTCCAGCTCGGCGGCGAGGACCTTGGCAAGGAAGCGCTCCATCTTGGCGTCGCCCGATTCCTTGCAGATCCTGACAGCCGTCTGGCTGAAGGTCACGCGGCGCAGGAGGGTGCCGATCTCGTCACGCAATTCCGTGCGATTCGTCCTTGGGCGTCTCATGGGTGGTCACCGCGGGTAGCCAGGAGTGCCTGATCATAGGCGGCAAGGTCAGGTCCGGGACTGGTGCCAGTCCCTAGGCTTTCGTACGCCGCACGGAAGGCTAAGGCCTTCAAGCTGTAGTCGTCGAGCGTTCCCAGCCTAATGGCCTCGGAGAGAGACTCAAGCACTGTTTCGAACTCGATGGTCTCGGTAGCCTGGGCGAGCGCATTGAGGATCCTCATACGCTCTTCCTTGGGGACTGCGTCGAGATAATCACGATCCGGCGCAGCCATCGCGGCACGGACCTGGCTGTTTCTCCACGCGCCGGGCTTCCTGAGCAGCGCCTCAATGCTGGAACGGTAGTTCGATGAGTCGGAGCGCTCCGTCCCGTAGATTCGCTTGTGGACGCACTGGATGGATCCAGCGGAGTCATAGACGGTGATACTGTGCGCGGCGATTCCGGCGACGAGTTCCCTCCCGGCGAGATCGGGAGCGGTAGCGTACCAGTGCCGTCCGTCCAGGCAGAACTTTCCGTAGCCGTCGGCATGGACCTTTTCGAAACGCTCGGCATTGAAGGGCTTTACAGGCAAGGGCGCCAGGGCCTTCCTGTCCGTCATTAATAGCTCGCCAATCGTGCCCGGCTTCTTGTAGTGGGGGCGCTCGAAGTCTTCTTCACAACGAGTGAGCAGTTCGCCGTTCCACGCGGAAAGCTCCCCGATCACCGGCATCGGCACGAGGAAGTTGCGCCGGACATAGCCGACCTTGTTCTCCACGTTGCCCTTCTCGTTTCCCGATGCCGGATTGCAGAAGCTCACGGAGAATCCGTAGTGGCACTTGAAGCGCAGGAACAACTCCGACAATGACACCTTCTCTCCGACCCGCCTGCCGACCCCCGACGCGTTGTCAAAGACGATCCGCAGCGGGACGCCGCCGAGGTGGTGGAAGATGTCCTTGAGCCCCTGCGCGACGCACTCCGCCGTCTCTCCTCGGAAAGCCTGAAGGTATGCGGCGTTGCTGGCCGGAAAGCTCAGGACAAGGTATTTGATCGTGACAAGGCTGCCTTCCGAGAGGACGTCGGCTTCTCCGAAATCGGCTTGGGCCTCTCCCGCGGCCCACACCAGCTCCAGGGCACCTTTTGCGTCGCCCTTTGCGGCCTTCCGAGCCTTGAGATAGCGCTGAACGAGGGGGTAGGAACAGTCGTAGAGGCCTGGGAATTCCTCACCCAAGCGCTCATGCACCCGCTTCGCGGTGTGGCGCTGCTTGAATCGCATCCGCCGGTCTTCCTCGAGCCATTCTTCGATTTTCGCCTTGAAGGGATCGAGGCGCGAGACAGCGGGCGTCTTCGCCCTGATCTCCCGGTCATAGTCGTCACGGGCCATGTATCTCGCCACCGTCTTCCGATTGAGCTGAAGCCGGCTCCCAATCTCCTGCGGTCCAACGCCCTGTCGTTGAAGCTCCTTGATCTGATCTACCTGGTTCATCCTGAGCATCCCTTCCCCCTTGCATCCAAGGGGAAACCGTCAGTTTTCCCCACGATTTCCATGGGTACTTTCGACGATTATTCTGTCCATCCCAGGTCGATCTTTCTGGGTACACTCAAGTTACGCTATACACGGCGGGCGCAACGTCAGCAACTGGAAAACGATAGGCGCAAGAACTCGCAGGCTCCAAAGATTAAATGTAATGTTAGAAAGTAAAGAGGGTTGGCTAGTCGACAAGCCGTGGATTCGGCCACCTATGAGAGTTGCGCTTATCCGACGCGAGGAGCCACCCAAACCCTGCTCGCTTCGCTCGCTTGAATGTTAGATCGCGTCGGAAAAGCGCAGCCAAACATTAGGAAGAGGATTCCGAATCCACTACAAATACGGAATGGCGAAATGTTTGTTGTGCGAAAGCCTAAAACGTTTGTCACGCTCATCAGGTGCCAAGCGAAAGGTTGGCGAGTTCCAGCGCCTATCACCCAGCCGCAGCTCCTCAGTCGCCTCGCGCTGCTCGGCTCCTTCGTCGGGGTTCGCTACACTCGCATTCGCTCATTCCGCTCACCCACATTAGCGCGCGCCGCGAATCTTCGCAATAGCTCAGATTCGCTCTTGTGGCGCGCGCTAACGTCAGCGGCTGGAAAACGTTAGCTGCAATATAAATTGCCAAGATTAGGATGAAGAGCGCGCGGGCCTCCGGCCGTCGCGCGCAAACGCTAAACGACAATACGTATTGAATACTTATTAGTGTATATATTATCTTACTTGATGGAGGAAGTCTGTGAATGTCATTGAAAAAAGACAAGCGTATGAGACCTTCTTGAAGAAATCCAAAGGCATATTTAGAAAGTTTCATGGCAGCGGTCCTGAAAACTTGAAATTGCGAAACATTTACGCATTTTGTATTGCACCCGGAAGTGCTTCTGGTGGAATTGACACACGAATATTGGAAGTATTCTATGGTAGTAGGCCAGCAAATTCATACCCTGTTATTCAAGGATTTCGAGTAAATAGGAAAATAGTTATAGAATATGGTGCTAGGCTACAATACTTTCAACTAGACGATGGAAATGTCATGGTATCAATCATTCCCGCTAGAACAGATAACATGGGGCCTATCGAGGACGAAATAATCATTGACTATATTGGAAACGTAAAAAAAATATCGAACTATCACTATGTAAGAAAGCATTGGGAATATTTCATAGCATATATGAATCAAACATGCTTAGCTGGTAGAAAAACGATAAAGAGCCGGATTATGGGACTAATATTACATACCTGTAAGGAGAATGTTATTGCTAAAAAGATTAATCAAAGAAAAATAGTAGTAGCAGCAAAGAGAATATTTCAATTTGCCTTATCAATTGGCCTAAGTGGCTTTTTGCTGTTTTTTATAGCCAATTATAATTCTTCGAGCGATGCAAAAAAAATGGACGACTATTATAGGAAAATAATTGCCAATCAAGTAAATGAAGCTGAAACTTTCAAGGCAGCAAATATGTTAATCTCGGATACTATGCAATTAATGAAGGAACAAATTAAAAATGAAGAATATGAAATTGAGCAATTGAATATAATTAGGAAAAATGGACTTAACAAATAGTTAGAACTGAAATGGTTATGGCACCGTTATGTACCTGCTTGCTTTGCTCGCCCAGACCATGCAATATGCGCTGTGCAGCTCAACTATAATGTTAGGTTGACGCAGCGCCGTGGCGCATAGCAATATGAATTGCTATAAAATAGGAAGAAAAGGATATACAGCTGTCGCATGCGATTTCATATCCGCGCCGGGCCTCCGGCCGTCGGCGCGCCTCAATCAAATTCGCAATTTATACTGCAGCTAACAACACGCTAGCAGCTCCTCAGTCGCCTCGCACTGCTCGGCTCCTTCGTCGGGGTTCGCTTCACTCGCTAACGCTCATTCCGCTCACCCACATTGCGCTCGCCGACGAACCTTCGCTTACGCTCAGGTTCGTTC
>DATKTD010000309.1:0-3783 GCA_035531315.1 Rectinemataceae bacterium
CGTGTCCAAGGCGGACTACAAGGCCGGGGGCGCCCTCAAGCCCGTCACCCTCTCCTTCGTCGTGACCCCCTCTTCCCCGACGAGCCCGCCGAGCCTCGCCGCCGTCTCGGTCACCTCGAGCTCGGGCGATCCCGCCGTGGACGAGGCGGTCATGTACGGCTTCAAGCGGGCCTCCTTCTTCAACGCGACGGACGGCGCGATCTCCGGCACCTTCACCTACCGATTCCAACGCTGAGGTCCGACGTCGACAGCCCATGAAGAGCATCGCCATCGTCACCGATAGTCCCAAGGGTTCCCTCTGGACCTTTCTGCGCTCCAACCTCGAGCTCGTCCTGTCCGGTTTCGTGGAGCTCAACAACCGCTTCCTCGACGAGGTCCCTTCCGATCTGGACATACCCGACGACATCGTGCTGGTGATGACCAAGGCCAAGGCCGTCGACGTCAAGAATCGGACGAGGGACGCCAAGAGGATAATCGTCGTAAATAGGACGATCCAGAAGAGCGAGATATACCGCATCTGCTCGATTCCCCCGGGCACGAGGGTCCTCGTCGTGAACGACAACGCCGAGACGACCCTCGAGATGGTCTCCCTCCTCTACAAGCTGGGCATCGACCACCTGGACCTCGTCCCCTTCGATCCGCAGAAGTACGGCGAGGATTCCAGGATCGCCATCACCCCGGGCGAGCAGAAATACGTGCCTAAGCACATCGATACGATCATCGACACGGGGCATCGTTACATCGACATCTCGACCTTCATCCAGATCGTCGATATGCTCAAGCTCGCCGAGCGAGAGGTGAACGAGCGGCTCCTCCGCTACTCGGAGGGAATCATTCCCCTCGACAGCGGCATCAACGCCCAGTACCGCGAGCTCTTCATCAAGAACCAGGAACTCGACGCCATATTGAATCTTACCCACGAGGGAGTCCTCCTGGTCGACAACGACGGCGAGGTCAGGCTCCACAACAGGGCCCTCTCGCTGATGTTGGAGACGAAGTCGGACATGACCGGCCGGAAGCTCGACGAGTTCGTGCAGGAGCCCCTCCTTTCCCTCCTCGACCAGACCCGGCTCGACAACGAGCTGCTGCGCTATCACGAGCGCTCCTTCGTCGTCACGGGCAGAGCCCTGGAGAATTTCGGGGAGAAGTCGGGCTACTATCTCAATTTCCGGGATGTCACCTATATCAGGCAACTCGAGCAGAGCCTGGACAGGAAGCTCCAGGACCAGGGCTTCCTGCCGAAGTACGGCTTCGACGACATCAGCACCGAGTCGCCCCTCATGCGCGAGCGTCTCGCCTTGGCCCGGAAATTCGCCCGTTCCGACCTGCCCGTCCTGATCAGCGGGGAAAGCGGCACGGGCAAGGAGCTCATGGCCCACGCCATCCATTCGGCCTCGGAGCGGAGCAGCCGGCCCTTCGTGGCCTTCAACTGCGCCGCCGTCGCGGAAAGCCTCATCGAGAGCGAGCTCTTCGGCTACGAGGCGGGCTCCTTCACCGGGGCCCTCAAGAGCGGGAAGATCGGTCTCTTCGAGCAGGCGAACAACGGCTCCGTGTTCCTGGACGAGATAGGCGACATGCCCTACGTTCTCCAATCCAAGCTCCTCCGGGTCCTGCAGGAGCGACAGGTCATGCGCGTCGGCTCGCAGAAGATCACCTCGGTCAACATCAGGGTGATAGCCGCGAGCAACCAGAACCTCGGCGAAAAGGTAGCGGCCGGCCTCTTCCGCGAGGACCTCTATTATCGCCTCAATGTCCTTCCCCTCATCCTCCCGGCTCTCCGCCAGCGGCCCGAGGACATACTGTTCCTGTTCCGGCGCTTCCTCGGCGAAAACGGAAAGGCGGGTCTTTCCATCGCTCCGGAGGCCGAGCGGGCCCTGCTTCGCCATCGTTGGCCTGGCAATATCCGGGAGTTGTGGAACGTGGCCGCCTACGCCGCCTTTGTCGCGGAGGAGGAGCTGGGTCTGGACTGTCTTCCCGAATCCATAGCCTCCGGTGCCGGCCTCGGCGAGAATGCCGCCCCCGGCGAGAAGGCCGACGATTGGGGCGCTGAAGACGTTGTCGGCAAGGTCGGAGAAGGCGACGGCGGCCGACCCTCTCCCCTGGCGGAGGAGGCTGTCCGCGAGGTGCTGGTCGCCCTTTCGGAGCTCGAGACGGGGCAGGGGGTCGGCAGAGCCTCGTTGCGAGCCATGTTGGAAGGGAAGGGCAGCCATCTTTCCGAGGCCAGGATTCGTCGATCCCTTGAGCTTTTGAACGAGGCTGGATTGATCGAATCGGGGATCGGGAGACAGGGAAGCCGAATTACGCAAAGAGGGGCAGCCCTCGTTAATAGGTCAGGAAATAGGTGAAATAGGCAACCCATTCCCTGCTAAAAGGAGCCAGACTGGCGCCACTTTGGCTTCCCAGCCTTGGCCTTGGCAAGGGAAGGGGGGATTCGGATTAGAACAAATAGTTATTGTGAAATAAAATAGTAACCTGATCGCGGATTAGGTCCCCGGCCTGTCGGTATGGCATGATAGCTGCTTTGCACTATGCATCGCTGTTCCGGTGGAGTGAGAGCATGCAGCCATCCAGGCCAGTAGCTTCCGATCGGCCTCCGATTATCGGGATTCTTTCCGGCATCCAACTCGCCGAAACCGGTCCCTTTCCAGGCATGGAACGCTCGGGCGTCAGTCAGGATTATGTTTCCGCGATAGAGGCCGCCGGAGCGGTTCCCCTCCTCGTCCCCGTCGTCGGGAAGGAGGCGAGCGTCAGGCGTCAGATCGAGGCGGTCGACGCCCTCCTCCTCAGCGGGGGCTACGACCCGAACCCCCTCCTATACGGCGAGAATCCGAACCGGCGCATCGATTTCATCTTTCCCGAAATAGACGAGCATCAGCTTCGCGCGGTCCGCGTCGCAGACGAGCTCGGCAAGCCGATGCTGGGTATCTGCAGGGGGCTCCAGATCCTCAACGTGGCCTTCGGCGGCACCCTCTACCAGGATCTCTCCCTGATCCCCAACAGTTACATCCAACATTTCCAGAAGAGCCGGAAGCATACGCCGGGCCACGAGGTGTCGATCGTCAAGGACAGCCTGCTGGCCGGCATCTTCGAGGCTTCCACCATCCTCATCAACAGCTTCCATCACCTGGCCATCAAGGATTGCGCCCCCGGCTTCGTGGTCGGGGCCTACGCTCCCGACGGCGTCATCGAGGGGATCGAGCGCAGGGGCGGCAGCCCCATACTCGCGGTCCAATGGCATCCGGAGATGATGTACGAGAAATATCCGGAGATGCTCGGGATCTTCGAGCACTTCATTTCGCTGGCGAGGGAAGGACGGGCCTAGGGGCCATATCGCGGAACGCGGCCGCGCGCCCGGTCGAAGGGCGGCGGCGCGACGTCGAGAGACTTCAAGGAGGTTTGGGATGAAGGGAAGAGGGATTCGTATTCTCGCGGCATCGCTGATTCTCTGCGCCGCGCTGGCGGCGCCGGCCTTCGCCGCGGGCGACCAGAAGACCATCAACGTGGCCCTTTCGGCCGACATCACGTCGCTCGATCCGATGGGGCACAACGACATCTACTCGGAGAAGGTGTCATTTCTCGTGTTCAACCGCCTGTTCAAGCTCAACACGAATTTCGAGGCCGTGCCCGATCTCGTGGCGAAGTGGTCGAATCCCTCGCCGAGGTCGAGAGCGTCGCCGTGGTGGACAGGTACACGGTGAAGGTGACGACCAAGGGGCCCTTCGCCCCCTTCCTCTTCACGCTGGCCCACGCGGGCGCCTCCATCGTCTCCAAGAAGTACGTCGA
>DATKTD010000310.1:0-12001 GCA_035531315.1 Rectinemataceae bacterium
CGGGGCTCCTTGCCCGAAGATTCTACGATCCCAGCGATACAGGACAGGGATCGAGGTCGGGTTATGCCTGGCCCCTGCCCAATCCTCATCGGTAGACAGAATATACATTATCCGCAGTCCGTGATATTTTCCTTTCTGTCAGGTCGGGGATTGATGCGGGCTTCGGGTTGGTGGCAAAACGTCTGTAAAATTGAATCGACTGTATAAAACGGACGTTTGACTACTCCCGCTCCCTCCCCTCGTTGACTGTGTTCGCACGGCAACGGCGGGAGGGTTTTTTTTCGCCCTTCGATCATCCGGTCAAATTGCCAAACTTGGCGTTTTGGGGGGTGTATGGCGCAGAGTGGGATTGCGGAGGTCGTCGGTTCGAGGCTCATGGCTATCGACATGGATGACCTTCGGGTGGCGAAAATCGTGGGGACGGCCCTCGGGGCTCGGCTCGGCCTGGTGGTGACGCTAAATGAGAACTCGGGGATTTTCCGCGTCCTGGGGGAATCGGGGATACCGGAGGAGCTGCCGACCCTCGCCGCCCTCCTCATGCGGCTCTATGCCGTCGTGGACGGGGATGCGGAGGCCCTCGGATGATGGCCACAACGCTTTCGGATTCCATCTTCTTCAAGACCATCGGGCGGCGGAGCGCTTACCGGGAAATTGGCGGTTTCGTTCGGGACTGGCTAACGCGCCTGGACATGGCGACGGACCCGGCCCGAAACGATGTCGAATTGATGGTCCTGCGAGTTCAGCAGGAAGGGGCGCGCCGGGTCTTGCACGACCTGTCAAAACGCCTCAGCGAAGCGGAGGCCCGGACCTATGAACATCAACAAATGGCAAAAGCGCTTTCTCAAGGCGATCGAGGCGGCCGGGATACCGGAGTCCTTCGCGAAGGTGAATCTTCGGAAGGCGGTATGGTCGAGCCTCTGGGCGGTCGCCTCGGAGTCGGTGACGCGGGAAGCGGTTATCCAAGAACTCAAACGCCTCTTCGCGGAAGAGAAGATGTTCTGGGGGAATTGGGAGCTTCGGGGACGGTGGAAGCCGGGGGACAATCCCGACACCTGTCCGGCTGTGCCGAGGGGGGCCGCTGATGAAAAAGATGATCCTCATGAAGAGGCCGATGATCGAGGTCTCGGTCGTGGCATCGAAGCGGACCTTGGAAGAGATAGTGGCGTTACTACAGGGGACTAGCTATGGGCCGCAGTTTCGCGAGGTCTCCCCATGCTCGAAATGATGGTACTTGGCCTAATCCTCGGGCTCTTGGCCTGGTGGGTGAGGAGGGCTGTGATTTTTATCGCCATGGTGGCGGGAAGGGGGGAGGGATGATCGGATTAAAGGCTCGTCTTGTGGACGAACTCGAAGGAATCATGAAATGGGCGGGACGGAAAGAAGACGAAAGTACGTCGATCAAGGATAAGACCTATTGGCAAGGCTACCGGCACGGCATCGGCAAGGCTCTGGCCGAGGTCGTCAAGTGAAAAAGTGAGAGGCCCCTTTCGGGGCCTCTCGGCGCTTCTAACTGTCAGGTCGGGAAGCGTCATTCCGGGTTGGGGAACAAAATGAAAGATAGCGTAAAAGATGAATTGTCGCAATCGTCGCAATTGTCATTTGACGAAATTAACAGGGATTTCCTGGCCATAACTGCGGGGCTCGCCCCGCAGTCACGCGCTGTAGGCGGGCTCTATTCCGGGGGGAGTTTTCGGACGCGGCCGGGCTCTGCGGTTTTGTCGGATGCCGCCCGCGAGCGGTCCCTTTCCCTGGCCCGCCTTGCCCAAAGGGAAGGCCTGGCGATCCGCAAGGGGGCAGGCCCGGCCCGTCTGCCGGGAGGCCGGGAGGTCGCCGCGCCGATGCCGGCCACCTACGGGAGACAGCGGGCATTGTTTCAGTGGGTGAAACAAAACAGGCTCCAGCTAGGGGCTCCCTTGACAGTAGCTACATACTGCGCCGCCTACCCTAGCAAGGGGTCAAAATCGTTTCACGCTTTGAAATCATCGCCGATCTGGAAGAGGCGAATGTTGCAAGGAATTGCCTACAGAAAAACCGGAACGGTTGAGGGAAACGAATATTTCATGTCCGAGAGGCGGGGGAAAATCGAGCTTCACGCCGACATGGTTATGACCAAGGGTTCGAAGTCCTATGCTCATGATCGAGGCGAAATCAAGGCGTGGTCGATGGATTCGAGGAAGCGCTTTTTTGACGCGCTCCTTGCGGTCGATTGGGAGAGTATCAAGAGCGCTCGGCTGTTCGTGACGCTTACCTATCCGAACCTTTTTCCTCATGACGGAAAGGTCTGCAAGGCCCATGTCGATGCCTGGTTAAAAAGGGTCGAGAGGAAAATCGGGAAAGTCGGCTTTGTCTGGAAAAGGGAGTTCCAGAGTCGGGGGGCTCCTCACTACCACGGAATAATGGTTGGCGATGTTGCCGCCTGGATCGAACGCCATGAATCATCGCTCAAGCTGGTAAAGTCGTGGATGCGTGACGAGTTTTTCTCGACTGGCGGCGGGCTCGCCGCCTTCGGTGAAGAGCTTCGTCGGCTCTGGTATGAGGTCGTAGGGTCCGAAGATACACTCCATGCGGAGCATGGGGTCGATGTGCAAGTGCAACGCGATCCGCAACGCCATGCGAAATATCTGGCCTTTTACATGACCAAAGGCGACCAAGACAAGATCCCGTCGCGATGGCACGATGTTCAAAATGACAAGTGGTATGAAACAGGATTTACGAATCCCGGTAGGTGGTGGGGTTTCTGGAGAGGCGAAATGTTACCGCGAAACGTGAAAGTCTACCAGATTTCTGCTGCTCAATTTGTCCTGGGGAGGGAGGCAATAGCGCAAGTTCTCCACGACGGGGGATTTTCCAGAATCATGAAAGATGACGAAGGTAACGAAATGCCTCTTCCCCTCCCCGATTTGCGGGTCTCATATATCGAGTTTGACGACGACAAGAGGGCCAAAGTTCGGGATTTCATCTTGGGCGAAAAATAGTCCTTGACTTCGTATAACGAGTATTCCTAGTTTCCGCCCCCGTCGAAACATCGACTAAGGGGAAAATGTGAAAGGAAAGATTCTCGGTATCGAGTTCCCGAGGGATGCGGATGCGATCCTCCTCGGGGCGGGCATCATGTTCGCGCTTCTGGTGGTTCCCGGTATCAGCGACATCGTGTACAACTCCGTCGTGCTGCCGGTTCGCAATCTCATAGGCGGGAAGAAGTGATCAAGACCGTCTTCAACACCGTCAGCGGAGTCGCGGCCAAGATGGCGAGCGGAAGGCTCAGCCAATTCGACGCCGACGGTCTCATGATCGACATCAAGCTCACTACGGCGACCGGCCACCTCCGCAGCGATTTCGACAACTGGAAGTTGTCGGCCACCCTCAAAGACCCGGGGACCAGGGACATAAACGTCTTTACGGACGTGCGGCTTTCCGACCTGCTCAAGTACTCGGATTTCGCGGGCGGCTTTTCGATGGAGCTTGCTGGCGACGCGGCGGCCAGGTACGTGGCGTACATCCCTCTCGGCAACTATATGCTCGAAGGTGACGATGCCCTCGATCTGGTCCTCACGATCCCCGGTCACGCGACCGCCGTCCTGGACGTCAACGTCTCGGCCTGCGATTTCGTCAAGCTCGCCGAAAAAATCGTCGGGTACGAAAGCCTGACGGGCAACGGGCAGGAAGTCATCATCAAGGACGCCTATTCGGTGTTCCTCTGTACGGCCGAAACCGGCGCGACAATCGCGGTCAAGGACATGGAACGCGAGTACTTCGTAACGGACCGCGAGGTTCTGGCTGCGGGCAACGCCCTGGGGAAAATGGAGAAGTGGTCCAGTTTCGGCGCTCTCTATACGGACGGTACCGGCTATGGCCAGACTGTTCGCATCAAGGTTCCGACAAATGCCGTCATTCTCATCGCGAGAGGCTTCTACCCTCTTCAGCGAGTGGGCAAGAAGGCCCAGTCGAACGTCAGCCAAATAGACGGCTTGCAGGACAAGATCAGGTCGGAAAACCCGGACAAATACCAGTACCTGGTATCGACCGGGATGATTCAGGGCTGATATGGGCTGGTTTGACGGCATTGTGAATGCCGTCAAGTCGGTCGGTGCCAAGGTGGTGTCCATCGGGTCAGCGATTGTAAACAATCCGCTGGCTTCGACGGTCGCCTCCATGGTGCCGGGCGGCTCGATGGTGTTGGGCATAGCAAAGACGGCCCTCAATTCTCCGGTGGTGAAGGCTCTCAGTTCTGCAGTCGCGGCTCCGGTTCGTCCGGTCGCCGCGCCTATAGTGACGCCTCCTCCGGCTGTCGCTCCGGCTCCGGTTGCCTACTCGGCTCCGGTTGTCATGTCAAAGACCGCGGCTCCCCTTGCGGCAGCTAGCGGCACCTGGCGAGTCCCCTACCGGGACACTACCAGTAAAATCGAGAAGGTGGTGAAGGCGTGAAGACCAATATTCGCCGGGACCGTTTCGGGAACGAAACCATGGTCATCGGCATCAAGATTCCCTCCGGCAAGGAGTACGGCAGGGGCTTCGTCGAGATCGCAGGCAAGCTCTTCAAGGTCGAAGTCTCCGGCGCCAACAAGGAAGGGTACCAGGCTTGGGTAAAGATGACCAAGCTCGAAAAGAGGAAGGAAGGGGGGGCCTGGTGATCGGCGCGATCCTCGTGCGAATCTTCGATGTCATCAAGGCCTCGGCCGATGACGCGAAGCTGAATGCGGCCATTAAGAAGAGCAAGGATTTCCGAAGCCTCGGGGCGAACCTCGTCATGTGGGCGCTTCCGATGGTCCTTGCCTATGGCATGAGTCTTCTCACGGCGAAGATTTCGCCGCCCAGTGACCCCGCGAAGGTCTAGGGCTAGAGCGGTACTAATTGGAGCGGCGGCCTACCTGGTCTCATGGGTGGCCGCCGTTTCCTTTAGGACCGCCTCGGGCTCTAAGGGAATGGGCGATCTTAAAGTTATGGATCAGGTCGCTTCGTCAACGGTTCCGAGGATGGATCTTCTCGGAACGATTCTTGATCTGCTGTTCCCGATCCAACGGCTTGTGGCAAGGTGGTCGAAATGACGGGTACTTTGCTGGGCGTCATTGCCGGGGCTTTGGTGCCGGTCGTCCTTTACATGGTGCGAGAGAAGCGCATAGTGCTAAAGGTATTTCTATACGACTGGATGGGGAGGAAGAAGTGAAATATATAAGCAATCTGGCGGACTACGAAAGCGAGCTACATCCGACCCTGTTTCGGGCTCTGAGCGAGTTATCGGAGGGGAAGGCTGTCGGTGTTCGGTATGATCTCATGGACAAATATTTGTCTATGTCTGATGGATCGGTCCTGCGTGTGGAAAAGGCATACAGGTCAGTGGTCGACCAGGAAATGATATACCAAAACCAGGACAAGACGAATCCTGTGACGCTCGCTAGGGGTGGGGATTCGCTCCATCAGTGGGGTCTCGCCTGCGACCTAGTTTTTAGGGTTCCGGGTTGGGACACCGCTTTCATAAACGGGGTTGCGCAAGCGATGTCCAGTCCTGCAACGTGGAAGATGCTCGGGATGGACTATTGGTACAAGTCAAAGGGACTGTCCTGGGGGGGGCTATGGTCAAGGCCTGTCGATCCAGGCCATGTAGAATTGGAGATACCTCATCCTGCCGATACGGCTCTGTGCGGGTCTTCGTGGTGGGCTCCCGTTGTCGTGGAGCCGAAGGGTAAACCTGTGTCGAAGTGGATACTGCTGCTCATTGCTGCGGTGGTGGGATTCGTCGTCTGGAAGATGACAAGGCCCGTGATAAGCGGGTCTAATGTCCGATTGGCTAGTAGCATCGGCCCCAGGCGGACTGCGTAATGGATATAAGCCAGTTGTATAGGGTAGCAGTGCTGCAAAGATTCGTCATACTGACTTGCGATAAGGCGATTTCGATTTCAACGGACGGTCGTAGCGTATTCGTGCTACCGGCCGGTACGTATAGGCTTGACTCGCCGCCTGAGCTACTAGTCGGAAGCAATGGAAATTTGCAGGTCGGTTACTGCGATACTCTCATCGACGATTTTGCCGGACAGGTGACGCCTGACGTACGTTGTCGCAAGACTGCATCAGGCTCTTGGCCGGGTGGCAATGTCCGCGCAATGGATGTTGGAATGGCAGTTGGGGAGCGCTGGGCACTCAAGAGTCTTGTCATACAAAATGGGAGTGTGGCGGGTCTTGGCTCTGTTGCAGTTTACAATGAGAGTGGTAGCACGGTCACTGTGATGGCGGTGAGTCTCGGCGCTTCCGCCTACTCGCCGCCCTTTGCCTGCGATATTGCTTTGCGCAAGATCGTCGCTTTGACCGATCCGGTACTTCAAGGAGTGGTCGGGGTAATGGGTGCATTCTCGTTCTTCCTTGAGCAAATCGAGTAAGGTTGGTATTAAGAAAAAAAAGGTGATAAAACTATACATTATACGCAGTTAAATACAAAAATCCTTGGGTCGGAAGAAGCAGCGCCCTGCTCTGCATCAAGCCTCATTGACCGAGGGTGATCGGCTGGACCGCGCCACCGCTTGTAAGCGGCGTCGGGAGGGAATAGGAAGAATAATTCAGGAAGTCCGAGGAGCTCTTCGCCACGACACAGAGGACAAGGTAGGCAGTGGAAGGAGGATAGGCTGCGCTCGTCGAAGCTGGCGTGTAGTCGGTCGAGCTCGAGGAGAGGTGGCTCAGATTATCGATATAAGGCGTTCCACTGATGATCGCCGTGTCAACGCTATCCACGGCCGGCGCCACGACCGTACCTGAGCTTGTCGTGCCGACCAGCTTGGTGACGGGCCAAGGCGAACCTGTCGTGCTAATCTGGAAACTCGAGCCGATCCCCTGTTCGAGGGGGGCGAGCTTGAGCGTGGTATCGTCCAAGGACGGATCCGTGTAGGCAAATAGTGCCGTGCGCAGATTCAGACTGCCGCCCTTCAGTTGGTTGTAGATGGTCTCCGGCGAATACGAACTGGAGGCGGAGAGACTGCTGATGGAGTTCAGGGCGACGAGGGCGGCGCTCGGGTCCTGGTAGATCCGGTAGAGAATCTCGAACTCGCGGATGTCGCTTCCCGCGCTGCCGGTGTCCGAAAGAACGACCGCGCCAGAGGCCCAATAAAAGGAAGGCGCCGAGAGGTAGGTCACCGACTCAAGACCGCAGCCCGAAAGAAGGAGGGCGGCGAGCGAGCCGACAAGCGCACAACCGAGGGAGGGCCGCGAGGCCCTCCCCTTTCGACCCCCGCCTTGACCTTCCCCCATCGTTCAACGGACCTTCGTCGGCTTCGCGCCCGGGCCTATATCCTCGAGACAGTCGACGAGTTCGTACATGAGGACAGGCTTCGACTTTCCCTTGACGCGGATATTGTCGAGTTCCCGGACGATGAACTTGTCCTGTACGAGGGAGTAGGTGTTCTCGCTGATGATGATATTGGTGCCGTATTCCTTGTTCGTGCCCTCGAGGCGGGCGCCGAGATTGACGTTGTCACCCATCAAGGTAATGTTCTTGCGCTTGGTCGAGCCCATGTTTGCCCAGGTCATTATGCCGGAATTGAGGCCGATGCCGATGTTGATGCGTCTGTTCTCGGGCCAGGACTCGTTGAGTTCGTGGAGGCGCTTCATCTGGGCCAGGGCGCACTTGCAGGCGAGGACGGCGTGATCGGCCTGATCGACCGGAGCCCCCCAGTAACACATGACTTCGTCGCCCACGTATTTGTCGAGGGTACCCCGATACTCCATGATGATGTTGGTCATTTCCTCGAGATAGGTGTTGAGGTGGTTCACCAGTTCCTGGGGCGACATGGTCTCGGAGAGCGAGGTGAAGCCGCGTATGTCCGAGAAAAACACCGTGATCATCTTGTCGACACCGCCGAGGCTGGGCATGCCACCCTCGACGAGGACGTCGGCGACATCGGGGCTCACATATTGGCCGAAGGTCGCCTGGATGCGCTGCTTGTCCTTTTCCTCCGTCATGGCACGATAGACGATGATCGCAATGAAGGTCATGACCATCGCGACGGCCGGCGAGACGAAGTCGAGGAGGAAGCCCGAGGAGTCGAAAATCATGGAGGTCGCCAGGAACCAGGCTGCGATGAGAATGATGGTCGCGCCGAAGGCGACGAAGAGAGGCATTTTCCGACGAGACGATAGATAGCTGATGCCGAAGACAAGGGCTAAGAGGAGGAGGAAATTCAGCCAGCCCGGCGACTGCCTGATGAAATTGTCCATGATGATGGTATTGAGGGCATTGGCGTGGACTTCGATGCCATACATGATCCCGACGGGTGTCTGCTTGTCGTCGGCCGACATGCCCGTCGAAAAGGCGCCCACGAGGAGGATCTTGTTGGCGACGGCCATGCTTCGCCTGCGCCAGCTGGCCGGGTCGGGACCGGGAGCCCGCTCCGAATAGGCGGAATAGGAGCGCACGGGGAAGGTCTGGATGCCATCGGCCGATTCGTTGGAGGGAGGGCCCATGAAATTGATGAGCATGAGGCCGTTCTCGTCGATGGGGATATCGATGTAGGGCACCGGCCTCGAGACTCCCGGGGAGGTCATGCTGCCGTTGGCGTCGTAGGTGGGCGCCTTGAGCTGTATCCGGTAAGGCTCCCGCTGGCCGGTATCGGGGTTGTAACGGGTCGGTGAGGGGATCCGCAGATATTTACCGACGACTACCTCGACACGATCCATGGGAACGCCCAGGTATGACAGGGCGAGAGCCAGGGTTACGGAGGGTATAAAGGAATCCTGAAACCTGCGGACGATGTAATAGCCGCTGCCCGAGCCCATCGTCGAGCTGGCGTCCATCTTTTTTGGCGCGGCGGCCTGCATGGCCTCCTTGAGCCGTGCCAGACCGGCGCTGCCGAGGGGGGTCTTTATGTCATGATAGACCCCATTGGAATCGAGCCAGGCAAGACGCTCGAATTTCGAGCTGTCCACGCGATAATCCGGCGCCAGGCTGTCGAGGGGGATGGTGTCCACAAGGGTGCTGAGCTTGGCGACGATCGGTTGGCGTCTGAAGATTTGGTCCTTGTCGGCGAGGAAGGTCGCGTGTCCGTAGCCGCCAGCCTCTTCGGCGAATACGGGAAGGGGCGCCTCGGAGCCGAGGAAGGGCACCATTTCCTGCCAAGGACCGCTGACATGGGTCAGGGTGCCTAGCCTCTCTTCGAGCAATTTCGTGCGCGCGGCCATCTCGTCCGCCGAAGCGCCATCGTTCGGAACAAGGGAGAGGGCGGTCTCCAGGAAGACTCTGCCGGAATCCTTCATCGCCTGGGAAAGAAGCTGGTCTTGGTCGGGCTTTCCGGTGTCGCTCGAAAATATGATGTCGAGCAGCATGGAATTCTCGCGCTGACTCTGATCCTTGATGCGGGAGAATGCGTTGACGAGATCGGCGTGTTTGCCTCTCGGGAAGGGCCAGAGACCGAGGGTCGCGAGGGTCTCGCTATCGACGCCGATGATCTGGATATCGTCGGAAATCTTGGGGTTGGCCGCCTTGACGACGGCCCCCTCCTGCACAGTCTTTCCCCTGCTGGAGTACTTGAGGTTGAAGTAGACGTCGAGGGTCTTGAGTTGGAGGGGCTGGAGAAGACCCGACCACTGGCCCATCGCGAAAACGGCGAACAGCACCAAGGCGCCGATGACGAAGCCGAAGCGACGCGTCTCTAGGAATTTCGAGCGTTTTCGAGCCATTGGGGACTCCTCGTCAAATAAAAACGGCCCCTGCTGGGGGGCCGCTTCGGGAATCCGCGTCTCGCGAAGTTACTTCGCAAGGCCCCGGGATTTCAGCGTGAGTATACGATCCTTCGCGAGCTTTGTCCAATCGCTGTCCGGCCAATTGGCGGCGATCTTCTCATAATCGGTGGTGGCGGTCGCATAGTCCTTTGAATCCTCGGCAAGGCGCCCGAGGGCGAACCAAGCGTGCGGGATGCCGGCAGCCTTTCCCGCATAGCCGTCGACGAAGGCCTTCCAGTGGGCGGCGGCGCGATCGTTGGCGCCGAGTTCCTCCGCGGCGGCCGCGGCGTTTTGGAGACTGACAGGCGCGATGAAGCTTCCGGGAAGGATTTTCGAGGCTTCCATCCAGTCCTTCTCGGCTTCGGCCCAATCCTTGCGGGACTCGGCCATCGTCGCCTTCATGTCCCAAGCCTGCTGAGCCCAAACACTACCACGGTGGCTGGCGATCATGCTATCGAGACCGGCAATGAGCTTTTTCTCCAGATCGGCCTTCTTGGTCGCGTCGCTTTCGGCGCCCCAGCTGTTGCCGTCGCGAACGAGGGCATCCATGGCCAGGGCTGCCGAGCGATCGCCGGAGGCCCTGACCTGCGAAACAACCGCGATTGCGAGCAGGGCCGCGAGAAGCGCCACGCCCAGGCCGATGAAAAGGAAGCGCGAACGCTGGATGAAGTCCCCTACTTTCAGCGAGAGGGAAAGGTCAGTCTCCTTGGAAGACGCTCCCTTGTGGGCGGCGTGGTCGGCAGTATCCATTTTAAGTCACTCCTTGGAAATTGCGATCGAAAGTTCCTTGATGAGGCGGGAAAGATAGGTCCGCTGTATATCGAGGGCCTTGGCGGCTTCGGTCTGGTTCCAGCCGTTTTCCTCCAGGGCCTTGCGTATGAAATGTCGTTTGAAATTGGTGAGGCCTTCTCGGAGGCTTTTACCGGCAAACTCGTCCTCCTTGCCGGCCGCGGGTCCGATCAGGAGGTCGGCGATGCCGATCCATTGCTCCTTGGCTATCACGACGGCCCTTTCGACCGCGTTTTCGAGCTCCCTGATATTGCCAGGCCACGAGTAGGACAGCATTGCCCCCATCGCCGCATCGGTGAATCCGGCGATCTTCTTGTTGGTCTCCCGATTCATGCGTTTCAGGAAGAATTCGGCGAGGGCCGCAATGTCTTCCTTGCGTTGACGCAGTGGTGGGACGTGAACGGGCAGGACATTGAGCCGGTAATACAGGTCGGAACGGAACTCCCCCGATTCGACGAGCGATTCGATATCCCGGTTGGTCGCGGCCACGATCCGGACATCGACTTCGAGGGTATCGCTCGAGCCCACCCTTTCGAAGGACTTCTGCTGGAGCACGCGGAGGAGCTTGGCCTGGAGACGGAGGGGCAGGTCGCCGATCTCGTCGAGGAAGATCGTTCCGCCATCGGCCAGCTCGAAGCGGCCCTTCCTATTGGCGACAGCGTCCGTGAAGGCTCCCTTGACGTGGCCGAAGAGCTCGCTTTCGAGGAGACCCTCGGGGAGGGCCGCGCAATTGACGCGGACGAAGGCCTTGGCTCGACGGTCCGAGCGGAGGTGGATCTGCTCGGCGAAGAGCTCCTTACCTACCCCGCTTTCGCCGAGGATGAGGACGGAGGATCCGGTTTTCGCCACCCTATCGATCAGGTCGAGCTTTTCGAGTACCAGCGGACTCTTGGCGATGAGACTGTGCCAGCCCTTCCCCGCCTCGACCTGGTCGCGCAGAAGATGTATCTCCTCATGGGCGCTTTCGAGGTATTTGGCGTTCTGGATGGCCAGGGCCGCCTGCACGGCGAAGACTTCGAGCCACTTGAGGTCCTCTTGGGTAAAATAGCGTTTGTCCCTTTTGTTGATGACCTCGATGACGCCAATGGTCTCGTCACGGATGCGCATAGGGACGGCGAGGATCGAGTAGGTCGGAAAGTCGACGCGTTTGGCTATCTCGCCGTAGTAGCGGCTGTCGCTTTCGACGTCATTGGCGATGAGGGCCTGTCCGTGTTGGACAACCCAGCCCGCAATACCCTCGCCCGGATTGAGCATGAACTTCTTCACCTCGGGCCCCTTCGGGCCCAAGGCGATCTCGAAGCGGAGCTTGCCGGAGGCGGGGTCATGGAGCATCAAGGATGAAGCTTCCGCCTGGACAAGAAGGGTCGCCGATTCGATGACCCTCGTGAGGAGGACCGTCGCGTCCCCGTAATTGGAATTGATGAGGGCGCTGATCTGGACGAGGGTCTGGAATTTGACGGGGTCGATCGTTTCGAGCATCGTCGCCTTCATGCAACCCGTGCGCAGGCAGCGC
>DATKTD010000311.1:0-8060 GCA_035531315.1 Rectinemataceae bacterium
TGTCGACTTCGAAACTCCCTTCGGGCTCCTCCAATGGACGTTCCAGCCCCGACATCCCGAACAATTATTCGTAGACGACCAGAGCCTCAGTTTGAGCTGGAGGCTCCCCCTGAAATGAGAGGAGTTTTCATGAAGCGGTCATTCCTGGCGGTCGCCTTGCTGCTCGTCGCCACGGGCATTTTTGGGCAGACTGAGTGGTTCTGGAACAAACCCATCGCGGGCATCCAGTGGATAGGCGTCCATCATGCGGATAAGAAGGCCCTCGATGCCCTCGCCGGCCAATATGTCGGCAAGGCCTTCACCCAAGATCTCTGGACGGAACTCCAGGGCAGGGTCTACGAGCTCGACTGGTTCGATACGATCGATCCCCAGGCCTTCCCCTCCACCGACGCGAAGACCGAGGTGGTGATCAAGATTTCGGTCAAGGAAAAGCCGGCCGTCGGCCATATCCGGGTCGAGGGGAATTCGGGAGTCCATACGACCGACATTCTCGACGCGGCGAAGATCAAGGTGGGCGACATCTTCAACGGCCAGTCCGCCAAACTCGACGAACTCGCCATCAAGCAGCTCTACCTGGGCAAGGGATATACCGAGGCGACCGTCACTTCCACCGTCTCCGCTCCCGACTCGCGGGGCGAAATCAATCTCACCTTCGTGGTCAACGAGGGCTCCATGGTCGCCGTGCGCTCCATCCACTTCACGGGCAATGCGGCGATCAGCGAAAAGACCCTCAAGGCGGCCCTGAGCCTCAAGGAGATGGGCCTCTTCCAGGACGGTAGCTTCCAGGAATCGAAACTCGAGGCCGACAAGCAGAAGGTCATCGACCTGTATCGTTCGCGGGGCTACGTAGACGCGACGGTCAAGGACGTGGTTCGCGGCTATTCCAAGGACCCCAAGAAGAACAGGGGTCTCCTGGATTTGACCTTCGTCATCGTGGAGGGCAAGATCTGGACCCTCGACTCGATAGGCTTCGAGGGCAACAAGATCTTCTCCTCCGCCCGACTTGGGTCTTTCATGTCCCTGAAGCCGGGCCTGCCCGTCAATTACGAGAGACTCCTCGCGGACAAGCAGCGGATCGACGATCTCTATTACGAGAACGGCTACATCTTCAACACGATAGACCTCGCGGAAAAGCGCGACCCCGACCGGGGCAGCATCGCCTATACCGTGCGCATCGTCGAGCGCGACCGCGCCCTCATCGAGAGCATCTCCTTCAAAGGCAACACGAAGAGCAAGGAGAAGGTTCTGTTCAGGGAGCTTCCCCTCCAGGTCGGCGACGTGTTCTCCAAGGCGAAGGTCGTCGAGGGCCTGCGAAACCTCTACAATCTCCAGTACTTCTCCTCCATCCAGCCCGACATGAAGCCCGGCAGCGCCGATGGGCTCATGGACCTGACCTTCAATGTCGAGGAGCAGAGCACGGCCGACATCCAATTCGGCGTCACCCTGAGCGGCCTGGGCGATCCGAACGCCTTCCCCGTTTCCGGGCTTCTCAAGTGGAGCGACAAGAATTTCCTCGGCAACGGCCAGAACTTCAGCGTCGCCCTCAACGCCGCTCCCGACGATCAGAGCCTCACCTTCTCCTATCTCGACAACTGGCTATTCGGACGGCGCCTGACCGGAGGTATCGATCTCTCCTTCGAGAACAAGACCTCGACGACACCCGAGGACATGCTGGGACCGATCTTCAACGATGGCGTTCCCGACCCCTACACCTCCTATGAGGATTACAAGAACGCGAGCTTCGTGGTGCCCTCGGCCTACCTCATGCCCTATAGGGTCCTGAACTTCTCTCTCGGTTTCAACACGGGTTATGGATGGACCATGCCCGGCGGCAACTATGGGGTGGGCCTCGGTCTCACTACGGGCCTTACCCAGACTACCTACGACGCCACGAAGTACAGGCCCGCGATCGAATCGATCAGGGCGAGCAACGGTGAGTGGCTATTCGGCAACAAGCTCTCCGGCCGCGTCTACGTGAACACCCTCGACTACTGGGTCAACCCGACGAAGGGCTTCTTCTCGAGCGAGAAGCTGACCTTCGGCGGCATCTTCGGCTTCGAGCCCGAGCATTACCTCCGATCCGACACCAATCTCGAGGCCTTCCTCACCCTCCTCAACATCCCCATCATCGACGCATGGAGCCTGAAGCTCGTCCTCGGCGCCCATACGGGCCTCCAGCTCCTCATGCCCGAACCGGGTTCCGGCCTTTCGGAACCGGTCGTGACCTCCACGAACTCCCTTCACATCGACGGCACCTTCAACGCCAGGGGCTGGCACAGCCTCTACACCTACGATGGCACCCAGCTCTGGGAGAATTGGCTCGAGCTCAGGATGCCCATCTTCGAGTCCGTGCTTTGGATGGACGGTTTCTTCGACGCGGCTGCCCTGACGACACCATACGGCCTCCTCAGGCCCGGCGATTCCTCCTCGCCCTATTCCACGACGGCGCCTAACCTTTCAGGGCTATCCTGGGACAATCTCGCGTTGAGCGCCGGCTTCGGCTTCCGCTTCACGATCGCCCAGTTTCCCTTCCGCTTCTATTTCGCCAAGCGCATGATCTTCGATGGAACGACGATGACCTATCCGAGCTCTTCCCTCGATTTCGTGATCAGCATCAGCCAGCCCTTGCAGTGATCAGGAGGAAACATGCCGCGCTTACCCAAGGCTGCCAGCCTCGCCCTCTGCCTCGTCCTGCCCCTCGTCGGCCTCTCCGCCCAGCAGATCACGAGGATAGCGGTCGTCGACCTGCAGAAGGTGCTCATGGCCTATTCGACCAATTCCACCGCCCTCCGCGACTATGAGGCCAAGAAGGCGGGCATCCAACAGCAGATCGACAGCCAGGCGGCCGACATCAAGACTCTACAGGCCCAGAAGGCCGATGCCGACAAGGCCCTGGACACGGCGACCTCGCAGCGTCTCGACGCCGAGATCGCCAAGCGAACCGACGCTTTGAGGACCTTCGTCAGGGCTAGGCAGGCCGAGCTCGAGAAGGACGCCGCCGCCCTCAATTCGACGGACGCCTTCGCCCAACTTGTCTATCAGAAAATTCAGAATGTCGCCGAAACCGAGGGCTATTCCCTCGTCGTCAATCTGAGAAGCACCGATTCGGTCATGAACGCCGTGCTCTGGTACAGCCCGATGATAGACATCACCGACAAGGTGATCAGCGCCCTCGTCGGCACGACGGCCCAATAGGGAAGGGTGAAAGACCCGGAGAGGGCGCTGCGCCGCTCGTCGAGGGGATGATTGGCGGATCCGGCAATCGAGGGTCAGGTCTCGGCCCTCCGATTGCAGGATCTTCGGCTATTGCCGGATCAGCGGGAATCCTCGCCGCCAGGCTTCTTGATGCTCTCGCGCAGCATGCTGCTCAACGCGGAGAACTTGGCCCGGTTTTCGTCGGAGAGCGATGAGAGCTCCTCGTGGCTGTCCAGGAGGAATTGGGCCGTCGTCGTGACCCCCCTGCCGACCTGGTCGAGGGAGGGGGGGAGTACGGGCGCAACGCTGGCTATATCGACGAGGCGAAGGACGCCAATGGTCCTGAGGAGGCCGACGCAGATGTCGGAGACTCCCCACAGGGCGATCTTCCGGCCGGAGACCGTCTTGAGGCGCTTCGCCAGACCGACGATCAGCCCGAGGAAGGTCGAGTCCATATAGTCGCACTCGGTGAGGTCGAGAAGGATCGAGGCCACGGGCGGCTTGTCTTCGAAGCGCGCGAAGCATCGCGACTTCAATTCGGGACAGAAGGCGGCGGTGACGTGCCCCTTGGCCTTGATGAAGATACGGTCGTCCACAGCCTTGAAAAACAATGCCTCGTCCACGCTGCCTCCGGAAAATGGGGCCTCCGGCCCGTCGTTGTAGGCTACCGTGGCGGCGGGTATAATGCAATGGTCATGGCCGAAACCCCGATGATGGAACAGTACAGGAAAGCCAAGGAAAAGAACCGCGACGCGGTCCTTTTTTTTCGTCTCGGCGACTTCTACGAGATGTTCTTCGAGGACGCGATCGAGGTCAGCGCCCTTCTCAACCTAACCCTGACAAAGCGACAGGGCGAAGCCATGTGCGGCATCCCCTGGCATTCCTCGCGCTCCTATATCGCCCGCCTCCTCAAGGCCGGGCGCAAGGTGGCCATCTGCGAGCAGGTGGGCGAGATCGGCAAGGGTATCGTCCGCCGCGAGGTCGTCGAGGTCATTACCCCAGGCACCGCCATGGAGGAGGACTATCTCGACCGGACGGCCAATAACTGGATAGTCGCCCTCTGTTCGAAGGGCCAGAAGCTCGGCTGCGCCTGGCTCGATCTCGGCACCGCGGAATTCTTCGCCGAAAGGCTGGAGGACGAGGAGGCCGACAGGGTCGAGACCTGGCTCGCCCGCCACCTCTACCGCCTCGACCCCCGCGAGCTCGTGGTGCAACAAAGTCTCCTCGAGGACGGCCCCGTGGCGCGCTGTCTCTCTTCCCGGCCCTCCCTGATCCTCGACAAGCTCCCCGACTGGTCTTTCGACTCCCGGGGGGCCTCCGAAGAGCTGGCCACGCGTTTCGGGCTTTCGACGCTCAAGGGTCTCGGCTTCGAGGATTCGGGCATCGAGCTCGCCGCGGCCCGTGCCCTCCTCCGCTATGTCGACGGCCTCTCCGATTCGACCTGCCCCCATGTGCGGCGTCTCCTCCCCTGGCATTCCGAGTCCTTCGCCCGCATCGACGAGGCGACCCAGAAAAATCTCGAACTCGTGCGGAATCTCAACGATTCCTCCCGGTCCTTCAGCCTTCTCGACGTCCTCGACTTCACGCGGACGGGGCCGGGTTCCCGCCTCCTCAGACAGTGGCTCCTCGAGCCCCTTACCCGTCGGGAGGCCATCGAATCGCGGCTCGATGCCGTCGATTTCCTCTATCGCCGCCAGAAACTTCTGGGGGAGCTCCGCCACCGTCTCGGACGGGTCCTCGACACCGAACGCCTGGCTTCCAGGGTCGCGATGCGCAAGGCCCATGCCAAGGACCTCCTTGCCCTCCGCGATTCCATCGAGGCCTCGGTGGGTGCCCATGCCCTTGTCGCCGCGGCTAGGGAAGATGCGTACGCCATCGTCAGGGAGGAAGCCGGGGCTCTCGTCGACCCGATGCGCGCGACGGGGGCCATCCTTCCCGAGGGACCGGGAATCGAGGGCCTCCTCGCCCTTTCGGCCGAAATCGGCCGTGTCGTAAAGGATGAGCCGTCGATACTCTTGACCGAGGGCAACCTCGTGCGTCGCGAGGTCGATCCGGAACTCGAGCGGCTCCACGGGCTCCACGACAACGCCCGGGGCCTCCTCGAGGCCTATCTCGAGGAGGAGAAGACCATTTCCGGCATCTCCAATCTCCGGATCCGCTACAACCGGATCATCGGCTATTATCTCGAGGTCTCGAAGGGGAGGCTCGACGCCGTACCGGCCCATTTCATGCGACGCCAATCCCTCGTCAATGGCGAGCGCTTCTCCACGCAACGGCTCGGCGAACTCGAGGCGGACATCAACGGCGCCTCTGAAAAAATAGTGGAACTCGAGCGTGGGATCTTCCTGGCCCTCCGGGAAAGGGTCGCCGAGTCGGTGCCCACGATGCTGGAGCTGGCGCGCTCGACTTCCATCCTCGACTGCCTGTCCTCCTTCGCCTGGGCGGCGACCGAGAGGGGCTATACGCGACCGCGCATCGTTGAGGAAGCCATTCTCAAGGTCACCGATGGTCGCCACCCGGTCGTCGAGGCCCATGTGCCGGCGGGGGCCTTCGTTCCCAACGGCATCGGTCTCGATGCCGATCCGGCGGGAAGCCTGCCTTCCTTCGCCCTCATTACCGGGCCCAATATGGCGGGAAAGTCGACCTTTCTCCGGCAGATGGCCCTGATCGCGATCATGGCCCAGGCCGGCTCCTTCGTTCCCGCCGCCGAGGCGGAAATCGGCATCGCCGACCGCATCTTTTGCCGGGTGGGCGCCCATGACGACCTCGCCCGTGGGGAAAGCACCTTCCTCGTCGAGATGCACGAGACGGCGAGGATACTCAATACCGCCACCCGGCGTAGCCTCGTGGTGATGGACGAGGTGGGCCGCGGCACGGGCACCCTCGACGGCCTGTCGATCGCCTGGGCCGTCACCGAAAGACTCCTCGACGGCATCGGCGCGAGGACCCTCTTCGCGACGCACTACCACGAACTCACGGCCCTCGAGCACCCGAGGCTAGGCAACTTCAGCCTCGCGGTCCTCGAGGAGGAGGGCGACGTCGTCTTTTTAAAGCGGGTCGAAAAGGGGCCGGCCCTCGGTTCCTATGGCCTTCATGTGGCCCGTCTCGCCGGCGTTCCCGACGAGGTGATAAGGCGGGCAAGGGAGCTGCGGGCGAGATTGTCCGCCCTCGAGGCCGCCGGTGCCGTCGCTGGCGGCCTTGCGGCCTCGGGCGGAGTCTCGAAGGAGGCGGCGGCTATGGCTGCCGCCTTGGCGACGCCACAGGGGCCGGCCAGACCGACCGATACGCTCTTCGACCCCCGCGATCTTGTCCTTGCGGAGCTCGCCTCGATCGACACCGACCGTCTGAGTCCTCTCGAGGCATTGAACCGTCTCGCGGGCCTCAAGGCCGGCCTCCTCGGCGTGGAAGAGCCCAAGAAGACATCCCGACGGCATTGAAGCATCCCCGGTACCCGGAGGCGTTAACGTGCCATGGACATCGGACCTTCGGTCTTGGGGTGGGCCTTTCTTTCGCTTCTGCTGCCCCGATCCTGTCTTCTCTGCGGGCGTCCCCTAGGAGTTGGCGCCGCTGCGGTGGGGGGAGCACTTTGCGAGGCCTGCGATGACAGGCTGGAAGGCCTCCAGGAACCCCGCTGTCTACGCTGCGGACGAAGCCTCGTGTCGAAGACGGCCTCCTGTCCGGAGTGCCGTGCCGCTACCCATGACTTCGACGAGGCCCTGCCTCTTTACGATTTTCGCGGCCCGGCCGGTCTTCTCGTCACGGCCTACAAATTCGGGGGCAGGCGGGATCTGGCTTCCTGGTTCGCCGCCCGGATCGAGGCCGCGATAGCCGGGCGCTGGTCCGGGGGCGTCCTGGTTCCCGTGCCGCCGCGGAAGGCCGTCTTCGCGGAGAGGGGCTGGGATCATGTCGAGTTGTTGGCGACAATCCTTTCCAGGCGAGGCTTTCCCGTGGCCCGCCCCCTCGTCAGAGGACCCTCGCGAGAGCAGAAGTCCCTTGGTCTGGAGGAACGGAGGCTCAATGCCGCCAAGGCCTACGGTCTCCGTCCCGGGGCCACCGTCCCGGAGAGGGCGATACTCCTCGACGATGTATTCACGAGCGGCGCCACTGCGGACGCCTGCGCACGAGCCCTCCGCCAGGGAGGCACGAAATCGGTGGCATTCGTATCGATTGCGGCCGATTGAAAGCGAGGAGGGCCGTCGCGCGGGGAGGCCGGCCGCGGCCCGGTCCCTCTATTGACAGGAGGGGCACGCCTTACTATGATACGTGCAATTAAGAAAAAACAACGGATTCTCCTTAGCAACAAGAAGAGTCGCCGAGCGACTCTTTTTTTTTGAAGAAGGTTATGCAAGAACAGGAAAGCTTGTCGGACGACATCGAAAAGGCTCTCTCCCCGCAGGGGCTCGATTTGCTCGAATTCCAATTGAGCAGGCGGAAGGACGCCGTCCAGGTCCGCGTCGTCGTAAGGGCCGCGGGCGGGACCGGCACCGAGGAATGCGCGAAGGCCCATCGCCTCATCGCGCAGCGGCTCGCCGAGGTCCATGGCATCGTCGATCCCTTCATCGAGGTGTCGAGCCCCGGCATCGACCGTTCGCTCAAGAAGCCCCGCGATTTCGCGATTTTCACGGGTTCGAAGATCCGCTTCATCCGCGAGGGCGAGACGGAATGGGAAAGGGGCCTGCTCCTCGGCATTCAGGGGGAGACCCTGTCCATCGATACGGCTGAGGGAAGACTCGCCATTCCCCTCGCCGGCCTTGCCAAGGCGAGACTTGATTCGACAACGGAGGGAGAGTAGGCCATGGCTTCGGAAATGGCAGATGCGATTCGCCAGCTCATCAACGAGAAGGGGATATCCGAGGATCTCATCG
>DATKTD010000312.1:0-14900 GCA_035531315.1 Rectinemataceae bacterium
GCCTTCGCCCGTAGGGCTTCGGCCGTCTTGCCGTTGGCTTGACGTAGGTTCTCTAAAAGCTCGTCACGTTTCGCGATGAGGGGTTGTTTCAGACCGTCGGCCCAAGCCTTCCCTTCCTCGGAAAGAATCCATTGTTCAAGCTCTTTGGTATCAATCATTTCTCATTCTCCTTCTCAATATCAAGTCACAATTGACCTAATTGCTTTTCTGGCGTCAACAGGAACGCACTAACTATGCGTTTCGGCCTTCGGTACGTCGTCGAGGATAATCACAAGCGGGTCTTCCGGGTCGTAACCCTGGGCGGCAAGCCCGGCACGGTATAGTGCTATTCGGTCTTCAACGTCCGGGCTATCCTCGATGAAGAGTACCGGGGGAAGGTCGTCGCGATACTTCGTTTTCTTCGTAAGTGCGTCGAGCCTGGCGATGCGTGCAGCTTGGATTTTCACAGTCTAGTCCTCCAATCGGTTGAAGTTGCGGGAGTCTCGCTAATGGCCGATTCTGCGGCCGTAGGCGCGTCCTCTTCATCTTCGGGCTCCGCTGTATCGGGAGCCGGGGCGGGCGCGTAAGCGGGCCGGGAAGCGGGCGCCGGAGAGGGACGAGCGTCGCGGGAGGCAAGGCGGGCCTCGATCTCCGCGAGTCTTTCCTCGATCCTCAAATCAGCGAGGAGCTTGTCATAACCAAGGGCGGTATTCAGGCCGTACAGGCAGTCCCGGAACGTGCCGCTATCAATTCCGCCACGGAAGCGAAGACGCACAAGGCGAGCGATTGTCTTACGCGTCGCGAGTGGGCCGTCAAGGCTGAGGCGAGGGGGTCCGGTTACTTTCTTGTCGGCCGATTCCATTTATTTCACTCCTCTTTACGATTCGTGCAATCTCTCGGGCCTTTAGCACTGCCCGGCGCAACGTGGCGCCATGCCACCAAAGCCCGACGTTCGGCGAGAGCGTCGACGTACGCCCTCACCGTGGCGTCGGTAAGAATGCAATAGCACGGACTATTTTCTAATTAAATGCCTTTAACCCCTGCTATTGGCGCTTTAGTGCGCCGGTGATTTCGACCTCGAAGATACGTTCGAGGCGGTCAATCTCCGATTCGGTTAGGGTCCGCGCGAGGGCAGGGAAGGCGCGAAGGAAAGCGGTCATTGCCGCCTGTCGAAGCAATTCGACCTCATCGGGGCGAGGGTGGCGCCCGGAGGTTCGGCCCCGTCGGGTATCGTCGGTCTTTGTCTTCGAGCCTGTCGGCCGGCCTCGCCCTCGCGGCGGGGCTTCGCCTTCATCGCCTTGATTGGAAGTGCGCACGCGGGCCGGGGCGGGCGCCTGTCGGAAAGTTTCGCCACGGGCGAGGGCCGCGCGGAGGTCGCTAGGAAGGGCTTTCATCTCAGGCCCCCTCTCACTGCGGGGCGGGCGCCCATGGATTCGCTTTGCTTTTGCGCGCTACCTGCGCACTGCCCGTCCGTTTCGACGAGGATGCTCTCCTCGCGGCCGACGACGGCCCGGACAAGGTGCCCGTCGCGGACATGAAGCTCGACCTTCACAACACCATGTTCCAGCCCGGCGAGCTCCGCCTCGATACGGGCGAGGAGGGCCGGGGTCATTTTGCGGCCTCGCGGGTGTAGTAAATGGCGGCATTTCTGAGAGAAAGCCGAATCTCCGCCTTGGCGTGCTCTTGCTGGTCCGGGCTGAGGAGAGATAGGAAAGAAACAATCGTAATCCGCGCGTCGGCGAGGGCTCCCCATAGTTCCTTGGATATTCCCGACGATCCGGTGAACATCATGTCGGGAATCGAAGTGTCGCGATTCTTGCAAAACCTGAATACGTGATTAAGGAATTCATGTTTAGTTGAATCGTCAGGCAATTCGTCGAGGAGCCTGTTGATTCGAGATTTGATTCCGCGTACTTCCTCTGTCTCCGTTGCCTCCCTCGGGGGCCGTGGCTTCTTTGCCTTCGGCTTCCTCGCGGGCTTGGCCTTCGGGGTCGGCGCCTTGGGCTCCTCGCGGGCCGTGGCGGGCTCCGGGCCAGGGGAAGAGGCTTCCGGGAGGGGAGGCACGGGTGGGGCCTTTTCCTGCGCCTCGGCGGCCTCCGGTTCTTTCTCCTCCGGGGGCGGGGAGGGTGGTAAATCCGGTGTAAAGGTAAAAGTCTCTTGGCTTGTCTCGGGCTCCGGGGGAGGGGGCGGCGTTGCATCCTCCCCCGATGGATTTACCGAATTACTAGATTTACCGCCTTCTAGGTCTTCCCATGTCCCATACTGAGGTTTTACCTCGGGCTCAGGTTTTACCGAATTACCACTTTTACCGCCTCTCCGGCTCCACTCCCCATAAGTGGGGGAGAATACAAGGCCATCGGCTTCGAGCTTTTCGAGGAGTCGGGAGACGGCGGCGGGCTTCTTGCCGACAAGGGCGACGATGTCCCTCGTCTTCCGGGAGGCAGGTTCCAGGGGGACCGCGTCAAGGACTTCGCGACGCTCCCGACTCTGCGTGTACTCTCCGGCGTCGCCGAGGGCTGTCCACGTGCCGATTTCAGGATCGAAGCGGAGGGCGAGGGATTGCTCTTCAATATCGCGGCCCGTGACGAATAACGTCGCGTCGGCCTCGCCCCTCGCCCTCGTCAGAATCCATGTCGCGTCGGCGGCGCCGTTCAGGCCATTCGAGCCGGAGACAGTTTCCATAACGTCCTCACTCGCCATTTTGCGGACATGGTGAATAAGGGCGATCGCACAATCATGCTTATCGGCGAGGGTCTTTATCGCGGCGGTGATTCGATAGTCGTAATCGTAAAGAGACTCGCCTTGCTCCGGCTTGCCTCGGAATCGGGCGAGGGTGTCGATGAGGACAAGCTGCGTTCCGGGATTCTCGTAAAGCCATGCGTCCAAGTCAGCGAGGCCCTCACCTCCGCTTCGCCATTCTGTGAAGATCGTAAGAAGTGAGTCAGGCGAAGCCCCGATCTTCTCCAACCGGCCCTTTAGGCGCCTCGGCACGTCTTCAAGGGCAAGATACAGCGAGCGGCGCCTCTCGACGCGGTAGCGGCCAAGGAAGGCGCCCCCGGACCCAACGGCGGAGCCGAGGCCGAGGGCCATCCATGACTTCCCCAGCTTCGGAGCGCCCGCGAAAACAGTGACGCCAGTTGTGAGAAGATTTTCGACGATCCAGGCCGGGGGCGGGAAGTCTTTTTCGAGTAGGTCTCGGACTGACATTCCTTTAGGGAGGGCATCAACGCGGGCTTTCCTCCGGTCCTCGGTGTCGATTGTCGCCTTCGCCTCGGCGAGGGTCTTCTCTGTGAATGGATGCTCAGGCAGGGGGCCTAGTTTTTCTCGAATCGCCCGAAGGCGGAATGCGTTCAGGTCGGCTTCTGGCTGGCTTCTCACTGAGAACGGAAGGGCGGCGAATTCTCGGTAGGCCCGGAGAATCACAACAATATCGGCGGCAGAGAGGTACCCGTCGGAAAGGCGGCCCTCTTTCAGCTCATCGGTATCGATCGCGATTCGCCGAATTGCGGTTAGTGCATCGACAATTTCCGATTTCGGGAAGCTCGCCCATCGCGCCGTCTCATGGCCTGTCACATTCGGCTTCGCGGATTGATCGCAATTGCTTGCGGTAGCGGAGGTGCCCGCGCATGCAGTATCCGTGGGTCTCACGCTCGCCCCCGATTCGCGGCCCGGAGGTGGGCGAGGCGAGCGGCGGCGGCTTCGGCTTCGAGTCGAAAGGCTATCGAGTCCCGGAGGTGCCGAAGGGAAGCGACGGTCAGGGAATCGACCTCGCGTTCAAGCTTCTTGACTCGATCGGGCGCCGGATACATGGCGGCCCATCGCTCGAAGAATGCGGCGGCTTCGGCGTCGGTGAAGCGCTCATTTTCTGAGAAAATCGAGGGGTCTAAAATCGGCGTGTCAAACGACGCGCCCCGCCCTCGGCCTGAGGTTTCGCGGGGCGCGTTCATTTACGACCGCCTGCCGGGACGGCGCAGGCCTCGATGAAGGCTTCTATAGCCTCGCGTCGGAAGCGTAACAGCTTCCCGATTTTGACACCGGGGAGGCGCCCAGAGTAGAAGGCGCGGCGAATCGTGACGATCGAGACGCCGAGGGTATCGGCGGCTTCCTGGGGAGTGAAGAGAAGGCGAGCGTCCATAGACGACTCCTTCGGGCCTCGCATTGCGAAGCCTTTGAAGAGTAGTCGCCTACAAACGGCTTAGACCCAATTACTTCTTCGAAGCATGGGCCCCTGTCGGGGGGAGGCCGTGCGGCACATACCCGTTCCCGCTCAGGCTAGAAATAGGTCAAATACCGAAACTGGTCGTACTTTTCGTCTTTCCGTTCCGGTAGTATCCACCTCTCGCAATATTTACTGGGACGAAGCTACGAATATAGGACATTGGAAACATAGGATCAGGGGGGGATGGGTCAAGTGCCTGCAATGCGTGAAGGAGGGAAACCGAAATGCAAGCTTCTTTCTCTCTCTCAATTTGCCCGTGACCTTTCAAAAAACGTTTGAAGGAGGCTTCATTGAGTCCGTATTGAGAAGCAACGTCGGAAGGTCGAAGGTTGAGGTTTGCAATTAGATTAGCTATGCTACTGGCCGCCATATCATCCTCCCCGCTATCGCAGCGGTGATAGGCTATATAGTTCACACTTTCTCACTAAAGATCAAGGGGGTGTATGAAGAAAAACGAACCTATGCCGATTTTCTCAGTTACCAGACTCAATTCCTATTAAGAGCAATACTTAAAGTCATTACTGGTATTACATATGCACGCATTGCCCATGCGTCTTAGTTGCGAAAACCACCCTAAGTTACGGTGAGACGCTGGGCGGGGAATTATGGCGCTGAGTTATTCCTGATGCGCGCCTCTTCTCGCAATGCGTCGGCGATTGTTTTCGTATTGTCCGCGATCTTAGCGACATTTGAACATAGAACAAAAAAACAGACCAAGATAACAATTCCAAGGATGGTAGCGAATGCCCCTGCCCCGAGGCTCAATACCGCCATGGCATCGCCAATGGTCGCAGGTCGATAAGCTTGCCCGAATGCAGAAGCCCCGAGTGCCAGCATAATTACTGCGCTTAGTCTCTTCATTTCTCTCCCCCTTTTATTAGCTCGTCCTGTGGACGTGATGACGCAAATCTTAATCTTGTCGGTCCGCTATAGCAAATTCCTTATTCCGGTAACGTCATAGGTCGCTCGGATTTGGCCAGTACGACAAAAAGCCGCCCACGTCCAGGGAGGCGACGGGGCGGCGGTGAGGGGCGAGGGAATCTAAGCGGGCGAGTTGGCTTCCTCTTCAAGCGTGGCTAACTCCAGGCGATGGAGTTCCTTGTCGTCGACGAATTGGAAGCCGACAGGATCGCTCAGGATATACCTCAAAGACCGAAGGGTCTCTTTTACGTCTCGCCTAAACATAGTCTTTTTATAATATTGCCCTCCGATTCTATAAAATGTCGTCACTACTGCATCATCCCATATAGTGGCAACGATGGCGCCTGGAATTGTGGCTTCCGGGTCTACGTCTACCGGGACCCCGCCTCGAATCAACTTGAAGTCGCGAGGGGGGCGAGTTGCGAGGGGGTTGTCCTCAACGCGTGTCATGGTCGGACCTTGCCAGTGTCGCAAAGATCGCGAAGGTACTCCCGCTCCGCCCTGAGCCGGTCGACCTCTCGGGCAAGTGCCATAGCTGCGAGGGCCTCGGCCGATCGCATTTCATGATCCATTATCGCATTGCGGCCCCATGCGAGGGCTTCGTCAAGCGTTGCGCCATATTCGATTGTGACTTCGTTCATGTCACGCCCCCTTCCGCGAGAAGGGCACGATCCTGCCGAAGGCTTCCCCGGCAGCTTCCGCAACGTCGCGGAGGTCGTTTTCAAGCTCATGCGCCGCGTAGTCCTCGAAAACTGAGGCGGTCTTGTGGCCCGTCATCTTCATGATCTTCTTAGAATCGAGCTTGTCGGACATGCGGGACGAGTAAAAATGTCGCCAACTATGATAGACGACATTCCGCCTCGCCCATTCCGCTTCCGCTTTCTCACGGTTTTTCTCACCATTGGACGCGGAGAGCGCTATTAGGGCCTCTTTTAGGGCCTTTAACATGGATTGTTGATCCATTGGCTTTTCAGGATCGGCCGAATAGAAGACGAATCCCTTCGAGCCGAGACCATGCGGATTTTCGGCGGCGAGGGCTCGAAGCTCGTCGCGGACTTCGGGAAGGATCGGCACGCGGCGGGCCTCGTTCGTCTTAGGGGATTTTAGGCCAACCAAGGGATTCCACGAATGGCTGACGGCAAGAACCACGTCGCCAACGTCTTCCTGCCGGAGGGCGAGGACTTCGCCAAGTCGAAGGCCTGTCACGGCGGAAACGAGATTCCCGAGACGCGCCCTCTTGTCGGGCCACGGCAGGGCGAACAGATTGGCGGCCTCGTCCAGGCTGAGGATTCCTCGCTTCTTCGCCTCGCCCGAGAAGGTCTCTAGGCCTTCCGTCACGTCGGCCGGGATAAGGTCGCTAGCGAAGGCCCACTTTAGCGCCGTCGTTCCTGCGACCATGATTCGATTCCTCGTCGCGGGGGCGAGGGCCTTTTCTGGCCTTGCGAGGGAAAGCGAAAAATCGCGAAGGTTCGCCTTTGTGATTTCGCCGAGGGCTTTCCCTTTGAAGGCAGGAATCCAATATCGTTCGATTCTTCGGGCGGATTCTTGGCAATGGCTTCGGCCTATGGTCTGACCATGGGCTTTCTTCACTTCTATGTAGGGGCTTAGATTGTAGTCCCAGAATCGATCAAGGAATGTATCGAAGGCCTCGGCGGCCGGTTCGCCCCGGATGATCGCCTTCTCAATGAAGCCGCTCGCCCGCAGGGCTTCAAGGATGCGAAAGGCGTCATCCTTGCCGAAGGCCTCGGAACGAATGAGGGCTAAGGTCGCTTCCAGGGTGAAAACATCACGCGAGGCCTTCGGGCGCCCGGTCCTTCGATCGGGAATCCCGCCGTCAAGCCACCGAGCCGCCGTCATGGTAGCCTCGGACTTGTCCTCGCACCCTGTCGAACGGGCCGACAGGTACTCTTGTGTTTCGGGGTTGAAAAACTGGACGTACCAGACCCGGCCCCTTCGGTGAAGACTCCAATGACGCATAGACTCCCCCTTCGCGATTCCCGTTTTCTCACGAGAAAATCGCATACTGGTAAGAGCTTAGACGTCGGTTCTTCCGATGGCCTTCGCTAATTACTAACTGTAGAATGACTTAACCTTGCCGCCGAACAGAATTGAACTGTTGACACACGGATTTTCAGTCCGTTGCTCTACCAACTGAGCTACAGCGGCAAACGACGGAACCTTTATAGCCGGAGCGAAGAATTCGAGTCAAGAGCCCCCTCCTACGAAAAGGGGACTTTGCCGACCCGATCGACCGATCGTCTCCAAGGGGTCGTCGCGGCCGCGAAGGTGGATGGGATGTTGCCAGCCGGACGAATACGCAGCATTCTTGCGGACGACAGCCATGACGGAACACAGCGCCGAATTCCGCGCCGACGACGAATTCCCCTACGACAGGCGCAGCCCAGGACGATGGATACTTTCGCACGTCCTTCGCTACGCCTGGCTCCCCCTCACCGCCTTGGTCTTCGACATAGCCAACAATATCGGCTATTCCGGCCTCCAGGTCCTTATCGGCCGCGGTTTCGACGTGCTTTCCCGGCCCGTCTGGCTTCACAGGGACCTCCTCGTCGTGGCCCTCCTCATCGTGGGGGCCGCCCTCCTCCAGGGCCTGGCCGGCATAGGGCGCAACCTCTCCTTCGAGTTCCTGGCCCAACGCGTCGAACGCGACTCCCGCGCCGAGCTCTTCGCCGCCCTCCTCGGCAAGAGCCAGACCTGGCATTCCTCACAGAGGGTCGGCGACCTCATGGCCAGGGCCACCAACGATGTGCACTACCTCAACCTGATGTTTTCGCCCGGCGTCATGCTCATCACCGACCAGGTCGTCATGACGATAGTCCCCCTCGTCATGGTCGCCTTCATAGATCCCCGCCTCCTCCTCGTCCCCCTCCTCTTCCTCGTCGGCCTCGTCGTCACCGTTGGCGCCTACAGCCGCGGCATGGGTCCCCTCACGGACGCCCAACGGGCGGCCTTCGGCGAGATGAACGCCGGCCTCGCCGACGCCCTCGAGGGCATCGAGACGGTAAAGGCCAACCTCGGCGAGGAGAGGGAGGCCCGGGCCTTCGCGGAAAAGGCCGGAAGGCTGCGGGATTTATACGTGAAGATCGCCCGCGTCGAGGGTCGTTACTGGCCCCTCCTGGTCTTCGCCCTGGCCTGGGCCGGGGCCTTCCTCCACGCCATGCTCCTGTGGAAATCGGGGGCCATCAGCATCGGCCAGGCCATCGGCTACATGCTGCTCTGGAACGCCTTCCGCCAGACGACCACGCTGTCGATCTTCTCCTTCAATCTCCTTCAGATGGGTCTGTCAAGCGCCTCGCGCATACTCGCGATGATCGGTGCCAGCACCGAGCTCGACGAGAACCGCGGGGGACGCTCCGCCCGCATCGAGGGCAGGGTGGAATTCCGGAACGTGAGCTTCTCCTTCGGCGGCAAGGAGGGGACTCCCGTGCTCAGAGATATCAGCTTCGCGGTCGAGGCGGGAAAGACGGTGGCCATCGTCGGACGGACAGGTTCGGGAAAATCGAGCCTCGCGAGGCTAGTGTCGCGCATCTTCGACGCGAGTTCGGGCTCCGTCCTCGTCGATGGCGTCGATGTCCGCGACTGGGAGCTCGGCAGCCTCCGCTCCCAGATCGCGACGGTCGAGCAGGACGTCTTCCTTTACAGCCGCTCCATCCGCGACAACATCGGCTTCGCGAAGGAAGACGCCGATGAGGCCGCCATCGAGGCAGCCGCCCGCGAGGCCCAGGCCCACGACTTCATCTCCTCCTTCGAGAAGGGCTACGCGACGGAAATCGGCGACCGCGGGGTCACCCTGTCCGGGGGGCAGAAACAACGCATCGCCATAGCCCGCGCCTTCCTCGCAGATCCGCGCATCCTCGTCCTCGACGACTCGACCAGCGCCGTCGATTCGAAGACCGAGGACGAGATGCAGAAGGCCATGCGCCGGGCGAGGGAGGGGCGCACGACCTTCCTGATCACGCATCGACTCTCGCTGATCCGTTGGGCCGACGAGATCCTCCTCATCGAGGGGGGAAGGCTCGCGGCCTCCGGCAGCCATGAGGAACTCCTCGCGGGCTCCGAGGACTATCGCCGCCTCTTCGCGAGGGGGAGCTGAGATGGGTTTCCTGATGGACGGCCTCGAGACGGAGGCCTACGACAGGAGTTACTCGGACCGCGACCTCGTCGCGCGCATCCTCGCCTATTTCAGACCCTCGAGGAGACGTCTCATCCTCGTCGGCCTCGCCCTCGCCTCGGCGGCCCTCGCCGAATTCGCCTCGCAGGTCGTCATCTCGAAGTCCCTCGACGCCGCGGGAAGGTCGGGCACCAGGGTCTCGAACATCGTCCTCCTCGCCCTGGCCATCGCCGGCTTCGGGCTCATCGAATGGTTGCTCAACTACGCGAGACAGTACCTCACCGGCCGCAGCGTCGGCGAAACCATTCTCCGACTCCGCTCGGACGCCTTCGCCAGGGCCCTCTCTCACGATCTATCCTTCTACGACGAGGAGTCCTCCGGCAAGGTCGTCAGCCGCGTCACCACGGACACCGAGGACTTCGCCAACGTCATCGGCCTCGTCGTCGACTTCATCTCGCAGGTCATCCTCGTCGTCGTATTCTTTTCCTATCTCGCGACCATCAGCCCGAGGCTCTCCCTCCTCCTCCTCGCCATGGCGCCGGCGGCCGTCATCCTCGCCCTCTCCTACCGCTTCCATCTCAGACGGGGCATCACCCTCGTCGTCATCCTCCCCATCGTCGGCATCGCCTCGGGCGGGGGCAACGGCCTCCTCGCCTGGTTCGGCGGCTCCTCGGTACGAGACGGCCTCATCAGCCTCGGCGAGTGGTTCCTCTTCATGCAGGCCGTCGGCTATTTCTGGTGGCCCCTCCTCAACATCGCGAGCTTCTGGAGCCAGCTCCAGGACGGACTCGCCGCCGCCGAGCGCGGCTTTTCGCTGATCGACAGGGAACCGAGGGTGAGACAGAGTCTCCGGGAAAGGGGCGCCGTCCTGACCGCCGCGGACGCCGGCGAGATCACGGGCGGCCCCATCGCGACCGGCGGCGGCTCGGACTCCGTCTCGGGTGCCGGCGGCCGGGGCTCCGGCCCCGGCGGCGGCCCGGAAGGCGGCCCGGAAGGCGGCGTATCCATCCGCTTCGAGTCGGTGGGCTTCGCCTACTCGAGCAAGGAGAGGGTCCTCGAGGGCTTCGACCTGGACATCGCCGCCGGCGAGAGGCTCGCCATTGTCGGCCACACGGGTGCGGGAAAATCGAGCCTCATCAAGCTCATCGCGCGTTTCTACGAGTTCCAGGAAGGGAGGATAGAGTTCGGCGGAAGGGACATCAGGAGCATCCCCCTCGACGCGATCAGGGGCGCCATCGGCCTCGTCTCGCAGGATCCCTTCCTTTTTCCCGGCTCCGTCCTCGACAATATCCGCTATGCGAAGCCCGGGGCCGACGAGCGCGAGGTCGAGGCGGCCGCCCGCTCCCTCGGCCGGGGCGACTGGGTCGACGACCTGCCCCAGGGTCTCGCGACGCCCAAGGGCACCGCGGATCCTCGATCTCCCTCGGTCAGCGTCAGTTGGTGAACCTCGCCAGGGTCCTCCTCAAGGCACCCTCCCTCTTTATCCTCGACGAGGCCACCTCGAGCGTCGACCCCTTCACCGAGGCCCAGATCCAGGAGGGCCTCGAGACCCTCATGAGGGGGAGGACTGCCATCGTCATCGCCCACCGGCTGTCGACCGTCCGCTTCGCCGACAGGATCATCGTGCTCGAGAAGGGAAGCATCATCGAGGAGGGAAGCCACGATTCCCTCCTCGAAAAAGGCGGCCATTATAGAGCCCTCTACGATACCTATTTCCGGCACCAGAGCCTCGAATGGGTCGAGGAGGCAGGGCGGGCCTGAATGCGAATTCGGTTGGCAGGCGATTGCGCCGCGACCGAGGGAGGGGCATACTGCCTTATAAACATGAAAGAAATGAGTTTGGAGCCGATGCAAATTGGCATCGGGGTCCTAATAAGCCTCGTGGTCCTCGCTGGAGTCTACCGCGCCCTACGCCGGCGAAACATCAGAGAACTGTCCGCCTGGAACCTGGGCAACCTCGCCGTCCTCGTCCTCTTCGCCTTGGGCGCCGTCGCCAGGTTCTTTCCCTCGCTTCCCCTCCTCTTCCTCCTCGACGCCCTCGGCATCGTCGTTCTCTGCTGCTACGCGAGCGCGAGCCTCCGGCTCTTCGGCGAGAAGCCTCCCCGACTGGCCTGGTCGATCATGGCCGCCCTCATCCTCGGAGCGAGCGGCGCCTTGTCCTTCTCTTCGGGAAACGTGGGCTTCTGGCTGGCCGGCGTATCCATCGTCGGATCGATCATGCTCCTCTACGCGGCGATCGTCGTGCTCACCAACAGGAACCAAAGCGGCATCAAGAACGGGCCGGGCCTCCTCGTGTTCGTATTTGGCATAGTCTCCTGTCTCCTCCTCCTCAGGGCCGCCGGCAGCCTCTCCGGCCTCGCCCTGAATCCGGGCTTCGCCAGCAACTTCGAGTCGGGCGATTTCGTCCTCGAGATCTCGCTCGCCACCTTCCTCGGCTCCAACTTTTCCCTCATCCTCATACTCATGACCAGGCTCGAAAACCGCCTCGTCAGACGCATGGACGAGGGCACGAAGGGGAAGTCCGAACTCCAGTTCCTCTACGATGTCTTCGCGGGAACGGCCGGCATCGTCGACCCGGTCGAGCTCTTCCATCGGGTCCTCGACCTCGTTCAGACCAGGCTCAAGGCCGTCATCGTCGTGATATATCTCGAGGACCACGAGGGCGAGGGACTGACCATGGCGGCCCAGCGCGGCCTCGACGCCCAATGTGTCGCCCTCCTCACCTGCCCCGATCCGGAACGGAGCGTGGCTGGACAGGTCTTCTCCCGCAAGGAACCCCTCGCGATCCCCATCGCCGACTACGAGAACCAGGCCCTCAGGGAGGCCCTCGCGGCCATCGACATCGGCATCGTCGGCGCCTTTCCCCTCTCCGCGGCCGGTGGCGTCATCGGCGTGCTGTCTGTCGGCTACCATCAGGTGGAGGAGCTCGACAATGTCAGCTACACCCTCCTCGAAACCCTATCGCTCCAACTCGGGGCGGTGATAAGGACAGCCATCCTCCACGCCAAGCTCGACCGGGCCAACACCCGCCTCTCCGAGCTCGCGAGCACCGACGTCCTCACCAACCTCGCCAACCGCCGCGCCGCCCTCCAGGCCCTCGACAGAGAGCTCGCCAGGGCGAAGCGCGCCAGCGGCCTCGTCGCCGTCATCATGGGCGACCTCGACCACTTCAAGGGCTTCAACGACCGCTTCGGCCACGATTGCGGGGACTATGTGCTTTCGAACACGGCCTCGATCATCGCCGACACCGTGCGGGGCACCGACATCCCCTCGCGCTGGGGCGGCGAGGAGTTCCTCATCGTCCTCGGCGAATCGGAGCCCTCCGGGGCCTATCGCCTCGCCGAGCGTCTCAGGGAAAGGATCGAATCGGCGGCCTGGTCCTATGGCGGCCGGAAGCTCAAGGTCACGATCACCCTCGGGGTGGCCCTGGCCCCCCCCTCCGTCGGACCCGAGGCCATCATCGCCTTCGCCGACGAGGCCCTCTACCGGGGAAAGCGCGGCGGCCGGAACCAGGTGACCATGATCCTCGACGACGGCAGTTCGGTCGTGAGAAGCGAGATACCCCTCCTGGAAGAGGCTCTGGCGGAGGGCGACGAGGCGATCGAGGTCCTTCCGATCGTCGACGAGGTCGTCTAGTCGGCCTATTCGTCTAGGCGGCCGAATCGCCTACAGCTCGTTCCTCACGAAATCGCCGCCCACCATGCTCGCCAGCAGTCGGAAGTCCTTGTCGAAGACAATGATATCGGCTTCCCAGCCCGGCACGAGGAGGCCCCGCTGCCCCAGGCCGAGGATCCGCGCCGGGTTCGTCGACGACATCTCCACCGCGTTCTCGATGGCTATGCCCCAGGAGACGATGTTCTCCACTCCCCTGAGCATCGTCAATGCCGAACCGGCTATGACGTCGTCGGCTACGCGATGGAATATGCCGTCGCGGAGCACGACCTCCTCGCGGTTGGCGTAGAGGGGGCAGTTCTGCTGCTCCGTCGGCTTGAGCGAATCGGTGACGAGGACGACCTTGCTCGAGGGCTTGTCGCGCATGAGGAGCTTGATGAGGCCCGGATGCACGTGTTTGCCGTCGGCGATGATCTCGCAGGACAGCTCGGAATGGATCATGATCGCGCCGACGGCCCCGGGATCGCGGTGGTGGAGGCGGCTCATCGCGTTGAAGAAGTGCGTGGAATGGAGGATGCCCGCCTGCATGCCCTCGAGCATGTTCTCGTAGGTGGCGTCGGTATGGCCGGCTTGCAGGACGATGCCGCGCTTCATGCAGTAGAGGGCCAGCTCGCGCATGCCCTTGATCTCGGGCGCGACGGTCATGTTGCGGATCTTGCCGCCGCCGGCGGCATAGAGACGCTCCATCAATTCGAGATCGACGGGGCGCACGAACTCGGGGCGCTGGACGCCCAGCCGCGCCGGCGAGATGAAGGGGCCTTCGAGGTGGACCCCCATGATCTTCGCCCCCCCTTCGCGGCCCGAGGCCTCCACGCAGGCCTTGATCGAGGCGACCATGTCCTCCTCGGCCATGGGATATATGGTCGGGCAGAAGGCGGTGACCCCATAGCGTCCCAGATGATCCGACATGGCGAGCATGGCCTCGGCCGAAAGGTCCTCGGTGCCGAAGCCGGCGAAACCGTGGATATGGCTGTCGATGAGGCCCGGGGCGATGAAGGCCCCGCCCGCGTCGTAGATCTTCGTGCCCGCACCGAAGCGCTTCTGCTCGAAACGGCGCTCCGAGAAGACGTCGGCGATCCTTCCGTCCTCGATGAAGACGGCCGAACGGGGCATTCTGGCATAGCCGGGAAGGAGCTCCCCGTTATGGATGACGATGCTGCTCATGGCTGATATGGTACTCATGCCGACGCGCCATGTGCAACGGATCGCCGGCATGGAGACTGCGGATTGTGGTCTGATGCGAGGGCCGGGGGGATAGATCGATGAAATGCGTTTTCGGCGTCGACGGGGGGGGGACGAGCTCCAGATTGCGGATCGAGGCCCTCGATGGCGAAAAGTTGTTCTACGCCGAGGGCGGCTCGACGAATCCCAACTCCAACGAGGCCGCGGCGATCCGCGGGACCCTCGCAGACCTCTTTCTCCGGGCCCGCGAGGAGGCCGGCATCGCCGTCGGGGATCTCGCCGCGGGCTTCGTCGGCAGCGCCGGCGTCGATCGCGAGGCCGACCGCGAAGCCTTCTCGGCCATTCTCCGCGAGGCGACCGGCTTCGCGGGAACCCTCGGCGTGGGCAACGACGCGGAGCCGGCCCTCGCCGGGGCCCTGGGCGACACCGAGGGACTCCTCCTCATAGCGGGCACGGGATCCATAGCCTTCGGCCGCGCTCGCGACGGTTCCACCGTCCGTTCGGGCGGCTGGGGCCACCTCCTCGGCGACGAGGGCTCGGCCTGGCGCATCGCCTTCGACGCGATCTGCCGCGGCCTTCGATCCTCGGAGGGCCGCGATCTGGAAAGCGGGCTCCTCGAGGCCGCCCTCGCCTACTTCGGTCTATCCAGGGCCGAGGACTTCATCCCCTTCGTCTACGGCGGCATCGACAAGAAGCGCATCGCCGGCTTCGCTCGGGTCGTCGGCGATTTTCGCGACAGGGGGGATGCCCTCGCCCTCGACCTCTTCGACAAGGCCGCCCATGAACTCGCCGCCCTCG
>DATKTD010000313.1:0-9544 GCA_035531315.1 Rectinemataceae bacterium
CATTTCGCGACCATTTTCGAGAACGTCACCGAGAGGGCACGCTTCCAGGAGGCCATAAGCTCCAGGGAGAGACGGCTCGAGGCTCTTTTCGAGCACTCTCCCCTGCCCATCCTCGAGGAGGATTTCTCCGCCCTCAAGCTCCACCTCGACAATCTGCCCCTTCCCGCGCGTTCGGACATCGCCGCGTATTTCGACGCGGACCCCGCTCAGATACTCGCCTGCGCCGATCTCGTGCGAGTGCTCGATGTGAACAAAGCCTGTATCGCCTTCTTCGGGGCGGGGACAAAGGCCGCCATGGTGGGCCCCTTATCCAAACGCTTCACTCCCGCCTCCGTCGCCTCCTTCAAAAAGGAACTTGTCGCGATAGCGGGAGGGGCCCGCGATTTCGAGCTGGAAATGCCCACCGAGGCCTCCGGAAGCGAAAAGGTGCTTCTTCTCAGGCTCACCGTGGTGCCGGGCTGCGAGGACGATCTCAGCAGGGTGATCGTCTCCTTCGTCGACATAACCGAGCGCACGGCGAACGATGCCAGGATCAGGGAGCTCCTCTCGGAAAGGGAGACTTTCATCAAGGAAGTCCATCACCGGGTCAAGAACAACATGAACACGGTATTCAGCTTCCTCATGTATGAAGCGGGGCTGCTGGACGACGAAAAAACGCAAGGGATGCTCCAGGAGGCGGCCGGCAGGGTCCGCAGCATGGGACTGCTCTACGAAAAGCTCTATCAGTCCAGCCTTTCGGGCCAGATCGCGATCAGGGATTACTTCCCCACTCTTTTGGAAGAGATTGTCGCCCTCTTTCCGCCGACCGTGGAGGTGGGCGTCAGGGCGGAGATCGAGGACATCACGCTCGGGGAGCGGGTGATCTCGCCCCTGGGCATACTCCTCTACGAACTCGCCAGCAATTCCATGAAATACGCCTTCAGCGACAGGAAGCGTGGGATGATCAGCCTCCGGGTCCGAAGGGAGGCCGGTGGCATCGAGCTGAGCTACGCCGACGACGGGGTCGGCCTCCCGGAAGGAGTGGGGCCCGCGGGATCGGGCGGCTTCGGCATGAGCCTGGTCGAACTCCTCGCCCGGCAGATAGGTGGAAGCATAGAACTCGATCGGAGACAGGGGGCGGCCTTCATCCTGCGCTTCGGAAGCGGCAAAGGCGCGTGAGCGCCTTTGGCGAAGGCGATCGAAGGGCCTCGGCTCAATAGGTCGCGGAGAGGTCCACAGCGTTTTCGGACTCGCCCCTCTCGAGCCAGCTCGCGAGATTGGCGCAGGTGGCCTCGATGGCGGCACGGGAGGCTTGCCGGGTCGAACCCCCGACGTGGGGCGAGAGGATGACATTGGGGAGCTCGTGGATCGGGAAGCGCGATGGCGCTCCCTGCGTCGCCCCCCCTTGCGGGTAGCGATACCACACGTCGAGGCCGGCGCCGGAGATGCTGCGGTCGCGGAGGGCCAGCCAGAGGGCCTCTTCGTCGACGGTCGCGCCACGACCGACATTGACGAAAAAGGCCCCGCGCATGGCAGCGAAGGCGGGAGCCGCTATGATGCCCTGGGTTTCCGTCGTAAGGGGCAGGGCCGCGACGACTATGTCGCAGCCCGTCACGACGGCCTCGAGACTCGTTTCCATCCGATCGAAACCGAGGGGCTGCGGCCGCTCGGCATGTCTCCTCCAGCCCGTGATCTGGCAGCGGAAGGGGGCGAGGAGGGAGGCGAGAGCGGAGCCGATGGCACCCGTTCCGAGGATGGCGACACGGCGATCGAAGATCGTGTCCCATTCGTCCTCGGCGCCCCTCCCCACCCAGAAGCCATGCCAGGTGGCGGAGCGGAGATCGTTATGGAATTCGATGGTCCGGCCGAACCAGGCGAGTATCATGGCCAGGGCATTTTGCGCCACCGATTCGGCGTTGGCGTGAACATTGAAGACCTTGACGCCCCGCGAGGCGAGAAGCGCCGCGGGGATGCCGTTCGCGCCGGTGATGGGAAGGAAGAGGGCCTTGAGCGAGGAGGCAGCGCTGAGGGTCGAAACCGACAATTTCGAGGCCACGATGGCATCGAAGCCTTCAAGGTCGCGAAGGGCTGTCTCCTCGCCCACAATGAATTCGTCCTTTGGAAAGCGACGGCGGAGGCCGTCGATCGCGGCGGACCAGAGCCCGGAATTGACGGGAACGATCGCTCCGATCTTCATGCAAGCCCTCCACGAACCCAGCCGCAGGCGAAGCGAGCGCCTTGTCCCAGCCTCGCCTATCAAGACAGGGCGATACATGGATAATACAATGGATCGGGACCGAAAATAACCCGAAAATCATGGGAAGACGCTGAGCACCTTTTGGTGAGGGGCGAGATTCAAGGAGTCATCGATGAACATGGGAAACGCGGCACGTCGCCATGCCTGGCTCGCGGGCGTGATCGCCCTCATCCTGTCCTTCTCTTTCGCCGGCTGCGCCGGCAGCCCGAAACCCGCCCCCGAGCCCGCCGTAGTGCCGGCTCCCGAGCCGGCCCCCGATCTCGCCACCCTGATTGGCACGAAGGATACCGCCGCACTCCGCAAGTTCTTCTCGAACCGCGCGGCCCTCGACAGCCCGGACGTCAACGGCAATTACCCCCTCCACAACGCCGTGGAGCAGGACGCGCCGGATATCGTCGAGCTCATACTCGTGCTCGGCGCCAAGGTCGATCCCCTCGACAAACAAGGAAGAACGCCGCTCAGGCTCGCCATCGACGAGGGCAAGGCCAACGACGCGAAGATCCTCGCGCAGAGGGGAGCCGACCTCTTCGCCAAAGATCCCTCGGGGACTACCGCAGCCGAGGCCGCCATTGCCAAGGGAGGAGACCTCCTCCTCGCGGTCTTCGGCGGCCCGAACATCAACGCGAAAAGCGCCGATGGCACGACGGCCCTCATGGTTGCCGCCGACAGGCTCTCCGAAAAAGCCGTGGCCGACCTCCTCGGCGCGGGGGCCGATCCCCTCGCCAAGGACAACTCGGGACGCAGCGCCCTCGACTTCGCCCTCCTCCATCCAGATCGAATAGAAGCCGGCCGCATCGCCGAGACCCTCGTCATGCGCGGCGTCAATCCCACGATCGGCAATTGGTCCTGGTTCGCCCAGGCGATCAGGGCCGCCGACTACACCGCCATCCGCTTCGACGACGGCAAGACCCCTCTTCACATGGCCGTCGAGCTCAAGGCGAGCGGGATAGTCCAGTTCCTGCTTTCACGAGGAGCCAATCCGAACGTTCGCAGCAGCTCGGGATCGACACCGCTTCATGACGCGATCCGTTCCGGTTGGATCGAGGGGGCCTCGATCCTCCTCGCCGGAAAGGCCGATCCCAACGCCCGCGACGGCTTCGACAACACGCCCCTCCATATAGCCCTGCCGGTCGGCAAGGTGCAGCAGGGGGTCGAGCTTCTCCTTTCGAAGGGCGCCGATCCCTCGCTCAAGGATCGCAACGGCAATACCCCCCTCCATGTGGCTGTCCAGGTCGGCTACCCCGTGAAGGTCGTCGAAGAACTCCTCGCCGCCGGAGCCCAGGCGAACGCCGCCAACTCCGAGGGGGACACCCCCCTCGTCCTCTCCGTCCGATCCCAGCACATCGAGTACATAGCTGCCCTCCTCAAGGCTGGCGGCGACATCTTCGCCACCAATCTCAGGGCGGAGAGCGCCATATCCCTCGCGATCACGCAGGCCTCGGCCGAAAGCCAGGCTTCCGCCGCGCCTCGAGCCGCCGCTGGCTCCTCGACCGGAGCGGCCGCCACCGGGACGGGCGGGGCCAACAGCGCGGTCGGCGCCGCCGCGCCGGCCTCAAGCCCATCTGCGCCGGCGGCGGGCAACGCGGCTTCCGCCACCGCCGATTCTTCGGGAAGCTCTTCCTCGACGCCGGGTTTTGCCGTTCTCACGGCCCTGCTGAGCCCGGCCAACGTCATCGCCCGCGACAGCCAGGGCAACACGCCCCTGGCCATCGCCGTCAACCTCAAGGCCAGTCCCGCCGTCATCGATCTCATCGTCGCCAAGGGAGGCGATGTCAACTCGCGCAACAATGCCGGCGACACCCCCCTCCATCTCGCCGTGAGGCAGGGTCTCAGGATCCAGGGCGAGGAGCTCCTCGCCTCGAAGGCCTACATCTTCGCGGCCAACGCCAAGGGTGAAACGCCCGTCTCCATCGGCCTCACGGCAGCCGGTGGCCCCCTCGACTGGCTCTTCAACTCGGCCGTGGTCGCCGCGCGGGACAGGAACGGCGACACCATCCTCCATCACGCGGCCCGGCGCAACCTCGCCTCGGTCCTGCCCTTCCTCGGGCAAAAGGGCGTCCAGATCGACGCGCGCAACGCCGACGGCATGACGGCCCTGGCGCTCGCGGTGGAGGCCGACGCTTCGGAATCGGTCAAGGCACTTCTTGCCATGGGAGCCTCCGCATCCGTACGGGACGCGATGGGCGACACCAGTCTCCACGCCGCGATGCTCTGGGGGGCCACGAAGAGCGTTCCGCTCCTTCTCGACGCGGGGGCCGATCCAGCCGCCCGCAATTTCGCCGGCGAGACGCCCCTACACTACGCGGTGAAGAAACGCGACCTCGACGGCGTCGCCATCCTTCTCGACCACAAGGCCCCCCTCGAGGCCCGCGACAACCGCGGCGACACCCCCTTGGCCGTGGCCGCCCGCTCCGGACGCACCGACATCGAGGCCAAACTCGTCGCCTCAGGCGCCGATGTCGAGGCGCGCAACATGGGCGGCAAGACGCCCCTCCTCCTCGCGGTGGAGGCGAACGATACGGCCATGGCGAAGACCCTCGTGGCCGCGGGCGGCGACATCCTCGCCGTCGACGCCTCCGGCGTCTCGCCCGTGACCGCGGCCGCGGCCAAGAGCCTGCCCCTCCTCGACGTCCTCCTCGCGCCAATTGCGATCAACAGGAAGGACAGCGAGGGCAGGAACGCCCTGCGCGTCCTCGTGGACGCCTCGGCGAGCGTCGAGGCCATAGAACTCACGATCGCGAAGGGCGCCGCCCTCGATTCGCGAGACAGACGCTCCACGACGCCACTCCACGCCGCGCTGACGGTCGGCGAGCTTCCCGCCGTCACCCTCCTCGCGAGCGCGGGGGCCGACCTCTACGCCAAGGACGCCGACGGCGAGACTCCCGCCTCGCTAGCCATCGCCAAGGGCGGGGCAAGCCTCAAGGCCCTCCTCGCCATGCCCCTATCCTCGGCACTTCCCTCCCTGGTTTCGACGGCCTCCAGGATCAAGTCCCTCGACCCCCTGGGCAACGGCCTCCTCTCCTATGCGGCCCTCGCGGGCAACGAGGCGGCGGTGGATAGCCTCCTCGCCATGGGAGCCGACAAGACCCTGCGCAACATCTTCGGAGAGACTCCTTCGGAGGTGGCCGCCAAGCGCGGCAACGAGGCCTTGGCAGCCAAACTAAAATAACGATCGGGCCCGGCCTCGTCGCCTGAAGCGGCGCCGAGGCGGAGGCCGGTCCTGTTTGGCCCCTGTCACCATCGACCTGGATGGGAGGAGCCATCGGCGGGGATCATCGGGGCGGAAGTGTTTTGGGAGGGGGGCGAAGACGGCGGCGCAATGCTCGCGCGCGAGCCTCAAGGCACCGAGTGGTATTCCGAAAGCTCGCGCGCGAGCCTCAAGGTACTGAGTGGTATTCTGAAAGCTCGCGAAGGTCCTTGAGTTTCTGGATCGCCTTTTCCTGGATTTGTCGAACCCGCTCCCGCGTTATGCCGAGGAATTTCCCCGTTTCCTCGAGGGTGCGCGGGCCCTCGCCGTTGAGGCCATAGCGCAGGCGGATGATGGTGATCTCGCGCTGCGAGAGGTTCTTGAGAACGTCGCCCAAGGTATCCTGGAGGGTCAGCGAAAAGACCTCTTCGAAGGGCTCCGCGACGGTCTCGTCCTTGATCAGGTCGGAGAGGTGGGTCACGTTGTCTTCGTCGACCGTCGTGTCGAGGCTCGCCGTCTCCTGCGAGAGGCGCATGATCTCTTTGACCCTCTTGGAGTCCATGCCGAGCTTGCTCGCAAGTTCCTCGGGCATGGGATCGCGGCCGAGCTCTTGCGTGAGCTGCTTGGCGACGAAGTAGCACTTCTTGATGGTATTGAGCATGTGGATGGGGATACGGATGACGCGTCCCTTGTCGGCGAGGCTCTTGATGATGGCCTGCCGAATCCACCAGGTTCCGTAGGTGGAAAAACGGCAGCCCCTCGTATAGTCGAAGCGTTCGACCGCCTCGATGAGGCCAATGTTGCCCTCGTCTATGAGGTCGAGGAGGGAGAGGCCCCGGTGTTGATAGTTCTTGGCTATCGACACGACGAGACGGAGATTGGAGGAGATCATCCGGTTCTTGAAGGCGATGAGTTCGGCCGCCAGTCTCTCCCTCTCCTTCGGTCCGCCCTCTTGATCGAGGCTCTTGTCGAAATCCCCGAGGATGGCCCGGGCATGGACTATGCTTTCGCCGATCTGCAGCTCCTCCTCGGCCGTGAGGAGGGGGTAGCGCGATATCTGCTTGAGATAGAGGGCCAGGGGGTCGGTCTCGCGGTTGTGCCGGGGCTTTTTGCGCGCGGCCGAAACTTGGGACTTGAACTTCTTCTTTCGCGGCTGGGGCGGCTTGGGAAGGGGAGCATCCGGCATCTGTTACCACCTTTCCGCGCAGAGGGCCGACGCCGATGAGGCGCCATAGAGGAACCATGGCCGCAGATCCGCTCCCGCGGACCGACAGGTCGACGCGTGGGGACTGGCCGACGGTAGACGCAGTGTAAAGTAATTGCGCAAAGATGCAAGCGGTTTTCCATCGAAGACGGTTTTCACTGTTCTTCCTTAGCCTCTTGGCGCGGTCGCGGGATCGAGGGCCTTCGAGCCCTTGAATACGAAGAAATAGGCGTCTGTCGCCCCAGTAAAGGCGTCGCTGCCGACCCGGCCGAGGATCTGGCCGCGATGGACTCGGTCGCCCACCTTTACGTCGAGGCGGGCATTGCCTCCATAGACATAGATGAGCCCCGTCCTCGTTTGGACGAAGACGACGGATCCGAATCCCCGATAAGGACCGGCCGAAACGACATAGCCGTCGGTCACCGAATGGACTTCGGCGCCCTGGCTGCTCCTGATGGCGATTCCATATACCTTGCCGTCAAGGTACCGCACCGCACCGCCGCAGGGTAGGTCGTTCGCGGATGAATTCCGAGCTGCACGGGGATGGGCAGGGAGACTCGTGACGGGATCGGGCGTGGAGAGGGTCGATACGGGCGACTTCTGGGCAGTGGCATCGGGATTCGAGCTTGCCACCTTGTCGCTCCCGGACGAAGAGGCCGGGTCACGCCCCAATGTCCCGGGCTGAGCCGCCACCTCGCTCGACGGGAGAAGGAGTATGTCGCCGACATGGAGGAGGGCGGAAGCGGAAAGGCCGTTCAGTTTCCTGAGCTCCGCGACGGTGCTTCCCGCCGACTTCGCGATGCTGTAGAGGGTATCGCCCTTTTCGACCCGATGAATGCCCGGAATCAGGATTCGCTGACCGACACGGAGGCGCGATGGATCGGCGATCCCATTGGCTGCCTGGAGGAGGCTCGCGCTGATGCCATAGCTCCGCGCCACCGAGTAGAGGGTTTCGCCGCGGGCGATCACGTGCCACTGGCTCTCGCCGGCCAGGAGGGGAGAAGCGGCTATGAGGAGAAAGAGGCTGAGAGGAAGGGCCTGCGATCCGCGCCTCGCAAAAGCGCGACAGGCTTGGCTGACAGGCCTGCGCGCTGATCCGGGAGACGGAGCGGCGCAAGGATTCGGGAGGAAGCGCATCCTGCCTCAATATCGGAAGGTTATGCTCCCTTATCAAGAACTTCCAGCCGGGCTCCGCTACCGGAAATAGGTTTGAAGGCCGACGCGGCTTCGCGTCCGCGGCCCCGCAAGGGAGGCGGCGAGTGCCAACAGCCTATTCAGGCGCCCAGCCACTTCCTCGCGTCGGCGATTGGCTTCGATAGGACGACGACATGAAATTCGCCCTTGGCCTTTTCGACCTCGGCCCCGAACTTGGCGCCGGGAAAACGCTTGCGGAGCTCGGTCTTGGTCCGCTCTACGACGGCAACGGTCTCGTCGTCCCGCCCCTGCGGCGCCGCGGCAAGCACGACCGAATCGAGGAGCCAGGCGGCGAGGAGGGCCAGGACCGGGTCGCGCGAACTCGCCCCCTCGAAAAGATGCGGACGGGCCTCGCCGACCCTCCGTTGGAGGACGAGGGCGAAGGCATAGCCGAAACGCAGCCATTCCCAATCGTCGATGTCGCGCATGCCGAGCCAGGGTTTGAGGAAGCTCTCCGCCTCGGCAGCCTGGCCCTTCAATATTCTGATGAAGCCGAAAATGACGGCTGTCTTCCGCAATAGCCGGGGTTTTCTCCGCCGAAGTTCCTCCTCGAGCCGGGAGAACCCCTCGATATCGCCCTGTATGAACCAGGTGTCGACGAGGTAGCGGATGTGAAGCCCTCCATAGCGGTGCTTCACGAAGATGCGCTCGACGAGCCATGCGGAGAGGCCGTCCCAGTCTTCCTTCTCGAAGTAGCCGAAGACCTTCCGATTGGCCATGAAGAAGGCGTTGAGCACGATTATGAGGCCGATGAAGAGGAGGGCGAGATACCAGGAACTTTTCCAGAAGGTCAGGGTATAGTCCCAACCCAGGAGGGCGAGGGGCAAAAAGAAGACGAAGAGGAAGGAAACGACGATTATCGCGTTGAAAAGCGCGTAAATTGTCCTAAATTTCATCTGCCTTCGCTCCTATAATAATAATGGGCACGTCCGGAACGGACGGAGTTTAGGCGAGCGTCACCGAGGGGTCAATGGGTTCGAGCATGAAGGCCGTAGTGCTAAAAGATCTCCGCGCGAACGGTTTCTATACGAAACCGCTCTTCCTCGATAGGGGTTTTATTCTCCTCTCCCCCGAAATCGCCGTATCCCAAGAGCTCATCAACCGGCTCTCGAAGTGGGAATTCCGCGAGGTCTACAGCGAGGGGGAGGCGGTCGACAGCATAATAAGCCCGTCCGAGGAGGCGACGGCCTCCATGGAAGGCAGCGTCATCGTCGAGGGCGCCGGCGACAAGGAGACCCTCGCCTCGGTGCGAAGCTATCTCGAGGGCTATATCGCCTACGTCGAGGCTCTCTACAGCCGCTTCGTGACGAACTCCGAACTCAAATACGCCGACCTCATGGAGAGGGAGAGACAACTCTGCGAGCTCCTCGGCGTCAACCGACGCTTCGTCCTCCGCGCCCTCTCCCTCATTCCTCCCAATCGGAATTACCTGATATCCCACGCGGTCACGACCTCCATCATATCCATCCTGATCGGTTCGACCCTGAAGATGCCCCTTCCCCGTCTCATGGAACTCGGAGCGGCCGCCGTCCTTCACGAGATCGGCATGGTCAAACTGCCATCCAACCTTTTCATGACCAACCGCCAGCTCTCGCCCGAGGAGAAGCGCCGCATAACGGCCCATACGGTCCTCGGTTTCGGCGTCCTCAAGGAACTGCAGGTGCCCCTGGCCGTACAGCTCGCCGCCCTCGAGCATCACGAGAGGGTCAACGCGGGCGGCTAT
>DATKTD010000314.1:0-17020 GCA_035531315.1 Rectinemataceae bacterium
GGCCTTCGGCGAGGCGGGCGAGGCGCTCGGGGCCGAAGTCCGGGTCCTCGGCTCCCTGGAGGACGAAGGAACGGAGACCGGCCCGGTAGCCCGCCAGAACCGCCGCATGGATCGTCTCGTCCGAGAAGCGGTAGCGCCCGATCTTCGCGTTGGACCTCCTGATGCCGCAATAAGCGCAATCGCGGACGCAGGAGTTGGTCGTCTCGATGAGGCCCCGAAGGTAGACCCTGTCGCCGAAGACGGAGCGACAGCCCTCGTCGGCCCGGCGGAAGAGTTCCGCCTCGGACAGGGCCAGGAGTTCGGCGCCCGTGGGCCGCGCCGACATCCTCGTCGGCCCGGGCCGCTGCTCGGCGCTGAGGACTCCTTCGCTCACAGGTAGACGTCCCTCGCGCCCGTGGCCACCTCGGCCAGGCCCTCGCGGGCCTTCCGCATCGTTTCTTCGTCGGGAAGTCTTTGTATCATCGCCGTCGTCCTCGCCAGGCCCCTGGCCCTCTCCTCGGCGGAGGCGAAGTCCTCGAGGTACTCGGCGAAGGTGAAGAGGGCGTTGGGTTCGCAGAAGCGCTTGATGAGGCCGGGTTTGGCGAGGTCCATGAAGTCGGCACCGACCCTGCCCTTGCGGTAGCAGCCGGTGCAGAAGGAGGGCACGTAGCCGAGCTGACCCAGCTTGTCAACGACCTCGGCGAGGCTGCGGTGGTCGCCGAGCTGGAACTGGCTTCCGGCCATGCTCGAGGGCCGCCCGGCCTCGGCGGCTTCCGCGGCGGGAGCCGAGCCGTCCTCGCTCGCGTCCTCGGCGTAGGCGCCGGGATTGGTCCTCGAGCCGGCGGAGATCTGGCTGACTCCGTAGCGGAAGAGCTCGTTCCTGAGATCCTCCCCCTCCCGGGTCGAAAGGATGATGCCGGTGTAGGGGAGGGCCAGGCGGAGGCTGGCCACGACCCGCCTGAATTCGTGGTCGGAGAGCTGTCGCGGGGGCCTCGCGGCCAGGGGCGTGCCCTCCGCGGGCTCGATCCTGGGGACGCTCACCGTGTGGGGTCCGCAGCCGAACTTCGCCTCGAGATGGGCGGCGTGGGCCATCATGCCCAGGACCTCGAAGCGGAAGTCGCCGAGACCGAAGAGGGCGCCGATGCCGACATCGTCGATCCCCCCCTCCATGGCCCTGTCCATCACGAAGAGCCGGTTTTCGTAGTCGGCCTTGGGCCCTTTTTTGTGGAACTCCGAGTAGAGCCGGGGATCGTAGGTCTCCTGGAAGCAGGCATAAGTGCCGATGTGCGCCGCCTTGAGCCTGGCGAATTCCTCGACCTCGAGGGGGGCCACTTCGACGTTGATGCGCCTGATCGAGGAGGGCTTGCCCGATCTCGGGGCGGGCTCTCTCACGGAGTAGACCCTCTCGATGGCAGCGACGAGGCGGTCGACGGTCTCCTCGCTGCTCTCGCCCGACAGCATGAGGACTCGTTTGTGGCCCTCGCGGAGGAGGGCCCTCGTCTCGAGCTCGATCTCGTCGAGGGAGAGGGAGCGCCGCTTCAGCGAGGTGTTGGGGGCGCGGAAGGCGCAATACAGGCAATCGTTGGAACACTTGTTGCCGATGTAGAGGGGGGCGAAGAGGACGAGGCGGTGCCCGTAGATGGCCTCCTTCACCTCGCCTGCGGTGGCGAGGAGCTCCTTCTCCAATTCGGGGTCCTCGATCGAAAGAAGGACGGCGACCTCCTCGGAGGCAAGGCCGTGGAGTTCTCGCGCCTTGGCCAGGACGGCGCGCACGCGCTCGGGCGAGGGTTTGGCGTCGGCGATGATGTTGCCGATGGCCTCCGGATCGATGAAGTTCCCGACCAGTGTCCGATCTCCCCTACGCGCCATCCTGTGCCTCCTTGAACCTGGTGAGGACGGAGTTGACCTGTATTCCGGGGAGACGACCGATTTGACCGGTGAGGGCGCCGAGTTCGTCGGTGTCCCCTTCGACCACGAGGGAGATGAGGGAGATGCCCTTGTCCCGCATCGGTAGGCCGAGGCGGGCGTTGATACAGCCCGCGTGAGCCGCCAGGAGGGCGTTCAGGCGGGATGCGCTCGAGCGGTCATTGAGGATGATCGCCACGATGCCGAGCCGCTTGTCCATCGGATATCTCCTCCGGGTCGGGGACTGGCCTTCCGGGCAGAAGCTCTGCCCAATCGTCGTTTCCTCGGGCAGGAATGTTCCGGCCCTCAGTGCCGCCCTCAGGCAGTATTAAGAAATATATATAGATTCAAAAATAGCGAATGTCAAGCGAAAGGGAGCGGAACCGGCCCGATCCTGGCGTGGAGGCCGGGCCGGATGGGGGCAGGGGAGGCTATGGTCTCAGGACTTTTTCTTCGGTTTGGGAGTAAGCAGCATCCACACAATGAGATAGCCGGCGGCCACGAAGCCCACGATGAAGAGGCTACCCACAATGTCGAGCATGTGGTGGAGGCCGGCATAGACGCGGGCGAGGCCGACGGCGATGGCCAGGAGGAGGCCGACGGCCCCGGCCCAAGGATTGGCGATCATCGTGACGGCGGCGGTGGCCGAGAGCAGGAGCGTGTGATCCGAGGGGAAGCCGTTGTCGCTGGAGCCGGGAATGAGGGGGGTGAAGCCTTGGGCGACGAAGGGGCGGGGATCCTGCACGACCTTATTGAGGCCCAGGCCCGCAAGGAGGGACAGTCCCCCGATGACGATGGCGGCGACGAGGAGGCGCTTCCATTGTTTGCGATGGTAAAGATAGAGGTAGACCATTTCGCCGAGGGCGACGAGGACGAAGAGGTAGCGGGCGACGAAGGCTATAATGGCGTTCATGGGGAGAGGCTAGCATTCTCGGGCCTCGGGCTGCCAGCGGCGCATCGTCGCGACCCCTCTTTGATCGGCCGTGCACGCTTTTAGCTCGGTCGTGCCCGTCCCTCGCCCGGCCGCGACTGGCAGTCGTGGTGATACTTCATGGCAGGACTTGTCTTCGGGGAAGGCCGCGTGGTATTTTGCCTGAACCGATTGGAGGAGCGATCCCCATGAGTAACCTTCCGGAGGGAGCGAATCCCGGCGATGGTGGGTGAAGGGGGAGGATCGCCGAAGGGTGGGGAGTCGCGATCCCCACCTTGGACGCCCGGGCTAATACCCGGCGGCTGTCGCGGGGTTTGTCCCCGCGGAGTGCCATCGCAAGCCGCCCCCACCCACCAAGGTCGGAAAGACCGGGCGGTTTCTTTGGGATCTCCATCGGATTGGAGGTCCTCCGTGTCCAACCTTCAATCCGTGGAATCGAAGGACTTCCCCTTTTTGGAAGCCCTCTGTTCCACCTACAGCCCCGGCGGCGACGAAGGCCGCCTCCTCCCCCTCATCCTGCCCGAACTCGAGGCGATGGGCGCCACGGTATCGCGTCAGGATGTCTCGGGGGGACGATTCAATCTCCTCGCCGTCTGGGGCGAGCCACGCATCCTCTTCAACACCCATCTCGACGTCGTGCCGCCGCGCATCCCCATTAGCGTCTCCGGGGGGCGCATCCGCGCCCGCGGCGCCTGCGACGCCAAGGGTCAGATCGCCGCCCAGATCGCCGCCATCCGCTCCCTCCTCGCCTCGGGACGGAGCGACATCGCCTGGCTCGGGGTCTCGGGAGAGGAAACAGACTCGGCCGGGGCGGCGAAGGCCCTCGAACTCCGCGAGCGGCTTCCCGACCTTCGCGCCGTGGTCGTCGGCGAGCCGACGGCCAACCGCCTCGCCACGGGGCAAAAGGGCTTCGTGAGGCTCCGTCTCTCCTGCGAGGGGAAGACGGCCCACGGCGGACTCCCCGAGCTCGGAGAAAGCGCCATCCTCGCCCTCCTCGACTGGCTCGGCGCGATTCGAGAGTTCCCCGCCTTCGTCCATCCCAGCCTCGGCCCCGAAGTATGGAACCTCGGCACGATCTCGGGAGGAAGGGCGGCAAACGTGGTGCCCGACCGGGCAGAGGCCGAGCTTGCCCTTCGAGTCGTTCCCGGGGGCAAGCTGTACGAGGGCCTTCTCGCCAGCCGTCCCCCCCGGGGCCGCGTCGAGGAGCTTGTGAAGGATCCCTGGGACGAGTTCGCGACGCCGCCCGGCTTCGCCTGCGGCCCCGTGCCCTTCGGCTCGGACCTCCCCATGCTCAGGGCCCTCGCCCCCGACGGCGACGCCATCCTCTGCGGCCCGGGCGAAGCCTCTGCCGCCCATAGCCCCGAGGAATCCCTCTCCCTCGACGAACTGGCCACGGGCATCGAGCTCTTCGAGAGGCTCGGCGCCTTCTATCTCGATTCCGGACAGGAACCGGCCGCCCAGGCGGACCGGAGGAACAAGGAGCAGCATCGATGAACCGCATCCCCGTCACCGTCCTTGGCGCCACCGGCGTCGTCGGCCAGCGCTTCGTCCGCCGCCTCGCGAAGCACCCCCTCTTCCGGGTCGCCAGCCTCGCCGCGAGCGAGCGTTCCGTCGGCAAGAAATACGCGGAGGCCTGCGACTGGCGCCTCCCCGGCGAGGCCTACGCCGGCCTCGGCGACATGATCCTCGAGCCCTGCGAGCCCTCGCGCGCATTGTCCCAATTGGTCTTTTCTGCCCTCGACACGGGCCCTGCCCGGGAGATCGAGCCACTCTTCGCCGCCGCCGGTGCCCTCGTCTTCTCCAACGCCTCGGCCTTCCGAATGGAGGAGGACGTGCCCCTCCTCGTGCCCGAGCTCAACGCGGCCCACCTCGGCCTCCTCGAGCTGCAACGCAAGCGTCGCGGCTGGAAGGGGGGGATAGTCTGCAATCCCAACTGCACCACCACCGTCCTCGTCGGCGCCCTGGGTCCCCTCCACAGGACCTTCGGGGCGGAGGCGGTGATGGCCGTGAGCATGCAGGCCCTGAGCGGGGCCGGCTACCCCGGGGTCGCGAGCCTCGACGCCGTCGCCAATGTCGTCCCCCTCATCCGCGGCGAGGAGGAGAAGGTCGAGAGCGAGGCGCAGAAGATCCTCGGCAGTTTCGACGGGAGCCGCGTCGTGCCGGCGCCCTTCGGCATCTCCGCCGCCTGCAACCGCGTCCCGGTCGTGGATGGCCACATGATCGCGACGAGCATCAGGCTCCGCGGCTCTCCCTCGCCTGCCGAGGTCGAGGCGGCCCTCGAGGCCTTCGTGCCCGACACCGCCGGCCTGGGCCTCCGCTCGGCCCCCGAGCGTTTCGTCGTCGTCCGCCACGAGGTCGACAGGCCCCAACCCCGTCGCGACGTCGAGGACGACGGGGGCATGCGCATCCAGGTGGGTCGTGTGCGCCTATGCCCCATCCTCGGCTCCAAGATGATGGTGCTCGGGCACAACACCGAACGTGGCGCGGCCGGCGGCTCCCTTCTCAACGCCGAGATGGCGGTGGCGAGGGGGATCCTGTGAACAGGATAGTCGTGATGAAGTTCGGAGGCAGCTCTGTGGCCGGTACCGAGCGCCTCCGGGGCGTCGCCGCCCTTGCCCGTGCCCGGGCCGCGAAGGGCGACGCCGTCCTCCTCGTCCTTTCGGCCATGTCGAAGGTGACCGATTCCCTCTTCGCCGCGGGCCGGGCCGCCGAGTCCCGCGACGAGGCGGCGGCCCTCGCCACCTTCGAGGAGATCATCGGCCGCCACGAGGCGGCCGCCGCCGAACTCTTCGGCGGAGACCCTCCCGAGGCGGTGAAGGCCGCCCTTGCCCGGGCCCGCGAGGAAATCGTCCCCGTGCTGCGGGGCGCCGCCCTCCTCGGCACCCTCCCCGAGAGGTCGAAGGACCTCCTCGTCGGCCGGGGCGAACTCCTCTCGACGGCCCTCCTCGCGGCCTACATGGAAGCCACCTGGCTCGACGCGAGGACGGTGCTCCGGACCGATTCGCGCTTCGGCCAGGCGAGGCCCAGGCCCGAGGCCATCAAACACCTGGCATCCTTCACCCTCCTCCCCCTCCTCGGCCCCGGCAGGATCGTCGTCACCCAGGGCTATATCGGCGCCGACGACGCGGGGGTGCCCACGACCCTCGGCCGCGGGGGCTCCGATTACAGCGCAAGCCTCTTCGGTGCCGCGATCGAAGCGGCGGAAATCCAGATCTGGACCGATGTCGAAGGCGTCCTCACGGGCGACCCCAGGGTGGTCGAGGGCGCGCGACCCGTCGAAATCCTGGGCTACGACGAGGCGGCCGAACTCGCCGCCTTCGGCGCCAAGGTCCTCCACCCCGCGACCATCCTCCCCGCGGTGGAGTTGGGCATCCCCGTGACGGTGCGTAACACGATGCTTCCCGAGGGCAAGTTCACGACCATATCGAAGGAGTCGGCCAGCGGCCTTCCGGTGACGGCCCTCGCCTCGCGGGGCCCCGTGACCGTCGTGACCGTGCGAAACCCCCGGATGCTCGGTGGCGCGGGCTTCCTTTCGCGGATCTTCGAAGTCTTCGGGCGAAGGGGCGTGAGCGTCGACCTCGTCTCGACCTCGGAGGTCAGCGTCTCCGTCACCGTCGACGAGGGTGCCGCCCAGCTCGAGGCCCTCGTGGCCGAGCTGGGAAGCTTCGCCGACGTCCGCGTCGAGAAGGACAGGGCCATCGTCGCCCTCGTCGGCGAAGAGCTCAAGCGCACGCCGGGTGTGACGGGGGCCGCCTTCGGGGCCCTCCGCGACATCAATGTGGAGATGATCAGCCTCGGTTCCAACGAGATAAACCTGAGCCTCGTCGTGGCGCTGAAGGACGCGGCCGAGGCGCAGCGACGTCTCCACGCGGCCTTGTTTGGATCGGCCGCGACGGCCTTGTTTGGATCGGCGGATACGGCCGTCGCCGGCTCGAGTCGGAAGGAGGGCTCATGAGGATAGGTCTGTTCGGCGCTGGTCGCCTGGGCCAGGCCGTGATGGCGGCGGCCGACGAGGCCGGCCACGAGATCGTCTGGGCCCTCGAGGAGGCCGGCGACCCGCCCTCGGTTCCCGATGTCGCCCTCGACGCGAGCCAGGCCTCCGGCGTCGCCGCCCATGTCGCCTGGGCCCGCCGGGTCGGCTGTCCCCTCGTCGTCGGGGCTACGGGTTGGGAGCCCTCCATCCTCGATGGGGCCGAGGCTTGGGATATCGGCGTCATGGTGTCGCCCAACTTTAGCCTTGGCGTCGCCTTCATGCGCAGGGCGGCCCTCGCCCTCGGGCGCTTCTCGGCCCTGGTTGGGGGCGGCGGCACGGCCGGCGCTGGGTCTGCCGGCGCAGGCGCCACCGGCCCAGCCGTGGCCACAGGCCCTGTCGGCCCCGCCGCCTCCCTGTCTGGCGGCGCCGACCTCGCTATCCTGGAGCGCCACCACAACAAGAAGGCCGACGCCCCGAGCGGGACGGCCAAGCTCCTCGCCGAGGCCCTGGCCGAGGGCAATCGCCAAGGCGGCGGCTCCTTCAGTGGCTGGTGCACGGGGGCAGCCCAGGCCGGCAAGATCAATGTCGCCAGCCTCAGGGCCGGCGACGAGGTCGGCTACCACGAGCTCCGGCTCGAGGCACCCGCCGAGACCATCGTCTTTTCCCACGACGCGCATTCGCGCGCCGTCTTCGCCTCGGGGGCAATCCGCGCCCTCGAATGGATGCGCGGCAGGAAGGGGCTCTACAGCTTCGACGACTTCGCCGCGACCCTCATCGATCCTCTCTTCGCGTCTGGAGGTCACTGACATGCTCGACATCGACAGGCTCAGGGGGCTTGGCGTGGCCCTCGCCACCCCCTTTCTTCCCGCCTTCGCCGCGGACGGCAGGCCCTCGGTTGAGGATGCCGGCGGCCTCGACATTCCCGCCTGGCGCCGCCTCGTCCGCCATGTCTCCGAAGGCGGGGCCGACTTCCTGGTCGTCCTCGGCTCGACGGGGGAGGGCGCGACGGTTCTCGAGTCGGAGCGCGACGAACTGATGCGGGCGGCCCGCGAGGAATGCGGGGGCAGGCCCCTCGTCCTCGGCACGGGTCACAATTCCACCGCCCAGGCGGTGACCCTGGCGAAGCAGGCCGTCTCCCTCGGGGCGGACGCCATCCTCGTCGTCACCCCCTACTACAACAAGCCGCAGATCGCCGGCCTCGAGGCGCATTACCGGGCCATCGCGGCCGCGGCCCCCGCCATGCCCATCATTGTGTACAACGTTCCCGGCCGCACGGGCATGAATCTCGGGCCCAAGGACCTGTCGAGGCTCTGGGCCATTCCCCAGGTCGTCGCTGTCAAGGAATCCTCCGGGAACCTCGGCCAGATAGCCGAGATCGTCCGGAGCCTGCCTCCGGGGAAGCTGGTGCTCTCCGGCGATGACGGCCTGGCCCTGGCCGAGATCGCCGTCGGCGTCTCCGGCCTCATCAGCGTGGCGGGGAATCTCCTCCCCGCCGAGTTCAAGGCCCTGGTGGAGGCGGCCCTGGCCGGCCGACGCGAGGAGGCCGCATCGCTGAACGCCCTCCTCGTCCCCGTGATGGACGCGATGTTCCTCGAGTCGAATCCGACTCCCCTCAAGGCGGCCCTCGCCATCGCCGGCATCTGCGGCGAGTCGCTCCGCCTCCCCCTGGCCAAGGTTCAGGAGGCGACGAGGGCGCGCATCGCCGAGACCATAGCGCCCTGGCTGCGGCAGGGAGCCCGACCATGACGCGGGCGGAACTGACGGCCTTCTTTTCGAGGCCCATGGAGGCCCTCCTCGCCGACGGGGGCCTTCGCGCGGCCCTCGAGGCTCTTCTGGACTCCCTCGAGAGGGGGGAGCTTCGCGCGGCAGAAAAGGCCGCCGACGGAAGCTGGGGCGCCAATGCCTGGGTCAAGACCGGCATCCTTGCGGGCTTCCGCTCCTCGGCCATCGTGGCCTTCGGCGACTGGCCTGGCGGGGCCTCGGACAAGGCCGCCTTTCCCCCCCGCCTCCTCGGCCCGGCCGACGAGGTCAGGATGGTTCCCGGAGGCTCCTCCGTGCGGAGAGGCGTCCGGCTTGGGCGGGGCGTCGTCATCATGCCGCCCGCCTACATCAATGTCGGCGCATGGGTGGGCGAGGGCACGATGGTCGACAGCCACGCCCTCGTGGGCTCATGCGCCCAGGTAGGCGCCAAGGTCCACCTCTCGGCCGGCGCCCAGATCGGCGGCGTCCTCGAGCCGGCGGGCGCCATGCCCGTCGTCGTCGAGGACGGGGCCTTCATCGGCGCCCTCTGCGGCCTCGTCGAGGGCGTCGTCGTCCGATCGCGGGCCGTGCTCGCCCCCGGCACCATAGTGAGCGCCGCCACGACGATCTACGATCTCGTGAAGGGCCGGGAGCTCCGAGGCGAGATCCCCGAGGGAGCCGTCGTCGTTCCGGGCTCGAGGCCGGCGCGCGGCGATTTCGCCGCCGCCAGGGGTATTTCCCTTTACGCGCCCTGCATCGTAAAGTACCGCGACGAGGGCACAGACGCTGCGACGGTCCTCGAGGAGGCCCTTCGTTGAGTCTTTCGCGCGACGCGCTCTTCGCCCTTTCCGACGAGGAGGCCCTTGGCCTCGCCGAGGAAAGGGGCACGCCCTGTTTCGTCTATCGTATCGATCGCGCGAGCGCGAGATTCAAGACTCTCAAGGCTGTCCTTCCCCCCCGGACCCGACTGGCCTACGCGGTCAAGGCCAACCCCCATCCCAACCTCATCGCCGCCTTCGCCCGCGAGGGCTCCTATTTCGACTGCGCCTCCGACGGCGAACTCTCCCGCGTGCGTGCGGCCGGTGTACCCGGCCAGCGCATCCTCTTCGCGGGACCCGGCAAGAGCGCCAACGAGATTCGTCTCGCCCTGGGCCTCGGCGCGCGGATCCAGGCCGACGGCATCGAAGACCTCGAAAAAATCGACGCGGCCCTCGCGCGGCTGCCCGGCGCCTCCCTCCCCCTGGCTGTCAGTCTCCGCGTCCATCCCGGCGCCGCTTCGGGCGTCGAGGAGGCGAAGCGCCTCATAGGCGGCGCGGGGCCCTCTGCCTTCGGCGTCGACGAGGAGGACCTCGGCGCCTTCCTTCGGGAGGCCGGACGTTTCACGAGCGTGAGGATAGCCGGTCTGCAAGTCTTCGCGGCGAGCAACGAGCGCGACGCGGGGCGTCTCCTCGCCAACCACCGTGCCGCGATGGCCATCGGCAAGCGGATGTCCGAGGAGGGCGGCTGCAGCCTCGACCTCGTCGACCTCGGGGGCGGTCTCGGAATCCCTTACAATGCCGATGAAAGCGAACTCGACATAGAGGCCCTCGGAAGGGGCCTGGCCGAAATTCTTCGCGACAATCCCTGGTTCGGCGGCGACCTCGTCCTCGAGCCGGGGCGATGGCTCGCCGGGCCGGTCGGTGTCTACCTCGCCCGGGTCGTGCGCACCAAGAAGAGCCGGGGCGTGGACTTCGCCATCCTCGAAGGCGGGGCGAATCACCTGCTCAGGCCCGCCCTCACTGGCCAGGCCTTTCCCGCGGCGGCGCCCGGGGCTGCCGCGGGGGATGGCGAGAATCCGGCCCAAACCATCGCCGGTCCCCTCTGCACCTCCCTCGATCGTCTCGGCGAGTTCAGACTGCCGAGGCTCAAGGCCGGCGACCTCGTCATGTTCGGCCAGGCCGGCGCCTATGGCTACACGGAGGCGATGACCCTCTTCCTGAGCCACGAGGCGGCCGCCGAGATCTGTCTGTAAGGCCATTGTCATGGATGGGATCTTTTCGCTCGAGCATAGCTCTCTGGCCGAGGTCCATGCGGCCTTTGTCGATGCCTTTTCGGAATACGAGGTTCCGATAGACATGCCGGAAGGGGCCCTGCGGGAAATGCTCGAGACCAGGAGCTATAGGCCCGACTTCTCCTACGGCTATTTCGCGGACGGGAAGCTGGCATCGTTCATCCTGGTGGGAATACGCACGAGGGGCGGGGTCCTCACCGCCTACGACAGCGGAACAGGGACGATCAAGGATTTCCAGGGGAAGGGCATTGGCTCCAGGCTTCTGGAGGACACCATCGGCAGGCTGAAGGCCAGGGGAGTTAGGCGATTCCTCTTGGAGGTGCTCGAGCACAATGAGGCCGCCCAGTCCCTGTATCGAAGATACGGCTTCGCGGTGACGCGAAAGTTGAACTGCTACAAGAGAGAAGGGGGGCCGGCAGGGGTCGATGCCGCCGCGGAAGGCCGACCGGGTCTGGAAAGCCTCGTCGACGCCGCCGAGTCGATCACCTTCGCGCCCTCGTGGCAGAACGAGTACGCATCCTATTTGAACGCGATCGAGCGCCACGATTTCATCGCCGATGCCGCGGAGCCGCGGAACTTCGGGATAGTCCACAAGCGAAACGGAAGCATCCTCCAACTCGGCCTGAGCGCCGACAGCATCGGGAGCGAGAAGGAAAAAAGGCTCTTCGCGCTGCTGGAGAGGGGAGGCGAAGGCAGGGGGCTCAAATACCTGAACGTCGAAGAGGGCGCCAAGATCGAGGAGGTGCTGGCGAGGAACGGCTTCGGCATATATATCAGCCAATACGAAATGGCCCTCGATCTGTAATCGCAACCGTTTGTCGGAGCTGCCTTCTTTTGCCCGAATACGGCGCCATGCACCCCCGCCGGCCCGCCCTGGTCCCCCGTCTAGTTCCCCGCCACCCTTACGGCATCCTTGTTGTTCGCCTCGAAGGCGGCCATCAGGGCCTCCGCCCCCGACATGCCTTCGGCCGTCTTTTGTCGTATCAATTCGTTCATTCTCCGGTAGTCCTTGGGCATCACGACGACGAAGCGCCTGACCGCGCCCTCCCAGCCGCCGAGGATGCGGGCACCCAGCGATGAGCCCGTAGCGGCGACGTGCCGCTCCACGAGGGCCCGTAGCTCGGCGGCGAGCTCCGGGTCGGCGAGGTCTTCGAGCTCGACCATCTCGAGGTTGCAGCGCGAGGAAAAATTGCCGTCGGCGTCGTAGACCCAGGCGATGCCACCCGACATGCCCGCGGCGAAGTTGCGCCCTGTCGGTCCGAGGACCACGACGCGGCCCCCGGTCATGTACTCGCAGCCGTGGTCGCCCACTCCCTCTACGACGGCCCTGACGCCCGAGTTCCGTACGCAGAAGCGCTCGCCGGCGACTCCGCGGATATAGGCCTCCCCGGCCGTCGCCCCGTAGAAGCCGACGTTACCTATTATGATGTTCTCTTCGGGTTTGAAGGCCGCGTCGGAGGGCGGGCAGACGACGATCTTGCCGCCCGAGAGACCCTTGCCGATGTGGTCGTTCGAGTCGCCTTCGATGCGGAGGGTGATGCCCGGGGGGAGGAAGGCCCCGAAGCTCTGGCCCGCGGAGCCCACGAATTTGAGGTCGATCGTGTCGTCGGGCAGACCCTTCGCCCCGTAGCGTCTTGTGATCTCCGAGCCGAGAATGGTGCCGACGACGCGGTTGACGTTGCGTATGGGTATGGTGAGCCTGACCCTCTCGCCACCTTCGATGGCCGCTTCGCAGAGCCGGAGAAGGACCCGCCGGTCGAGGGAATCCTCGAGGCTGTGCTCCTGTCTGTTCGACTTGTGCCTGCCGTAGCTAGCCGGCACCTCGGGCCTCGCGAGGATGGCGGAGTAGTCGAGACCGGCCGTCTTGGGATTCGTGGCCAGGCCTTCCATCTCGAGCATGTCCGAGCGCCCTACCATCTCCTCGACCGTCCTGAAGCCCAGGGCGGCCATGTGCTCGCGGAGTTCCCGGGCGATGAAGCGCATGTAGTTCTCGACGTGCTCGGGTTTGCCGGCGAAACGCTTGCGGAGCTCGGGGTTTTGGGTGGCGACGCCGACGGGGCAGGTGTCGAGGTTGCAAACCCTCGCCATCACGCAGCCGAGGGCGACGAGGGGGCCTGTCGCGAAGCCGAATTCCTCGGCGCCGAGGAGACAGGCGATGGCGACGTCGCGGCCGGTCATCAGCTTCCCGTCGGCCTCGATGGTGATGCGCGAGCGGAGATTGTTGAGGAGGAGGGTCTGCTGGGTCTCGGCCAGGCCGAGTTCCCATGGCAGGCCCGCGTGTCGCATCGATGTGCGCGGCGAGGCTCCCGTGCCGCCGTCGTAGCCCGAGATGAGGATGATGTCGGCCCTGGCCTTGGCCACGCCGGCGGCGATGGTGCCGACGCCGACCTCCGACACGAGCTTGACCGAGATCAGGGCCGCTGGGTTGGCGCACTTGAGGTCGTGGATGAGTTCCGAGAGATCCTCGATCGAGTAGATGTCGTGGTGGGGCGGAGGCGAGATGAGACCGACGCCGGGCGTCGATCCGCGGCATTCGGCTATCCAGGGATAGACCTTCTTGGCGGGGAGCTGGCCGCCCTCGCCCGGCTTGGCTCCCTGGGCCATCTTGATCTGGATTTCCGTGGCGTTCATGAGGTAGTCGCTCGTGACGCCGAAGCGGGCGCTGGCCACCTGCTTGATGGCGCTGCGCCGCGAGTCGCCGTTGGCCTCCGGCACGAAGCGCGCCGGGTCCTCTCCTCCCTCCCCGCTGTTGCTCTTCCCGCCGAGGCGGTTCATCGCGATGGCGAGGGCCTCGTGGGCCTCCTTCGAGATCGAACCGTAGGACATGGCCCCGGTCTTGAAGCGCTTCACGATGGAGTCGACCGCCTCGACCTCTTCGAGGGGTATGGCCTTGGCGGCGCGGAACTTCATGAGGCCGCGCAGGGTGCAGGGGCGGAGCGACTGCTCGTCGACGAGCCGCGAGTAGTCCTTGAATTTCGCGTAGTCCCCCGAACGGACGGCCTCCTGCAAGGCGCGGACCGTTTCGGGATTGTAGAGGTGGTACTCGCCGTCCTTGCGCCACTGATAGTCGCCGCCGGAGGGAAGGCCCTCGTCGTGGCTCGCTCCCTCGCCGAAGGCCGCGGCATGTCTGGCCGCCGCCTCGGCCGCCACCTCGGCTATGCCGATACCGCCGATTCGAGAGGGGCTGCCGGTGAAGTAGCGCTCGATGAGGGCGGGGCCGAGGCCGATGGCCTCGAAGATCTGGGCGCCCTGGTAACCCTGGACGGTGGAGATGCCCATCTTGGACATCACCTTGATGATGCCCTTCGTCACGGCCTTCTTGTAGGTCGCCACGGCCTCGGCGTGGCTCTTCCCGACGAGGATGCCCGCCCGGATCATGTCGTCGATGGTCTCGAAGACGAGGTAGGGATTGACCGCGGAGACGCCGTAGCCCATCAGCATGGCGAAGTGGTGGATTTCGCGGGGCTCGCCGGATTCGAGGACGATCGAGCAGCGGGTCCGCGTCCCGTTGCGGATGAGGTGGTGGTGGAGGCCGGAGACGGCGAGGAGGGCGGGGATCGGCGCTCGATGTTTCGTCACCCCGCGGTCCGAGAGGATAAGGATGTTGACACCCTCGGCGAAGGCCCGGTCGGCGGCCTCGCAGACGGCGTCCATCGCGGCCTCGAGACCCCTGCCGTCCTCCTCCACCGAGAAGAGGATGGGTATGACGGTCGCCTTGAAGCCCTCGCGCGAGATGTGGCGGAGCCTGGCCAGTTCGTCGTTGTCGATGAAGGGGGTTGCGAGCTTGATCTGCCTGGCCGCCCTCGGAGAGGGATTGATGAGGTCGCCCTCCGATCCGATGAAGGTCTCGGGCCCGATGACGATTTCCTCACGGATGGCGTCGATGGGAGGGTTGGTGACCTGGGCGAAGAGCTGTTTGAAATAATTGTAAAGAAGTTGCGGGCGTTCGGACAGGACGGCCAGCGGGGTGTCGTTGCCCATGGCGCCCATGGGGTCGATGCCGTCGCGGGCCATGGGGAGGAGGACGAGGCGGAGGTCCTCGTTGCTGTAGCCGAAGGCCTTCTGGCGCTTCAGCACCGACTCGTGGTCGGGCTCGGCCCGGTGCGGCGAGGGCGGGAGCTCCTCGATGCCGACCATGTGCTCGCGCAGCCATTCCCCGTAGGGAAGCTTCCGCGCGATTCCCTCCTTGAGCTCCTCGTCGCCTATGATCCGCCCCTCGGCAGTGTCGATGAGGAGCATGCGCCCTGGCCTGAGTCGCTCCTTCCGGACGATGCGGTCGGCGGGGATGTCGAGGACCCCCGTCTCCGAGGCCATGACGACGGTGTCATCCAGGGTGACGATGTAGCGCGCGGGACGGAGACCGTTCCGGTCGAGGACGGCGCCGACCGTCGTGCCGTCGGTGAAGGCCATGGCTGCAGGCCCGTCCCAGGGTTCCATAAGGCTCGCGTGATACTCGTAGAACTCGCGCTTGGCCGGGCTCATGTCCCTGTTCCCCGACCAGGGTTCGGGAATCATCATCATCATCGCGTGGGGGAGGGAGCGGCCGGTGAGGAGGAGGAACTCGAGACAGTTGTCGAACATCGCCGAGTCCGAGCCGTTGGGGTTGATGATGGGGAGGATGTCGGCGAAGTCCTCGCCGAAGAGTTCGGTGGCGATGAGGGATTCCCGCGCGTGCATCCAGTTGAAGTTTCCGCGCAGCGTGTTGATCTCGCCGTTGTGGATGAGGTAGCGGTAGGGGTGGGCGCGTATCCAGGTGGGGAAGGTGTTCGTGGAAAAGCGGGAGTGCACGAGGGAGAGGGCCGACTCGAAGGCTGGATGAAGGAGGTCGAGGAAGAAGGGTTCGACCTGCTCCGAGGTGAGCATGCCCTTGTAGACGATGGTTCTGCAGGAGAGGCTCGAGAAGTAGCGGTAGTCGGGGGCCGATTCCTCCTTGCCGATCACGGCCTTCTCTATCTTCTTGCGGAGGAGGTAGAGGCGTCGCTCGAAGTCGAGCTCGGAGACGACGGAGGAAGGCTTGCCCAGGAAGAGCTGGCGGATGACGGGCATGACCGAACGCGAGACCTGGCCGAGGGAGGAGAGGTCGACCGGCGGGGTGCGCCAGCCGAGGACGGGGAAGCCGAGTCCCGCGGCGAGGCCCTCGATCTCGCCACAGGTGGCTTCGCGGATGACCGGGTCGCGGGGGAGCATGGCCGAGCCCACGGCGTAGTCGCCCGCCGCGGGCAGGCTTATGCCGGATTCGGGGCAGACCTCGAGGAAGAAGCGATGGGGTATCTGGGTGAGGATGCCGGCCCCGTCGCCCGAGTTGCGCTCGTAGCCGGCGCCCCCTCGATGGCTCATGTTGCGGAGCACCGTGAGCGACTGCGATACCACCGCATGCGACTTGCGGCCTTTGATGTTCACGACGAAGCCGATGCCGCAGGCGTCGTGCTCGGCTGCCGGATCGTAGAGGCCCTGCTTCGGCGGGTAACCTAGGGCCGGATTCCCCGTTCTTCGTTCCTCTCCCATGTAGTCCTCGCAGCGGTCGGGCGCTCTCGGCCCCCGGCCTTGCGGCGCATATTGAACTGCCGTGGAGAAGCTGTCAACGATATTTTTTGACGGATCGAAAATACCGTGTTTTACTATAAGGTTACCATTTGAAGTTTAACGGTTTTCTCTTGTGTGAGCTTCGTCAAATCCTGGGCGTATAGCGGTTCTCGTGGAAGCGCATCGACCAGGAGGTTCCACCCTTCGAGAAACAGTCGATCTGGCCTCCAAGCTGCTTCGTCACGAGGTTGAAGATGAGCATGAAGCCGGTCTTGCCGCGCTCGCGAGGATTCGCTCCGGCTTCGAAGCCGACGCCGTCGTCGTCGAACTCTATCCGTATCAGGCCCTCGTCGTCGCGAGCGAGTGAGACGGCGATCCGGCCCGGGCGCTCGCCGGGAAAGGCGTGGGCGAAGGCGTTGGCGAGGAGCTCGTTGAGGACGATGCCGAGGGGGATGGCGGTATCGATGAGGACCTTGACCTGCTCCATCCCGTCGAAGTCGAAGCTAACCTGCGCCTCGTCCTTACCCTCGCTCTCTCGGACGAGGAGGCAGAGACCTTCGATGTAGTCGCGGAGCTCTATCCTGCTCAGGTCCCCCGATTGGTAGAGCTTTTGGTGGACGAGGGCCATCGCCTGGATCCTCATGCCGACGGCCTCGAAAACCCTCTTGTCGGCCGCGTTCGCGAGACGCTCCTCCTCGATGCTCAGCATCGAGGATATCACCTGCATATTGTTCCGTGTGCGGTGGTGGAGCTCCATGAGGAGTATCTCCTTCTCCCGGAGGGCCTCGAGTATCCTCTCCTCGTCCTCCCTGTTCCTGAGCCTGGCGCGAAGGGCCAGGATGCCGAAGGCGAGGTCTTCGGCGAGTTCTTCGAGGAGCTCTATCTCGGTAGGCAGGAAGGCCTCGGGCTGCGCGGAATA
>DATKTD010000315.1:0-28172 GCA_035531315.1 Rectinemataceae bacterium
CGAGATGATCGCCCAGACCTGGAGCGAGCACTGCGTCCACAAGACCTTCAAGGCGATGATCGAGGTCGAGGCCGGCTCCGCGGGGGTGGAGGAGGGCGAAGGCCCGATCGTCTATCCCGCGATCGTCGACTCGATCTTTTCCACTTATATACGACGACCTACCGAGGAGATCGCCGCGCCCTGGGTCCTCTCGGCCTTCGTCGACAATGCCGGTGTCATCGAGCTCGACGAGGACTTCGAGGTCTCGTTCAAGGTGGAGACCCACAACCATCCATCGGCCGTTGAGCCCTTCGGCGGGGCGAACACGGGACTCGGCGGCGTCATCCGCGACATCATGGGCGTCTCCGCCCGTCCCATCGCCTCGACCGACGTGCTTTGCTTCGGGCCAGGCGATCTCGATCCCGCCCTCCTTCCCGCAGGCACCCTCCATCCGAGGATCGTGGCAAGGGGCGTCGTGGCGGGAATAGAGGACTACGGCAACAAGATGGGGATCCCCACGGTCAACGGCGGTCTCTGCTACCACGAAGGCTACGCCTCGAACCCCCTCGTCTATTGCGGCTGCGTCGGCCTGGCTCCGAGGGGCCTGCGGAGGAGGGGAGTGTCGATCGGCGACCGCGTCGTCGCGATCGGCGGCCTTACGGGACGCGACGGGATTCGCGGGGCGACCTTCTCGTCGATGACGATGGATGCCGCCACCGGGGAGGTGGCCGGCGCCTCGGTCCAAATCGGCGATCCGATAACCCAGAAAAAGGCCCTCGACGTCCTCCTCGCCGCGAGGGATCGCGGACTCTACCACGCGGTCACCGATTGCGGCGCGGGCGGCTTTTCCTCGGCCATAGGCGAGATGGGTTCGGAGACGGGGGTCGATGTCGATTTCGACGCCATCGGGACCAAGTATCCCGGCCTGGCTCCCTGGGAACTATGGCTCTCCGAGGCCCAGGAGCGAATGATCCTCGCCGTTCCCCCCGGGAACATGATGGTGCTGAAAGAGTTGTGCGAAACATACAATGCCGGCATGTACGACCTTGGTGCCTTCTCCGGGACGGGCAGGATAGTGGGGAGGATGGGCGGAAGGACTCTCCTCGACCTGCCCACGGACTTTCTCGACAAGGGGCTCCCGCGCAAGACCCTCAAGGCCTCGCCCGGTCCCCGTCCCCTTCCTCCCGCGGCGGCCTCGGCGGCTCCTTCGGCAGTAGACGCCCTGCTGCGCCTCATCGCGAGTCCCGGCAGCGATTCGGCCGAAGCTGTCGTCAGGCGATACGACCACGAGGTGCAGGGCGGCACCATCCTCGCGCCCTTCGACGGTCCTTTCTGCGACGCGCCACAGGACGCCTCGGTCATCGTGCCCCAAGGGACTTCGGGCAGGAGGGCTATCGCGGTGGCCAATGGTTTCAGACCGGCCTATGCCTCCTACGATCCCTACCGGGCGGCCATCTCCGCCCACGACGAGTGCATGCGGAATCTCGTCGCCGTCGGCGCCGACCCCGACCGCATCGCCGTCCTCGACAATTTCTGCATGGGAGACCCGACGCGACCCGAGGTCATGTGGGATCTCCTCGAATCGGCCCGCGCCTGCCGCGACGCGGCCCTCGCCTTCGGAACTCCCTTCATTTCTGGGAAGGATTCCTTCTACAACGAATACACCGGAAAGGACGGTTCTCGCAGGGCCGTTCCTCCCTCCCTCCTGATTTCGGGCATCGCGCTGGTGCCCAGTCCGCAGGAGGTTCCTGGCTCATGGCTCAAGACCGCCGGCGACAGGCTCTATCTCGTAGGACCCTTCGAGCCGCGTTTCGGGGGCAGCCTGTACGCCTCGATCTTCGGAGCCCCCGAGGGGGTGGAAATCGGCGTGCCGGGAGCGGCCGCAGGGGCGCGCGAAACCTATCGGGCCCTTCATCGGGCCATCGTCTCCGCCAGGGTTTGCGCAGCCCACGACGTCTCGGAGGGTGGGCTCGCCGCGACCATCGCCGAAATGTGCATGGGTGGCAGGCTCGGCGCGCGCGTCTCGCTCGCGCGGATCGGCGCCACACGTGGGACTCTCGCGGCCCTCTTCGGGGAGACCAACGGCTGCATCCTCGTGGAGGTGGCCCCCTCCGAGGTCCGAGCCTTCGAAGAGGACATGGAGGGCTTGCCCTTCGTCGCGATCGGGGAAGTCCGCGCGGAGCCCCTGCTCGCGATCGCCGCGGGACCGGGCCATGGTCCGGACATCGAGATATCGGTCGAGAGGCTTCTCGACGCATGGAAGGGCAGATCGGAGGTCGCACAATGAAGGCGCGGGCGCTCGTCCTCCTCGGACCGGGGACGAACAGGGACAGGGATGTCGGCGAAGCCATCGAGCTCGCCGGGGGTGAAGCCGTCGTCGTGCCGATTTCCCGGCTCGCCACGACGAAGCTTTCCGATTTCGGCATGCTCATAATACCCGGGGGTTTTTCCTACGGCGACGCCCTGGGAGCCGGCGCGCTGCTGGCCCTCGACCTCGAAAGGCGCTTCGCGGAAAAGGTAGCGCATTTCGTGTCGTCGGGAAGGCCGGTCCTCGGCATCTGCAATGGTTTCCAGGCCCTCGTGAAGTCCGGCATCCTTCCCGGATCCGCGGCGGGGAGGGGGAAGGGGGAACTTGCGGCGGAGCTAGGCGCCCCGCGGCACCGCGAGCGGGAGTTTACCCTCGCACGCAACGCGAGGGGAGACTTCGAATGCCGCTGGGTCCGTCTCGCCGTCCCTCCCTCACGCTCCATCTGGACAAGGGATCTCGGGACCTTCGCCTGTCCCGTCGCCCATGGGGAGGGCAGGCTGGTGGCGAAGGATGCGGCGGCTCTCGACAGGCTTTCGGCGGGGGCCCAGATCGCCCTCGTTTACGCCAGGGCCGACGGGAGCCCAGCAGATGGTGCTTGGCCGGAGAATCCGAACGGCTCGGCCCGCGACATCGCGGGTCTGTGCAATGCCGAGGGCAATGTGCTCGGCCTCATGCCCCATCCGGAAAACGCGATGAGGCCGAGGACGCGCCTCGCCTCGGACCAAGGGAACGACCTCATTGTCAGGAAATTCTTCGAGAACGGGATCAAGTTCGCCCAGGCTTTGTGATCAGGAGGACGGCGATGGAGACAGGAATGGATACGGACAAGATGGAATTGGAGCTTCCGCTCCCCTTCGGCGGATCGGGGAAGGTGCGTGAATGGTATCGCCTTCCGGAAGGCAAGCGGCTTATCGTGACGACCGACAGGATCTCCGCCTTCGATCGGGTGATAGCCCGCGTGGCCGGAAAGGGGCAGGTTCTCAATCAGCTTTCGGCCTATTGGTTCGAGCGGACTCGCGACATCGTCCCGAACCATCTCGTCGCCGTTCCCGAGCCGCGGGCCTCGATTGTGGTCGAGGCCGATCCCTTCCCCGTCGAGGTCATCGTGAGGGGGCGGATAACCGGGGTCACATCCACGGCACTCTGGCGACGCTACGAGCTCGGCGAGCGCACCATCTACGGCTATGACTTTCCCGAGGGGCTTCGCAAGAACGACGCCCTTCCCGAGCCGATCGTCACGCCGACCACAAAGGGGGGCCCGACGGGTCATGACGAACGCCTCACCCCCGCCGAGGTCGTCTCGGGGGGTTGGCTCGACGCTTCCACCTGGGAACGGGTCATGTCCGCGGCCCTCGCGCTCTTCGAAAGGGGCCGTTCGATAGCGAGGGAGGCGGGCCTCGAGCTCGTCGATACGAAGTACGAATTCGGACGATCGCCCGAGGGCGATGTCATTCTCATCGACGAGGTCCATACTCCCGATTCCTCCCGCTTCTGGAAGCTCGACACGATGGAAGGCCTGATCGCCGTCGGCAAGGAGCCCGAAGTCATGGATAAGGAATTCGTGAGGTTGGCCTTCGCCGCCCTCGGCTATCGGGGCGACGGGCCCATCCCCGAATTGCCCGCCTCGATCTGGGAGGAGGCGGGAGCCCTGTATCGCCGGGTCTACGAGGCGCTGACGGGCAAGGCCTTCGTTCCCGCGACAGGCGACGCTTCCGAATCGATCATGACTGCCCTCAGGCGGGGAGGCTTCGTGTGAGCGAGCCCATCCTCATAATCATCATGGGCTCTGGCTCCGACGAGGCCCATTCGCGCAAGATAGCGGAAGCGGCGTCGAGACTGGGCCTCGCAACGGAGCTCCGCGTCGCCTCGGCGCACAAGACGCCGGGCGACCTCGTCGCCATGCTCGCGGCCTACGAAGCCGACGGCAGGCCCAAGGTCTACGTGACCGTCGCGGGCCGCTCCAACGCGCTCTCGGGCTTCGTCGATGGGGCCGTCGATTCCCCGGTCATCGCCTGCCCTCCGCCCTCGGAGAGCTATGGCGGGGCCGACCTTTGGTCGAGCGTCAGGATGCCATCGGGCGTCGCCCCGGCCTTCGTGATGGACGCGGGCAACGCCGCCCTCCTCGCCGCCAAGATCCTCTCCCTCGCCGAGCCCTCGATACGCCCGAAGCTGGCCACCGAAAAGGGAAGGCGCGTGGAGGAAATCAGGGCGGCCGACCAGGCCCTACGCGGAACGGGTCCATCCGGAAGCGGCACGCGATGAGCGAAGCAAGGGAGGAGTGCGGCATCGTCGGCATCGCGATGGGGGAGTCGGCGGATCGTCTCTCACGCGATGCCGCGCGAACCGTCTTCTACGGTCTGTTCGCCCTTCAGCACCGAGGGCAGGAGGCGGCCGGCATCGCCTCCTCCGACGGCGCCACCCTCCATCTCCACAAGGACCTCGGCCTGGTTTCGCAGGTCTTCAGGGAGGATTCCCTGGATTCACTGCCCGGTTCCCTCGCTATCGGTCACACACGCTACTCGACGACCGGCAACTCCTCGACGCGCAACGCCCAGCCCTTCGTCATCGAGACGAGGCATGGCCCGCTTGCAGTGGCGCATAACGGCAACATCGCCAACGCCTCCCTTCTCAGGCGGGAGCTCCTCGAACGCGGCATCGGTCTCTCGTCGGCCTCGGACACCGAGCTCCTCGCCATGGATCTGGCGGGCGCCGAGGGCTCGACCTGGCCCGAGCGCATCGCGCGGGCGATGAGGCGCTGGGAAGGGGCCTTTTCCCTCCTCGTGCTCACCCGCGAGGCGATCTACGCCCTGCGCGATCCCTGGGGCTTCCGACCCCTTTCAAAGGGAACACTCCCCGATGGAAGCGCGGCCTTCGCCTCGGAGACCTCGGCCCTGCGGATATTGGGAGCGAGGGACTTCGAGGAACTGGCGCCCGGCCGGATCGTCGAGGCGCGTGGCGGATCGCTGAGGGTCCATCCGGGAATCGAGGCGAAACCGAGAAGTTCCTGCGCCTTCGAGTACGTCTATTTCTCGCGCCCCGATTCAGAATGGAACGGCCGTTCGATCCATGCGGCCCGCCGCGCCCTCGGGGCCATCCTCGCCGAGGAGGCTCCCGCCGACGCCGACATCGTGGTGCCCGTCCCCGATTCCGCCATACCGCCCGCCATCGGCTATGCCGACGTCTCGGGAATCCCCTACGAGGAAGGCCTCGTAAAGAACCGCTACATAGGTCGGACCTTCATAGAGCCGACCGAGGCCCTACGCAAGCGCGGCGTGGCCCTCAAATTCAGCCCCCTAGCCGGGAACCTCGATGGCAAGCGCATCGTCCTCGTCGACGACAGCATCGTGAGGGGCACGACCACCCGCGCCTTGGTGGCCCTCATCAGGGGGGCCGGGGCGCGCGAGATCCATCTCCGCGTCGCGAGCCCGCCCATACGCCATCCCTGCTACATGGGCGTCGACATGGGCGATCCCGCGGAGCTCATCGCGCGGCGCTTCGGCCCGGAAGGCCTCGCCAAGGAACTCGGCGTCGACAGCCTGGCCTGGCTCTCGCTCGCGGGGCTCGAGCGAGCCATCGGGACGGGAGGCCTCTGCGACGCATGTTTCAGCGGGCGTTACCCGATCGAAGTTCACGAGGGAGGGTCGAAGACGGCCTTCGAGGGAGGCGGCGCATGAAGGTACTTCTCGTGGGATCAGGGGGGAGGGAATCGGCCCTCGCCCTCGCCCTCTCGAACTCCCCCTCGGTGAGCGAGCTCCGCGTCGCGCCGGGCAATCCCGGCATCGCGGAGTTCGCCTCCATCGAAGCGATAGAGGCCGACGACGTGAAAGGCCTCCTGCGCCTCGCCTCTTCGAGCGGCGTCGACCTCGTCGTCGTGGGACCGGAGGCCCCCCTCGCCGCCGGCCTTTCGGACGCCCTGCGCAAAGCCGGTATCCCTTGCTATGGGCCATCGAGGGAGGCGGCGCAAATCGAGACCTCGAAGGCCTTTTCCAAGGCGTTCATGGAAAGACATGGCATTCCCACCCCGAAGGCGCGGATCTTCGGCGGCGCGGCCGAGGCCCTCGCCTTCGCCCGCTCGATGGATGGATTGCCCGTCATCAAGGCCTCGGGGCTCTGCGCGGGCAAGGGCGTCATCCTCCCCGACAGCGACGAGGAGTTGGTAGACGCGGTGGGACGGCTTCTTGAAATGGGTGGACCGGGCGGCCAGATCCTCGTGGAGGAACGCATCGAGGGCGAGGAGCTCTCCATCCTGGCCTTTTCCGACGGCAGCCGCTGGTCGGTGATGCCGGCCGCCCGCGACCACAAACGCCTTCTGGACGGGGACCGCGGCCCGAACACGGGGGGCATGGGCTCCTACGCCCCGGCCCTGTCGGCCGACATCGCGAAGAAGTTGGCTGACATTGTCATAGGTCCAGCCATCGATGGCATGAGGGAGGAGGGGCGGCCCTTCGTCGGTACCCTCTTCGCGGGGGTCATGCTCGGCCCGGGCGGACCGAAGGTGCTCGAGTACAACTGCCGTTTCGGCGATCCCGAGACCCAATCCATCCTTCCCCTGCTCCGCTCCGACCTGGGCGCCGTCCTCCTGGCCTGCGCGGGGGGGGCCCTGGGAACCGCGCCCCTGGAATGGTCGGAGGGCGCCGCCTCCTGCGTCGTCCTCGCATCGGAGGGCTATCCGGGAGCGACGAAGGCGGGGGCCGCGATCTCGCTTCCCGTCGCGACGCCCTCGGGAAGCTATTTCCTCCATGCCGGGACCCGGCTCGAGGGGGGGAGGCTCGTCGCGGCGGCCGGCCGGGTCCTGGACGCCGTGGCTTCGGCCCCAACGCTTCCCGAGGCCATCGCCCTGGCCTCCAGCCTCGCCCAAAGCGTCGTCATGGAAAAGTCGCAACGCCGCAACGACATCGGGGCAAAAGGCAGGCTCGACGAGGCGGCGACAACATCGCTGAAAGCCATGTCGGCCTACGCCCGTTCGGGAGTGGACATCGACGCCGGCAACAGGACCGTCGAACTCATGAAGACGGCGGTGAAGTCGACCTACGGGAAGGAAGTGATCGCCGGCATCGGATCCTTCGGCGGCGTCTACGACGCAAAGGCCCTCCTGGCCATGAAGGCCCCCGTGCTCGTATCGTCGACCGACGGCGTCGGCACCAAGACGAGCCTCGGCCTTTCGCTGGGAAGACTCGCGGGCCTCGGCGAGGACATCGTCAACCATTCGATCGACGACATCCTCGTGCAAGGAGCGCGGCCCCTCTTCTTCCTCGACTACATCGCCGCCTCGAAGATCGTGCCAGAGGCGATCGCGGAGATAGTGGGAGGCATGGCGAAGGCTTGCAGGGAGGCCTCCTGCGCCCTCATCGGCGGCGAGACGGCCGAGATGCCTGGGACCTATCGCGAGGGTGAAATAGACATAGCCGGTACCATCGTCGGGGTCATGGAACACGAAAGGACGCTCCCTCGCGCGGACCTGGCGGAGGGCGACCTCCTCGTCGGCCTCCGTTCGTCAGGCCTCCACACCAACGGTTATTCGCTGGCCCGCAAGGCCTTCGCCGGCGTCGATCTCCGGGCTGTCCACCCCCGCCTCGGCGAGAGCCCGGCCGAGGCCTTGCTCAGACCCCATCGTTCCTATCTCGCCCTTCTCTGGCCGGCTCTCCGCGCCGATCCCTCGCCGGTGAAGGCCCTCGCGCACATAACGGGAGGCGGTTTCGTCGAAAATATCCCGCGCATCCTTCCCGCGGGCCTCGACGCCCTCGTGCGGCGAGGGAGCTGGGAAATTCCCCCCATCTACGGCCTCATCCAGGATCTATCGGGAGCCGGCGACGAGGAGATGGCGAGGGTCTTCAATCTCGGCATCGGCATGGTGGCGGTGGTGGCATCGCGCGAACTCCAGGACTTCCGGGCCCTCGTTCCCGAAGAGAGCTTCGTGATAGGCGAACTCGTCGCCGGTTCGGGAAGGACAGTACTACGATGATCGATTCGGACGCCTCCCCCCGCATCGTCGTTCTCGCCTCTGGGCGGGGCGGCAACTTCGAGGCCCTCGCGCGGGCGGTGGCCATGGGCCGGCTTTCCATCGAGCTCGCCGCCCTCGTGACCGACAGGCCGACGGCCCCCTGTCTCGCGAAGGCGAGGTCCTTCGGGATAAACGCGATCGCCCTTCCGCCGGCCGGGCAGGCCCGGGCCGAATACGACGAGGTCCTCGCCGACCTCGTCGAGGGCTTTTCGCCGGATTGGATTCTCCTTCTCGGCTGGATGCGGATCCTCAGCAAGGCCTTCCTTTCCCGTTTCCCGGGGAGGGTCGTCAATCTGCATCCCGCCCTGCCGGGGGGCTTTCCCGGCACGGAGGCCATCAAGCGAGCCTGGATGGCCGCGAGCGAGGGCCGCATCGACAGGACGGGAGCGATGTTGCACCTGGTTCCGGACGAGGGCGTGGACACGGGGCCCCTCATCGTTTCGGAAGAATTGGCCATACTGCCCGGCGAGAGTCTCGAATCCCTCGAGGAAAGGATGCACGAAACAGAGCATCGGCTCGTTCTCGGGTTGGCGGGACGGCTGCGCCGCGACGGCATAGCCGCCGAAGGCGGGAATTCGAGGAGGATCAAAGTGAAGGTTGCTCTCGTATCGGTGCATGACAAGACGGGTCTCCCGGATTTCGCGAGGCGCCTCGCCGCCTCCGGTTTTCGATTCCTAGCGACCGGCGGCACGGGGAAGGTCCTGCGGGACGCCGGTCTCGACATCACGGACGTGGCAAGTTATACGAAATCCGACGAGATGCTCGGTGGCAGGGTCAAAACGCTCCATCCCGCGATCCACGGCGGCATCCTCGCGAGGGGGACGGGAGGGGATTTCGCGGAACTGGAGTCCCGGGGCTTCGGCCCCATCGACCTCGTCGTCGTCAATCTCTATCCCTTCGAGTCGGTACTCTCGCGCGGGGGCGCGAGCGAGGAGGAACTCGTCGAGGAGATCGATATCGGCGGCGTGGCCCTCACGAGGGCGGCGGCCAAGAACAACGCCAGGGTGACCCTCGCCTGCGATCCTTCCGATTACGACGAAATCGCCCGGGCCTTCGAGACGGGCATTCCCGACGCCGCGCTAAGGCGTCATCTGGCCCTCAAGGGCTTCCAGCGCACCGCGGCCTACGACGGGGCCATCTCGGTCTGGCTCGCGAGCCTCGTCGGGGATCGGAGCCTTGCCGAAGGCGGCGATCGCCGCGAAGGAAGCGCTACCGCTGCGAGCCTGCCAGGAACACGGGAAAGACAGCTCCGCTACGGCGAAAATCCGCATCAGTCGGCCGAGTACCGCTCGGCCGTCCCGGGCAAAGGACCTCTCGGCGGTCGCATAACGCAGGGCAAGGAGCTTTCGTACAACAATATCCTCGACCTCGACGCGGCGCTGAGGTCGGTGGCCTCCTTCGACAGTCCCGCCTGTGCCATCGTGAAGCACCTCTCCCCCTGCGGGATCGCCTTGGGCGGGAGCCCCGCCGAGGCCTTCGCCAAGGCCCTCGCGGCCGATCCCGTGTCCGCCTTCGGGGGAGTCGTCGCCTTCAACAGGATCGTCGATGCCGAGACGGCCCTCGCACTGGCCGGCATGTTCCTGGAATGCGTCGCGGCCCCGGCCTTCGACACGAAGGCCCAGGAGACCCTCGTCGCGAAAAAGAACCTACGCCTTCTCGAAATCGAGCCGGCGGCGGCCCTCGAGCCGATGAGGGAGATCCGCTCGGTGACGGGAGGTTGGCTGGTTCAGGATCGTGACCTCGGGGATCCGGAAGGCCTCGAGTGGAAGACCGCCTCCAAGCGCCCACCTACGGCCCAGGAACTCGCGGCCCTTCGCTTCGCCTGGAAGGCCGTCACGGACGTGCGGTCCAACGCCATCGTCCTCGCGGGACCCGACGCGACCTATGGGATCGGCGGGGGCCAGACCAACAGGGTGGACGCGGTCAGGCAGGCGGTGGAGCGGGCGGGCGAGCGCGCCCGCGGTTCGGTGATGGCCTCGGACGCCTATTTCCCCTTCGCGGACGGGATTGAGGAGGCGGCCAGGGCCGGCGTCACGGCCGTGGCTCATCCGGGAGGCTCGATACGGGACGCCGAGGTCCTGGCCGCGGCGGACGCGGCCGGCATGGCCGTCGTGTTCACGGGAACAAGGCATTTCCGCCATTAAGACGCATCAGGGAGAAGTCATGCGAAACGATGAATTGTTTACGACCGGGACGGCACTCACCTTCGACGATCTCCTCGTCGTCCCCGGCTACAGCGAGGTGCTACCCTCCGACGTCGACACCAGCGCGACCCTTGTGCCGGGCATAACCCTCAAGGCGCCCCTCCTTTCCGCGGCCATGGATACCGTGAGCGAGGCGCGGCTGGCCATCGCCCTGGCCCGGATGGGCGGCATCGGGATCATCCACCGCAACATGAGCCCTGAGGACCAGGCGGAGGAACTGCGGAAGGTCAAGCGCTCCGAATCCGGGATGATCGCCGATCCCGTTTCCCTCCCGGCGACGGCGACCCTCGCCGAGGCGGAAAAGGTGATGGAAACATGGCGCGTGTCGGGTGTGCCCGTCGTGGAGCCATCGAGCGGGAAACTGGTCGGTATTATAACGAACAGGGACAGACGCTTTTGCGGCCCGGGCGACGGCTCCCGGCCCGTTTCAGAATTCATGACCTCGAAGGGACTGATAACCGCCCCTGAGGGCACCGGAATAGAGGAGGCCAAGGCCATCCTCGGCAAGCATCGCATCGAGAAGCTGCCCATCGTGGACGCCGAAGGCAGGCTGCGGGGACTCATCACGGTCAAGGACATCCAGAAGAAACTCGACTTCCCCAACGCGGCCACCGATTCGAGGGGCCGACTTCTCGCGGGAGCCGCCGTCGGCGTGGGCCCCGATCTCGAAAACCGCGTCGAGCGTCTCGCCGCCGCAGGCGCCGACGTCATCGTGGTGGATACGGCTCACGGGCACACCAAGGGCGTGATGGCGGCGATCAGGCGGATCAAGGCCGTCGCGAAGGAGCTACCCGTCATCGGCGGCAATGTCGTCACGGATGAGGGCACGATCGCCCTCATCGAGGCCGGAGCCTCGGCGGTCAAGGTGGGCGTCGGAGCCGGATCGATCTGCACGACGCGGATAATCTCGGGGGCCGGCATGCCCCAGATGAGCGCTATCTGGGCCTGCGCCAAGGCTGCGCGGGCCCTCGGCGTTCCCGTCATCGCCGACGGCGGCGTCAAATATTCGGGCGACATCGTGAAGGCCATCGTGGCGGGAGCCGAGACGGTGATGCTCGGCGGCCTCCTCGCCGGCCTCGAAGAGAGCCCCGGGGACCTGGTCCTCTACGAAGGCCGCCAGTACAAGAGCTACCGCGGCATGGGATCCCTCGGCGCCCTTCAGGGCTACGGCCGCGACCGCTATGGGAGCGGTCAAGGCGGGGGCAAACTCGTGCCCGAAGGCGTCGAAGGCATGGTTCCCTACCGCGGAAAGCTATCCGAATACGTGAGCCAGCTGCTCGGCGGCCTGCGCTCGGGAATGGGCTACGCGGGAGCCGCAACCCTCGCCGATCTCCGCGAGCGGACCAATCTCGTTCGCATAACCTCCTCCGGCCTCCTCGAAAGCCATCCCCACAGCATCACGATCACCCGCGAGGCGCCGAACTACCAAAGAGGAGAGTGAGGCGCCTCGCGGTCGGATGGGGCGATCGGAACGCGATCGCCACGCCAAGGGCCACCTAAATCGGAATGGCCCTTGGCGAAGGCGGACCGTCCTAGCGAAGGGCGAGGCGGTAGATCGCCTCCGCCTCGGCGCGCCCGATCTTCACGAAGTTTCCCGTCTTCCTCGTTCCCTTCGCGCTCAGCTTCTCGGCCATCTCGGCGACGCGGTCGTCCTTGACGCCGAGGGGGCCGAGGCGGGTCGCGAGGCCTAGGGAGGTCCAGAAGGCCTCTAAGGCCTGGATGCCGCGATGGGCCGCCCGTTCGAGATCCTTGGGCACGAGTTCGATGCCCCAGACCCTGTTGGCGATCTGGGCGAAACGCAGCGGATCGTGGGGCAGGGCGAATCGCATCCAGGAGGGGAAGAGTGCCGCGAGGCCGGCCCCGTGGGCGACGTTGTAGATGGCCGACACCTCGTGTTCGAGATCATGGGTGGCCCAATCGCCGACCCGGCCGGTATTGAGGAGATTGTTGTGGGCTATCGTCCCGGCCCACATCAGCTCGGCCATGGAATCATAGTCTCCTCGATTGGCCAGGACCCGTGGCGCCGCGTCGATGACGGTCTTGAGGGTGGCTTCGATGAGGCGATCCGTGAACTCCACCGGTCTCGAATTGGTGAAGTACCGCTCGAGGAGGTGGGACATGATGTCCGCTGCCCCGTAGGCTATCTGTTCAGGGGGGAGGGTAAAGGCGAGTTCGGGATTCAGGATTGAGAAGCGGGGATAGATGAGTTCGGAGTTGAAGCCCCGCTTGAGGAGTCCCTCTTCCTTCGTGATGACGGTCCCGGTGCTCGCCTCGCTTCCTGCGGCGGGGATGGTGAGGATGGTGCCGACCGGAAGGGCCTCGGCCGGCTCGGCGTTTCCCGCGTAGAAGTCCCACACATCCCCCGCATAGGGTACGCCGAGGGCGATGGCCTTGGCCGAATCGATCGCGCTTCCGCCTCCCACCGCGAGAACGAGACCAATCTTCTCCTTGCGGCAAATTTCGATGCCCTTCTTGACGAGGCCCAGGTGGGGATTGGGCTCGACCCCGCCGAGTTCGACGAAGGCCACGCCCGAGGCCTTGAGTGAGGCGACGACCCTGTCGTAGAGGCCCGTCTTCTTGATGCTGCCACCGCCGAAGTGAAGAAGGACCTTGGAGGCGCTTTCCCGAGCCTCAGCCCCAACCTTCGACTCGGCTCCCTTGCCGAAAATGATCTTCGTCGGATTCTTGAAAACGAAATCGTCCATCCTCCAGCTCCTTTTGCGCGACGCGCGGTATAAATATACAACCGACGGCCCCGCGCGACCATGCGTGGGCTCTCCGGCCGTGCTTGACTCGCCGCGCCGTCCGGGCAATCCTGACCGAAATCAGCGCCCGGGAGGCATGGTGGCTTCGCTTGTCTCGTTGCGCGGGAAATTGACCCAAACGGATTTCCTTCGCGGTATAGTCCTCATTGCGACCTACGCGGCCGCGATCATCCTTTACCCTGCGCCGGAGGACGCGGCCAACACTCCCCTGTATTTCTCCGAGACCTACTTTGGCCTGATCGGAGCCTCGATTTTCCTCAGTCTTCTCGCATGGCCAGTCCGCAAGGGAGGTTGGCTCCACCCCGTACTCCTCTTCCGCGCCTATGTCCTGGTCATCCTCGGCTACAGCCTGGAATCCTATCTTTCCGTCAAGCTCGTGCTCGGCATCGGGCTGATGGCCGAGATATGCCTCATCGAGGAGGCGCCCTTCGATAAGATCGTAGCGCTCGCGGCCTTCTCGTTCTTCATGCTCGCCCAGGCTTTTCCGGCATTCCTGGGCAATAGTGCCCTCTCGCCGGTGGCGCCGCATCCTCGGCCCGCCGAGCTCGGGGCCCTCGGTCTTTCGCTCGTCCTCGCTTCGGCCGCAGCCTGTCTCCTCCGGACCCTCAATCGCCGACAGAAGGAGCTCGTCGACCTCGTACATCTCCACGAGGTCAACCTGGACGCCCTCGCCGAGCTCAACAGGAACCTCCAAGGCTACGCCCAGACCATCGACCAGGAGTCGGCCGAAAGGGAGCGCAACCGCATAAGCCGGGAGATCCACGATATCTCGGGCTACATCTTCACCAACCTCATCGCTCTCATGGACGCGGCAGGCAGCCTGCCACGGGAGGACCAGTCCGGTCTTACGGATGTTCTCGTGGCCGCGCGGAGCCAGGCGCAGGAAGGTCTTCGCGAGACCCGCGCCGCTCTTCGCAAGCTGCGCAGCGAACATAGCGGCCTCACCGATTGCACGCGGGCCATCCACAAGATCGTATCGATTTTCAGGAAGGTCACGAAGATCGAGGTCGACGTGAGTTTCGGAAACATGCCCCACTCCCTGCCACAGGAGACCAGTCTCGCCCTCTACAGGACGGTTCAGGAGGCCCTCACGAACGCGGTGCGCCACGGGAAGGCCACCAAGGTCCGGGCGGGCTTTTGGGTCGACAAGGGGCTGTTATCCCTTTCCATCGTGGACAACGGCAAGGGCGCCTTCGACATCGTCAAGGGGATAGGAATACGCGGAATGGAAGAGCGGATAGGCGGCCTCGGCGGTCGCGTGCGGATCGGCCAGGCCGCCGAAGGCGGCTTCTCTCTCTGGATCGACATACCTCTTGCGCCGAAGATACCGGAATCCGGGACAGGGTCGGGGACTCTTCCACCTCTGGCTTTCAGGTCCGGAGTCTGAGATGGACGAACGGATCAGGATCGTCATCGCCGACGACCAAAAGCTTTTCCTCGAGAGCCTGGCCACCTTTCTTCGCAATTACGCCGATGACATCGAGGTCGTCGGCAAGGCTCGCGACGGGGCGGAAGCCGTCGAACTCGCCCGGGCCCTCAAGCCCGACGTGATACTCATGGATGTCCACATGCCCGTGATGGACGGGGTCGCGGCGACCGGCCGCATTCTCGCGGAACTTCCCACCACCAAGATCCTCATCCTGTCCACCTACGACGAGGACGAGTATGTGCGGAAGGCCCTTGGACTCGGGGCGGCGGGCTATCTCCTCAAGGACATTTCCCCGACGGAACTCATCGCTAGCATCCGGGCCATCAAGAGCGGTGCGATGCAGATTTCACCCCATGTGGTCGGCAAGCTCATGCGAAGCATCCTCGACGAGGAGCCGGCGCGGCATGGGCGAGGGGAGGGCGACATCGAGGGCTTCGAGACCCTCACGCGCCGCGAGCGCGAGGTTTTTTCGCTCATCGCCACCGGTTGCGACAACGCGCAAATCGCGGAATCCCTCCACCTGGCGGAGCATACGGTCCGCAACCAGGTGAGCATGATCTACTCCAAGCTCGGCGTTCAGGACCGCTTCCAGATAATCCAGATGGCCAACCGGATCCGCTATCACGAGTGAGAGGCGCCCGACGGCCTGGGTCGAGGGCGGCATCCTTGGCGGTTTGACGCCTTGCGTGGACGCTCCTGGCCCCACCGGCCCCAGGTCGGCGGGGTGTCGTCGCAGTCCCGTCGTGACATAGAGGCGCGACCACGGGACAAATGTCACGGGGAATTCGTGATTCCTGTCTCTTGCGGGATGGGCCGCCCGGCCCCAGAGTGATCCCGCGCCACGTCGTGGCGAAGCGTTCTTCCAGAGGAGGCTCCACGTGAAGAAAAGATGGTTCATCGCCCTCGTCGTGGCCGCGGTTTTCGCAAGCGGCTTGATGGCCCAGGGCAAGAAATTGACGGTCTGGTGCTGGGACCCCAATTTCAACGTCTACGCCATGAAAGAGGCGGCCAAGGTCTACAACAAGACCCATCCCGACGTGAACATCGAGATCGTCGACATGGCCCAGGATATCGAGGCGAAGATCATTTCCGGGCTCCAGGCGGGAGGGGCTGGTCTTCCGGACATCGCACTCTTCCAGGACTTCCGCATCGAGCAGTTCCTCCAGGACTATCCCAACGCCTTCGTCGACCTCAAGGCGGCCGGCGTCGACTACAGCAAATTCGCGGCCTACAAGGTCGGGCCGATGACTGTCGGCAACCACGTCTACGGCATTCCCTTCGATACCGGTTCCACCGGGCTTTGGCTCCGCACGGACTACATAAAGGCCGCCGGTCTCAATCCTGACAACTATATGGGCAAGAACCTGACCTGGGCCGACGTGATCAAGCTCGGCGTCGCGGTCAAGGCCAAGACGGGCAAGCCCCTCCTCGCCTATCAGAGCGACAACTTCGACATGCTCCGCATCGTCGTCCAGTCCACGGGTGGCCAGTTCTTCAGTCCCGACGGGAGCCTCAATCTCCGCAGCGACGCCTTCAAGAAATCCCTCACCCTGTTCAAGGAACTCAACGACAAGGGTCTCCTCTATCCCGTGGTCGGCTGGAGCGACTGGATCAACGCCATCAACAGCGATCAGAGCGCGGGCTTCCTCAACGCGATTTGGATGGTCGGCAGCGTAAAGTCCCGCCCCGAGAACAAGGGCAAGTACATGGTCATCCCCACCCCGAAGATCGAGGGCGTGGCCGGGGCCTCCAACGCTTCCAATAACGGCGGCTCGAGCTGGTACGTGTTCTCCAGCAGCCCCAACAAGGCCCTCGCCGTCGACTTCCTCAAGTCCGTCTGGGCGACGACGACCCCCGACACCCTCGCCTTCTACAACAGCATCCTCAAGGGAGCGGGAGCCATGGGCACCTACCTGCCCAGCCAGAGCGGCTCCAATTACACGGCCAAGGACGACTTCTTCTACAAGGATCAGTCGATCTACAAGGACTTTGCGACCTGGATGGCCAAGGTCCCCGTCCTCAAGTACACGCCCAACTACGTGCCGATGCGCGACGCCGTCGCCCACGCGACCCTGAATTATTTCCAGGGCAAGCTAACGACGGTGGATGCCACGATCGCCGCCGCCGAGTCGGAATACAAGCAGGTAATGGGCCAGTAAGGCTTGCGCCCCGGCCGACCTCGTCGGCCGGGGCCCCGTCGCCGGACCCCCCGGGGCCGGCGACGGGGGCTTTCCCGCGCCCCTCGCGATGCCGGCGCGAGCGGAAGCCTTTTTGAAATTCAAGCCCAGGAGCAGCCCATGGAAAAGCGGGGAAGGTTTCAGCGCTACCTCAACCGATTCGGCTGGTTGTGCGTCGCCCCATCGATGATCTTCTTCAGCCTCTTCATGCTCTATCCCATCGTCTCGTCTCTCTACTACGTCACGAGGAGATGGAAGGGCATGTCGAACACCTTCATAGGTCTCGGCAATTTCGTCCGGATGGCCCACGACACGATCTTCCAGGCCGCCCTCGGCCACAATTTCCTCTTCATGTTCATCCAGGTACCGCTGATGATCTTTCTCGCCCTCGTTCTCGCCGTACTCCTCAACCAGGGCATACGGCGTTTCCGCGGTCCCCTCAGGCTCGCCATCTTCCTTCCTGCCGTGACCTCCCTGGTCGTCGTGTCGGTCCTGTTCAGGGTGCTGCTCCAGGCGAACGGCCTCCTCAACAACGTGCTTCTCGACGCCCACCTCATCACGACGCCGATCGGCTGGCTCAACGACGCCTTCTGGGCCAAGGTCACCATCATACTCGCCATGACCTGGCGTTGGACCGGCTATAACATGGTCTTCTTCCTCGTGGGTCTCCAGAGCATCGATTCGGAGATCTACGAGGCTGCCGAGGTCGACGGCGCCTCGAAGATACGCCAGTTCTTCACCATTACATTGCCCCTCCTCGTGCCCGTCATCCTTTTTTCGGCGGTGACCTCGACGAGCGGCACGATGCAGCTCTTCGACGAGCCCAACATCCTCACCTGGCAGGGAGGTCCGGCCAACGCCACGATGACGGCAGCCCTGTACATCTATCGTCAGGCCTTCTTCGTCAACGCCGATTTCGGCTACGCGACGGCCATGTCCTATGTCGTCGTCGTGATCTCGGGCATCTTCGCGATAATCCAGATGCGCCTGCTCGGCGAGAGGAAGAAAAAATGAGCATGGTAAGGAAATGGTCCCTGGGACGGATCCTAACGCTCCTGATCCTCCTTTCGGCCGCCGTGGTCAGCGTCTTTCCCTTCATCTGGATGATGATCGGCATGACCCTCAACCCCAACGACGTGCTCAAGGGAATCCTGGTGCCGGGCCACGACTTCGCCTCGAATTGGCTCAAGGCGACGAAGAACTACAACCTGCCCGTCTTCTTCTTGAACTCGCTCAAGATCGCCCTTCTCACGGTGGTCTTCGGCCTGGTGGTCAACGGCCTCGCGGCCTTCGGCTTCGAGAAATACCCCTCAAAGGCCCGGGACAAGGTCTTCGGCGTCCTTCTCCTCACGCTGATAATCCCGCAAATCGCCCTCGTCATTCCGATGTTCCGGATGTTCGCCTTTTTCAAGCTCCTCAACACGCACGCGGCGATCATCCTGCCGTCGATAATGTCGGTGTTCATAATTTTCTTCATGCGCCAGAACTTCAAGATGTTCCCGACCGAGATCATGGAGGCCGCGCGGGTGGATGGGGCCGGCGAATTCGGCATATTCGTCCGCATCGTCACGCCCTCGATGCAGGCGACCTACGCCTCGGCGGCCATCTACCTCTTCCTCGGCCAATGGAACTCCTACCTCTGGCCTCTGATCACCATCCTGACCGACACCAAGAAGACCCTGCCCATCGCGATGGCCTCGATGATGAACGCCTATACCATAGAGTACGGCGCGCTGATGGTTATCGTGTGCATTTCGGTGCTGCCCGTCCTCGTCCTTTTCCTCTCGATGCAAAAGCAATTCGTAGCCGGCCTTCTCGGTTCGATCAAATGAAGGGAAAGACACAGGGAGGCGAAGGAATGGAGCGCAGGGGCGATCTCTTCCACTCGAACAGAGCCTGGGAGAGCCCGGAGACGGGTGGGGAGGGCCGCCTGCCGATGAGGAGCCCCCTCGTACCCTGGCCCGACGCCGAGGGCGCGAGGAGGGCGGCCCGCCTCGGCCCCCAGGGCGGCGGGGCCACCGCGAGCCCCCTCGTCCTCGGCCTGGATGGCGAATGGGCCTTCGCCCTCGCCGAGAATCCCGAGGCCTGTCCCGAGGGTTTCGCCCTGGATAGCTTCGACGACGCGGCCTGGTCGAAACTCCTCGTACCGGGAACCTGGACCCTCCAGGGCTTCGATCGTCCGCATTACACCAATGTGGTCATGCCCTTCGGCAACGTACCGCCTTCTCCTCCTGCCACGCGCAACCCGACGGGGCTCTACAGGCGCCGCTTCGACTTGCCCAAGGACTGGGAATCCCGACGGGTCGTGCTCCACGTCGGGGGGGCCGAAAGCTTCCTCGAGGTGTTCTGCAACGGCGAGCGGCTGGGTTTCTCCAAGGACACGAGGCTGCCCTCGGAATTCGACCTCGGGGCGGTCCTTCGTCCCGGCCGCAACCTCCTCGCCTTCCGCGTCATCAGGTATTCCGACTCGAGCTTCATCGAGGACCAGGACCAATGGTGGTACGGGGGCATCTACCGGAGCGTCTGGCTCTACAGCACCGACGTCGCCTACATCGCCGACCTCGACGCCCGGGCCCTTCCCGAGGCCGATTTTTCCGCCGGGCGCGTCGAGGTCGCCGTCAAGCTCGGCTTCACCTTCGATCCGGCGGCGGACAGGGTTCCCCTCGGCACGGCCGCCCTCGACTACGCGGGCACGGGCCTTCCGCCGGGCCGCGACGCGGCGCCGCTCCGCGGCGACTGGAAGATCCGTCTCTCTCTCTACGGAGCGCGGCTGCGAGGAGCCTCGGGACCCGACGCCTCTCCCGAATCGCCCATCGCGATGGCGGAGACGGGCGTCGGAGCCCTGTATCGGGCATCGCGATGGGAAGCCCGTCTTTCCCTTCCCGTCGCGGCACCGAGGCCATGGAACCACGAGGATCCGGCCCTCTATTGCCTGGTGGCCAGCCTTCTCTCGCCCTCGGGCGAGGAGCTCGAGCATGTCGCCTGCCGAATCGGCTTCCGGAAGGTCGAGGTGCGCGACCGGGCCCTTCTCATCAACGGGAAACGCGTGATGATCAGGGGAGTCAACCGGCACGAGCACGACGAGAAGCGAGGCAAGACCCTGGACCTCGCCGGCATGCTCGAGGACATCGAGCTTCTCAAACGCAACAATTTCAACGCGGTGCGGCTCTCCCATTATCCGAACGACGAACGTTGGTACGAGCTCTGCGACGAGTTCGGCCTCTATCTCTTCGACGAGGCGAACGTCGAGAGCCACGCCTATTACGATCATATCTGCCGCGACCCCCGCTGGGCCCAGGCCTTCCTCGAACGCGGCATCCGCATGGTCCTCCGCGACAAGAACCACGCCTCGATCATCGTCTGGTCCCTTGGCAACGAATCCGGCTACGGTCCGAACCACGAGGCGATGGCGGCCTGGATCAGGTCCTTCGATCCGCACAGGCCCCTCCATTACGAAGGCGCCTTCCGGCCGGAATGGGGGCAGGGTCGGCACAGTCTCGAGAGCGTCAAGCGGGGTCGTTCGGTCTCTGACATCGTCTCGACGATGTACCCGCCGCTCGAGCTCCTCGCGCAGTGGGCGGCCACGACCGATGACGACAGGCCCTTCATCATGTGCGAATACTCCCACGCCATGGGAAATTCGAATGGGAGCCTTTCGGACTACTGGGAGCTGATCGAGAAGGGGAGGGGTCTCCAGGGCGGCTTCATCTGGGATTGGGTCGACCAGGGCATCGAGGCCTTATCGGGGGAGGGGGACGCCGTCCCCCGCGCGAAGTACTGGAAGTACGGCGGCGATTTCGGCGACGCGCCGAGCGACCTCGATTTCATCTGCAACGGCCTCGTCTTCCCCGACCGGTCCCCAAAACCCGTCCTCGCCGAATGCGCCCAGCTCTTCCGCTGGGTCGAGGCGCGCTCGGAGCATCCGGGCAGCGGTCGGATCGTCGTGCGGAACGGGCAGTATTTCCGAGACCTCTCGGGTGTCGTTTTGCGCTGGACCTTGCAGACGGAGGGCGAGGCCCTGCTTTCGGGCCTCCGGGACCTGCCCCCCATCGGGCCCGGCGCCGAGTCGGAAATCGATCTGGACATTCCCTGGACCGATGCGGCGCGCCGCAGGCTGGGGCTGGGCGAATCCTTCCTCTTCCTGGAATTTCTCCTCAGCGAGGACAGGGCATGGGCAAGGGCAGGACATCGCCTAGGCTGGGAGCAGTTCCCACTTTCGCCCCTCGCCGGTCCCGGGGCCTCCCCGGCCTCCTTCCGACGAGGCCCGGAACTCGGCGCCGTCGGAACTCTCGAGCCTGAGCGGGGAGGCTGGGGCTTCGCCGCGGCGGCAGTGGGGGAGGGGGCCTGGACGGCCCATGTATCGAGGGACGGGTTTCTCGACGGCCTCGACTTCGGAGGCGACCGCCTCCTCGTCTCGCCCCTTTCGATGAATCTCTGGAGGGTGCCGACCGAAAACGACGGGCTCAAGCTCTTCATGGACTATCGCGGCATTCCCGATTTTTCCTTCTATTACGAGGGCAAGGCGATGTACTCCTGGCTCGACGCCGGCCTCGACGCGATCTCCTTTTCCCTCGCGTCCATGGAGACGGATGGGGGGCGCTCGCGGCTCTCGATTGTCCATGAGGTCGCGACGAGGACGGGACGGCGCGCCGGGCGCTTCGTCCAGCACCTCCGCTTCGGCGGAAACGGCATCGAGGCCTCATTCCTCTTCGATCTCGACCCCGGCTTGCCCGAGTTGCCCCGGGTCGGCCTTGCCTGCGCCATCGCGCCAGGCCATGAGTTCGTCCGCTGGTACGGGCGCGGCCCCCACGAGAACTATCCCGACCGGAAAAGCGGCGCGGCCTTCGGCATCCACGAGTCGAGCGTCGATGGTCTCGCCGTTCCCTATGTCTTCCCCCAGGAAAACGGGAACCGCAGCGACCTGCGCTGGCTCGAAGTGGGCGGCCCGAAGGGCGTCCTCCGTGTGGAGGGCGAAGGCGCCTTCCATTTCGGCGCCTCCCACCACGACGCGGCCTCGCTTTGGGCCGCGAAGCACAGCTGCGACCTCGTCCGCGAACCCGAGACCTTCCTGACTATCGATGTCGCACAACGCGGCCTCGGCACCGCCACCTGTGGCCCCGATACCCTCGAGCGCTACCGGATCGCCCCGGAGCCCCGGTCGATGCGTCTCTTTTTCGCGCCACGCGGCGCCTTCGGGTCGGCCGCCAAGGGAGAGCGCGCGTGAGCGGCCGGCGTCAATACGCCATCCCCGCGATGAGGGGGCTCTGGCACGGGGGCGATTGGAACCCCGACCAATGGCTCGACCGGCCCGAGATCATCGACGAGGACTTCCGCCTCTTTCCCCTCGCCGGGGTGAATGTGGTATCGATCGGGATCTTTTCCTGGACGAGGCTCGAGCCCGAGGACGGGCGATACGACTTCGCCTGGCTCGACGAGATCATGGATCGTCTCGACCGGGCCGGCGTCAAGGCGGCCCTCGCCACCCCCTCGGGCTCGAAGCCGGCCTGGATGTCGCACAAGTATCCGGAGATCCTGCGCTGCGCCTCCGATCGGACCCGCGACCTCCATGGCGGCCGCCACAACCACTGCTACACATCCCCCGTCTATCGCCGCAAGGCTCTCGAGATCAACACGCGCCTGGCGGAGCGTTACGCGAAACATCCTGCCCTCGCCCTCTGGCACGTCTCCAACGAGTATGGCGGCGAGTGTCACTGCCCCCTCTGTCAGGCCGCCTTCAGGAATTGGCTCCGCGATCGCTACGGCAGTCTCGAAGCCCTCAACAGGGCCTGGTGGAGCGATTTCTGGAGCCATCGCTACGGCGACTGGGAGGAGCTCGAGTCGCCCTCGCCCCGCGGCGAGGAGTCCCTCATGGGGCTCAGCCTCGACTGGAAACGCTTCGTAAACCACCAGTCCCTCGACTTCTTCCTCGCCGAGTCGGCCGTCCTCCGCCGCCTCGCTCCAGGCATCCCGGTCGCCGTCAACATGATGGGTACCTACCCTGGCCTCGACTACTGGAACTGGGCTCCCCATGTCGATGTCGTCGGCTGGGACAACTACCCCCGTTGGCACGCGAACGCAGGCAACGCCAACCTGGGCGGCGGCGCAAATGGCGAGGCCGACGAGGCCTCCCGCACGGCCTTCGTCCACGACCTCACGCGGAGCCTGGGCGGCGGCAGACCCTGGCTCCTCATCGAAAGCAGCCCCAGCCAGGTCAATTGGCAGCCGGTCAACAGGCTCAAGGCTCCCGGCATGCACCTCCTCTCCTCGATGCAGGCGGTGGCCCACGGCTCGGATTCGGTCATGTATTTCCAGTGGCGCAAGGGCAGGGGAGGGGCGGAGAAATTCCACGGGGCCGTGGTCGGCCATGACGGCCGGGAGGACGCGAGGACCTTTGGCGAGGTTGCCGAGGTCGGACGCAAGTTGCGCGAACTCGAAGACGTGGCGGGAAGCACCGTGGAGGCCGAGGTCGCCGTCGTCTACGACTGGGAGAACCGCTGGGCGATCGACGGCTTCATGGGTTTCGGCAAGGAGGAACGCGACTACGAGCGGGCCTGCGTCGAAATCCACCGCGCCTTCTGGAAACGCTCGATCGCCTGCGACGTGCCAGACCAGGGCGCCGATTTCGGCCGCTACAAGATCGTCCTGGCGCCTTGGCTACACCTCGTCAAGAAGGGCACGGCCGAGCGTCTGGAATCCTTCGTCGCCTCTGGTGGCAGCCTCATACTCAGCTTTTTTTCCGGCATGGTCGACGAGAGCGATCTCTGTTTTGAGGGAGGCTTTCCCGGCCCTCTCCGAAGGCTCGCGGGTCTATGGGTCGAGGAGCTCGACCCGCTCTGGAAGGGGCAGCGCAACAGGTCCATACCGGTCTCGGGCAAGACGGCCGGTTTGTCGGGCGAGTATGGGATCGACAGCTTCTGCGAACTCGTGCGGGTCGAGGGGGCCGAAGTGCTCGCGACCTATGGCGACGATTGGTACGCCGGGAGACCCGTGCTGACGCGGAACAGTTTCGGCAAGGGTCTTGTGTACTATCTGGCGGCGCGAACGGATCAACGCTTCCTCGACGACCTCGTCGGCCATGTATGCCGCGAGGCCGCTGTCGTTTCGGTCTGGCCCGAGGACCTTCCCCCTGGCGTGAACGCCCAGCGAAGAAGCGATGGGACGACCGACTACCTCTTCCTGATGAATTTCAACCCGCAAGCCGCGGCGGGGCTTCCAGCCTACGGCCTGCGGGTCGAGCGGCGAGCTCGGGGGCCTTCCCGAAGCGTCGATCCCTTCCGGCGAAGTCCCTGAGGGCTTCGCGAAGGTCCTCCTCGGTGAAATCGGGCCAGAGAATGGGGCTGAAGACGAATTCTGCGTAGGCTGTCTGCCAGAGGAGGAAGTTGCTCAGCCGGAGCTCGCCGCCCGTCCTTATCACGAGATCGACGTCGGGAAGCTCGGGCGCGTCGAAGGCCTTCCTGAGATCCTCCTCGGTGGGCCGCCCCCTGCCGCCGGCTCCCTGCCATCGCTCCATCGCGCGCAGGAGTTCGTCGCGCCCCCCGTAATTGAGGGCCAGGTTGACGACCATACCCTGGTGTGTGGAGGTGAGCTCCACGGTCCGGTCGAGGGCCTTGAGAACCTCGCGGGGAAGGGCCGGCCGGTCCCCCGAATGGACGACCCTGAGGCCCAGGGCATGGTAAAAATCGAGTTCCTTTTCGAGATGCTTGGCGACGAGGGACATGAGATATTTCACCTCCTCCGCCGAGCGTTTCCAATTTTCGGTGCTGAACACGTAGAGGGAGAGATGACGAAGCCCGGCCTCGCTGGCCGCGCGCACGATTTTGCGCGTGGTCTTGAGCCCTTCCAGATGGCCCTTGCTCCGAGGCAGCCCACGCGACGTCGCCCAACGCCCATTGCCGTCCATGATGATGCCGAGATGATCGGGTACTTGCATGCCGACCTCCTCCCACAATAATCGTCGCGGGGAGGCCTTCGCGCATGGGGCGGAGGATGGGAATAGGCTCCCAGGCGACCGGTACCGGCCGATCGGCAGTCGCGCGTTCCCGCCTAAGCCGGTATACTGGCGCCGATGAGCTCTTTTGCCGATCTCGTGGCCCCCGTCCTGGCCTTCGCCGCAGGACTCCCGGCGATCACCCTCGCCGCCCTCCTCTGGTTCCGCACGAGGGACCGGAGTTTCGAACTCCTGGCGACCGGCCTCGGCCTCCAGGCCATCCTGGCCTTCATCCTGTCGGTGGGCATATTCCTCGCGGCGGCCCGCCTCGTCGCGAATCCCGAGCTTCGTTTCGTCCTCTGGAACACGACCTTCCTCATCTCCTTCGGGTGCCACCTCCTGCTCAGGCGTTTCGCGGCCCTCGTCATCCCCGGGCCGGGAGTTTCGCGCAACTTCCCGCGGTTCTTCACCCTGGCCAGCGGTCTCGTCTACATTTTCTTTCTCTCGGCCGCCTTCGCCGTCGAGCCACCGGCCATCGATTTCAGCGGTCGTCTCGTCTACGCCCTCAGCGCCATCTGGTATTTCATCGGCTATATCGGTCCCGCGCGCAGGCTTTGGGCCGCGCGCGCGAAACTGCCCTCGTGGATGGGCAGGCTCTTCGCCAGAGCCCCCCTCGCGATAGGGCTTCCCCTCCTGGGCCTGGGCCTGTACGAGGCGCTCCGGCTCTTCGGCCTCCTCGGCCGCGACTGGCCCTCCCTCGGCCCCCTCGCCGTGGTCGCCTTCTTCGCCCTCGTCACGATCGAGCTATTCCATCCCCTCGCGAAGGCGGGCGAGACCGACGCGTCCCAGTCCTCCCACGGGAGCAGCGCCGGCGAGCCGGGGACCCTGTCCTCCTCCGGTCCCGAGGAGCGCGCCCATAGGATAGCCGCACGTTGCGCGGCCGATCCCCTCACGCGGCGGGAACTCGAGATCCTCGCCCTCCTCCTCGAGGGCTGGCGCAACCAGGATATCGCGAAGCGGCTCGGGCTCTCGCAGAACACCGTGAAGAACCATGTCTACAACCTCTATCAGAAGACGGGGGTGGCGAACCGCGTCGAACTCGCGAGACTCGGCGACTGAAGGAGGGCAGCATGAACAGCGAATTCTTCGACGAAGGACAATTCCCGCGCGTTGCACTGGGCGGGGGCGATTCCTCCCGCCGTCTCATCGCCTTCGGTGGCAGCCTCCTCTTGGCGAGGCAGGACTTCGAGGCCGGCGCCGCGAGCGGCCCTCATTCCCATGACGAGGAGCAGCTCAGCCTCTGTCTTTCGGGAGCCTTTCTCGCGGAGGTGGAGGGTGTCGCCCGGAGACTCGGGCCGGGAGATTCATTCTACGCGGGCAAGGGCGTGACGCACGGGGCGCGTTGCATCGAAGCGGGCGCCCTCCTCCATTCCTTCACGCCTCAGCGGGCGGAATACCGGAAGGATTGAGCCCGGAGGGTCTCGTTCAGGCGCCCGCGCCGGTGATGTCGCCCGCGCTCCCTGGGGTGCCCGCGCCCGTGCCGGCAATGTCGCCGGCGCCCGCGGAATGTCCAAGGCCGACAACGCCGCGGGCCTCTTCGTAATCCGAAGGAAGATCTATGTCCGTGAGAATCCCGCGATCGCCCGTTTCAACGAAGCGGGGCGAAAGGGAGGCGAGGAAGTCTCGGAGACTCCCGCCTTCGGCGAGACCCAGGATGGCCGGAACCAGGCGCGAGGGCAGGAGGACGGGGTGGCCGCGCCTCCCGTCGCAGGTCGGAACGACCGGAGCCTCGCCGATCGCCCCGAGAAGGATGGCGAAGGTCCCAGGCTTGACGAAGGGCATGTCGCCCGGCATGAAAAAGAAGGCCTCGGCTTCGAGTCGGCCCAGGGCCACGCGGAGGGTCGAAAGCATCCCGCGTTCAGGGTCCGGATTGCGGAGGACGACGACTCGATCTTCCATCGCATAACTTTCCATCCGGGCGTCGTCGGGGCGGCCGACGACGATGACCCGGAGTCCCGCGGCGAGGGCGGCGTCCACTGTCGAGCCGAGCACCGTGCTCCTTCCCAGGGGCAGGTGGAGCTTTGGCCTTCCCATGCGGGACGAGGCGCCTGCGGCTAAAATCGCGCAATCGGCGAAGGTCGTCTTCACGGTGCCCCGTCTTCGCCCTTGGTGGCGTCTTGCCGGGGCCGGGCCGGCCCCTCGCCTCCGGTCGGGCCGGCGCCAGGCTTCACGGCTGCGATGCCCTGTCGGCCGAATGGACCCTGGTCGCCGCGTCGGAGCGGCAGGAACCCGAGGGAGTCTTCGTGATCCAGTTGTCGATCGGTTCCTTGTTCCTCATGGCCCGCCACACGTCCTCGAAGCGTATCGGCATGTGCATGAGCTCGGCGCCGACGGCGTCGCGTATCGCGTTGCCGAGGGCGGGGGCCACCGAGATCATCGGATGCTCCCCCACGCCGCGCGCCCCGAAGGGCCCGTCGAGCTGGGCGGTCTCCACCGCGATGCTCTCGATCTCCTCGGGCAGATCCTTGGCCGTCGGGATCTTGTTGTCGGTGAAGGAGGGATTGAGGAGGTGTCCGGCCTCGTCATAGATATAGCCTTCGCAGATGGCCGTGCCCAGACCCTGTATCATGCCGCCGATGGCCTGGCCGCGGACGATGTCGGGATTGATGACCTTGCCGACGTCGAAGACGGAGGCGACCTTGATGACCTTGTACTCGCCCGAGTCGGGATCGACCTCGGCGATGATCCCATGGGCCCCGAAGGTCCAATCGAGGGCGGGAAGGCCCTGCCCCGTCTCCTTGTCGAGGTTGGTCAGGCCCTGGGCGACATAGCGGCCCACGCCGATGAGGGGACCGCCGATGGCGTTGCCGTTAGGGAAGGCATAGCCTACGGAAAGTTGGGCGAAACTAACCGATTGTTCAGGCCTGTGCTTGATGAATATCTTCTCCCCGTCGTGATCGAGGTCGACGGTCTGGCAGCGGAGGGCCTGGGCGGCGTCCCCATAGGCCTTGGCCAGGAGCTCGTCGCAGGCGAGGGCCGTGGCGTTGCCCGTTAGGATGATGCCCTTCGAGGCGACCGTCTGCCAGTCGTAGGGCTCCTTATCGGTATCCTTTTCGATGGTGACCTTCACCTTGGAGAGTGGAAAGCGGAGCCTCTCGGCGGCGATCTGCTGGACTGCGGTGGCCGAGCCCTGGCCGATCTCCGTGAGGGCGACGTTGACGATGACGCTGCCATCCGAGTTCATCTTGACGACGGCGGCGGTTGCGGTGAAAGAGGGCATGGCCGGCGCCTTGTGCAGGGTGGCGATGCCCTTGCCGATCTTCCTGCCCGTTCTCTTTTCCCGCTCTTTCTCGGCCTGGGTGAGGCTCCCGTAGTTGATCGC
>DATKTD010000316.1:0-4053 GCA_035531315.1 Rectinemataceae bacterium
CTCCCCTTGATGTCCGCGATGCAGGGAAAAAGCGATATCGTCGAGGCCCAGGCGCGGGAGCAGCAGGAGGCGATCCTGTCGATCGCGAAGGGCAGCCATGGCCTCGACGGCCTTACCAAGGCGAACCGGGGCCGCCTGGACGAGCTGACGGCGGCCGTGGAGGAGCTCGCGGCCTCGATCGAGGAGGGCCAAAGGAGCACCCAGCGCATCGAGGAGGAGACGGGCAGGGTCGAGGGCATTTTCAAGGAGGAAGTCTTCGTCAGCCAGAAGGTCAACAGCCTCGATCGCTTTATCTTCGACATGGCGAAGGGAGCGAGCTCGGTGGCCGAGGCGGGGCATTCCCTCGTCAACGAGTATCAGAAGATTTCGGTACTCAACGGCGCGAGCTATGTCTGGCAAGGCGAATCCTGGTTGGTCACCGACAGCGGCCGGCTCCCTCCGGGTCTCCGCGACAAGGCGGCGGCGTTGGGAAGGCGCGTGCTCGTCTGCGTCGGCCAGACCGACGACAATCCCTCCTTTCCCCAGGGTCTCGACATGCGGGCCGGCATCCTGGCTATCAGGCCGATCGCCGATATCCTGGACGACGCGAGCCCCCTCCAGGGCTTTCGGGATCTCCTGGCCCGGGCGAATCTCGGCGTCGGCGATCTCGAGGAACCGGGCCGGATCGACAATTCGAGGGATCACGCCAACATGGCCGTCATCGAGGAATTCGAAGGCGGCTATCTGAGGGTCATGCGAGACAAGATCGCGAAGGGCAGGCTGGCGAGCGCCTTTAGCTTCGGCGGCGCCTTCGCCAACGGCGATCTGATGATCAATCTCTTCCTCTCGAACTACAAGCGACACCGTTCCGACGCGGAGAAATTCGGCATGATCGGCGAGAGCATGGTGCTGGCCTTCGAATCGCTGATCGCGACGGGTCGCTACTGGAGGGCCTGAAGGGACCTAGCCTCGATCGCCCCCCTTTTCCGCTTTACAAAGTCCGCGCGAATCGAGATTCTTGCCTGATGGAAAACATGGATGGCGTGATGATTCGGGCCCGCGGGCTCACGAAGGCCTTCGGCGAGCTCAAGGCGGTCGACGCCGTCGACTTCGAGGTCAGTAAGGGCGAGGCCTTCGGCCTCCTCGGGCCCAATGGCGCGGGCAAGTCGACGACGATGCGCATGATCGCGAGCGTCTCGAAGCGTTCGGGCGGCGAACTCTCGATCCTCGGCATGGATCCGAACGAAAGAGGTCCGGACATCCGGGGCCATCTCGGCGTCGTGCCCCAGCAGGACAACCTCGACGTCGAGATCAATGTCCGCGACAACCTCATCGTCTACGGCCGCTACTTCGGCCTACCCCTGAAGTTCCTCAAGGCCAAGGCCGACGAGCTCATCGAGTTCGCCCAACTCGGCGAGAAGACCCGCGTCAAGGTCGACGACCTCTCGGGCGGGATGAAGCGCCGCCTCACGATAGCGCGGGCCCTCGTCAACGAGCCGGACATCCTCCTCCTCGACGAGCCGACGACGGGTCTCGACCCCCAGGCCCGACACATCCTCTGGGATCGGCTCTTCCGTCTCAAGGAGGCCGGCGTCACCCTCGTCATCACCACCCATTACATGGACGAGGCCGAGCAGCTCTGCGACCGCCTCGTCGTGATGGACAAGGGGAAGATCATGGCCGCGGGCACCCCCGCGTCGCTCATCAAGGAGTACTCGAGCCGCGAGGTCGTCGAGCTCCGCTTCGGCTCGGAGCGCAACGCCGAGGTCGCGAAGAGCCTCGAGGGGCGGGGCGATCGCGTCGAGGTCCTGCCCGACCGCATCCTCATCTACACCGACTCGGGCGAGGAGGACCTCGCCCGCATCGTCGAGGGGGGGCATCGCCCCCTGACCTCCCTGGTCCGTCGCTCGAGCCTCGAGGACGTCTTCCTCCGCCTCACCGGCCGGAGCCTCATCGAATGAGCCTCGAAGTCAGGGCCCACGCGGGGGCCGCCGCCCTCATGGGCGAGAGGCGGAGCGCGAAGTCGATCGCCTTCGGGACCTGGTATGTCGCCGAGCACCGCCTGCGCACCATGCGCTCCTACCTCACCACGATCCTCATGGGCAGCGTCTTCAACCCCATGATCTACCTCTTCGCCCTGGGCGTCGGCATCGGTTCCTACATCGATGCGAGCGCGGGAGGCATCGGCGCGGGGGCGGCCAGCTATCTCGCCTTCGTGGGTCCGGCCCTCCTGTCGAGCGCCGCCCTCACGGTGGCCTTCGAGGAGTCCTCCTTCCCGGTGATGGGCGGCTTCAAGTGGACCCGCGAGTTCTGGGCGATGAACGCGACGCCTATCGGCGGCAGACAGGTGGCCAACGGGGTCCTCCTGGCCGCGACCTTCAGGGTCGTCTTCACCGTCCTCGTCTTCTTTTTCTTCCTCGCCCTCTTCGGCGCGACACCCTCGCCCTGGGCCTTTCTGGCGATGCCCTCGGCCATCCTCTCCGGCATCGCCTTCGGCTCGGTGATCATGGCCATCGCCTCCCGCCTGGAGGAGGACGACGGCTGGTTCGCCACCATCCAACGTCTCGTCATAGCTCCAATGTTCCTCTTTTCGGGTACCTTCTTCCCCCTCGAGCGACTCCCCCTCGGCCTGCAGTGGATAGGCTGGATTTCCCCCCTCTGGCACGGCACGCAGCTGGGCAGAGTGGCCTCCTACGGCATGGCCGAGCCCCTCTGGCTGACGGCCTGCCACCTCGTCTTCCTCGGCGCCATGCTCGCCCTGGGCCTCGCGCTCTCCTGGAAATCCTTCGAGCGGAGGCTGGCCAAATGATGCGGCATATCTACGCGGGAAGGCCGCATACCGTGGTCATCCGGGCCATGTACGCCCTCAAGACCTCGGCCTGGTTCATCGTGATCACGGGCTTCTTCGAGCCGGTCTTCTATCTCCTTTCCTTCGGCCTGGGCCTCGGCACCCTGATCGGCCAGGTCGCCGGGCCGAAGGGCGTCCCGGTGAGCTACGCCGCCTTTATCGCCCCCGCCCTCCTGGCCACCTCCGCGATGAACGGCGCCATCTTCGACTCGACCTGGAACGTCTTCTTCAAAATGCGCTTCGCCCACCTCTACGAGGGCATGATCGCCACCTCCCTCGGGCCCCTCGACATCGCGTTGGGCGAAATAAGCTATGCCCTCCTCCGAGGCCTCGTGTATTCCCTCGCCTTCATGGGGGTGATGGGGGCCTTCGGCCTCGTTCTCTCGCCCTGGGGGCTTCTCGCCGTGCCCGCCGCCCTCCTCGTCGCCTTCGGCTTCGCGGCCTTCGGCATGGCCGTCACCTCCCTCATGAAGACCTTCCAGCAGATGGACTGGATCAACTTCTTCATGCTCCCCATGTTCATGTTCTCGGCGACCTTCTATCCGATCGGCGTCTATCCGGCGGCCATACAGTTCGTCATCAAGATCTTCCCGCTCTGGCACGGAATCGAGCTCATTCGGGGCCTCACCCTCGGCCAGTTCGACGCCTCGATCCTCTGGCACGTCCTTTATTTCGTGGCGATGATAGGCGTAGGCCTCGTGGCCACCACCCGAAGGCTAACGAGCCTCTTCATGAAATAAGGGGGGAGCGGGGGAGCCGGGCGGGGACGGCGGCCCCAGGCGGCGGCAGGCAGGGCAGGCAGGGCCGGTGGGGAAGGGGGGCAGCGCCATGATTTCGGACTTTCGCGTCCTCGGCATCGAAGAGACGGACGATCCGGCCCTCATCAAGGCCGCCTTTCGACGGCGGGCGAAGGAGCTCCATCCCGACACCCGATCGGGTGCCGGGGCGCTCGGGGCGGCGACGGATGGTCGCCCTGCGGCGGAAGGGCGCGCCGCGAGCTCCGGTCGCGCCGCTCTCGCGAACCACGACCTCTTCGTCGAGCTTTGCCAGGCCTATAAACGGCTCCTCGCCGGGGCACGGGCATCCCCGCTCTCCGGGAAGGGCGGGGAGGCGGCCCGAGACCCAGCCGGGCGCGGCTCGGCCGCGAGCGGGGCATCCACGAGGGGCGCGACGCAGGCCGGGGCTCCCTCAGGTGGGAGCGCTTCGCGGGCCGGGAAGGGCGGCCA
>DATKTD010000317.1:0-6704 GCA_035531315.1 Rectinemataceae bacterium
GTCACGAATTTCGCTTCCACCCACCCTAGAGCGCATCTGGACACAAGACTTTATGACGCCGGGCCTCGCTAGCCCAGGCCGCCCACCCGCCTTCGCTTTCGACTAGAAACGCCGGCAAGCGCTATTCTGCATTAAGCTTCGGGACACTAAACATTTCGCGCCGCCGTCGCGATGTTAGGCATCGGTCCGGCGCGGAAGGTGGCCGACGCGGCGCGGCCCCGCGTACAGCCTGCGGTCGCGGACGACCATGCTTTTCCTTGACCGCCCGCCGTCCCCCCTGTAGTTTTATCCGATGAAGACCATCCTGTTGCGTGGCGCAAGCATCCTGACGATGGATGACGCGCAACCTCGAGTCGAGGCCCTCGTCCTCGGAGCCGGGCATATCCTCTTTGCGGGGACGGAAGCCGAGGCCCTGGCCTTCGCCGGCGGCGAGGTCGAGGTCGTCGATCTCGGCGGCAGGACGGTCGTGCCCGGCTTTAACGACAACCACCTCCATGCGGTCATCCTGGGCGATCACGAGCTGGCGCCCGATCTCGGGGGGCTTTCGGAAGGCGAGATCGTCGAGCTCCTGCGGGATCGTTGGAAGGACGCTCCGTCCGATCGCATCCTCTGCGCCTACAATTGGGACTATCCATCCTGTCCCCAACCGAGGAAGGAACTCCTCGACGCGGCCTTTCCTCGCAATCCCGTCATCCTTTCCCAGTTCTCGGGGCATGCGCAGTGGCTTAATTCCCGGGCCCTCGAGGCCCTCGGGATAAGGAAGGGCGGACCCGATCCGAAGGACGGCCAGGTGCTCCGCGATGATGACGGCGAGCCGACGGGAATCGTGCGCGACCTCGGTGACACGGGGCTTTCGAAAAAGCGCTTCGCGAAGATCTTTTTCGACAGGGCCGTGAGGGAGGAACGTCTCGACATCGCCCTGGCCCGTTTCCGCAGGGAGGGCATCACCTCCGTGCAGGACAACACCTGGTTTCCGCAGCCACTGGCTAGCTATGGCCGCTACGCGCGGGCGGGAAGGCTCACCGCTCGCTTTTCCTGCTGGTCGCTGGGTCGCCAATCCTGGACGACGCCGACCATGAGGGCCTCCTTCGCCCTGGGGCGCGCCCTGGGTCTTCTGCCTCGCGATTGGCTCGGCCCCGGCCCCGTGAAGTTCTTCCTCGACGGCGCCTTTTCCACGCGGACGGCCTGTCTCTGCGAGCCATACGCCGACGCCGCAATGGGCGGCGAAGGAGCCTCGGGCCTTTGCTCCGATGTCGCATCACCCGTGGCCGAACTCGAATGGCTCGCGAGGCGGCGCCTCCAGGGAGCCTTCCACATCATCGGGGACAGGGGGATCGAGATCTTCCTCGACGCCTTCGAGGAGGTGGCTTCTCGCCACCCCGACATCGGCGAACTCAGGATCAGGATCGAACACGCCCAGCTTGTCCGACGCGAGGACATCGCGCGCATCCGCGACCTCGGGCTCCTCGTCGCCGCCCAGCCCTCGGCCCTCGGCTCACCCGACAAGGACGAGAAGCTCCTCGGCCGCGAACGCGCCCTCCGCGCCTATCCCTATCGCTCCCTCCTCGACGGGGGCGTGAAATTGTCCTTCGGCTCGGACATACCCGGCGAGGCGACGAGCGATCCTCTTCTTTCCATCCACATGGCCGTGAACCGAAGTGGGCCCGAAGCCATCACCGCCCTGGAGGCCATCCGCTGCTATACGAGGGGATCGGCCTACGCCGAGTTCGCCGAGGGACGAAAGGGCGCCCTCGGCCCCGGAATGCTCGCGGACTTCGTCGTCCTCTCGGCCGATCCGACTTCGGTGCCCATCGCGACGATACGGGACATCGAGGTCGACGAGACCTGGGTGGGAGGACGGAGGGTCTACTCGAGGGTGGAGGAAGGGGGCCGATAGGCCGGCTGCGGAGCCGGCCGATGGGAGAGGCCGCGACCCCGGGCCCTCCGATCGCCGAGACCGGGTTCCCGAATCGAAGCCTTGGCGCCATCCCGCCTTCGTGCCATCATGGCCGCATGAAGCAGCCCATTCTCTTTTCCCCCCTCAGACTCCGGAATCTCACCCTGCGCAACAGGATCGCGATGCCTCCCATGTGCCAGTACTCGGCCGTCGATGGGATGGCCAACGACTGGCATCTGGCGCACTACGGCTCCCGCGCTGCCCTCGGTATCGGCCTCATCGTCGTCGAGGCGACGGCCGCCGAGGCCCGCGGCCGCATCACGCCCCACGATCTCGGTCTATGGAAAGACGAGCAGGTCGAGCCTTTGCGCAAGGTCGTCGATTTTTCGAAGGCGGGAGGCGCGGCGATGGGCGTCCAGATCGCCCACGCGGGGCGCAAGGCCTCCTGCGCCCGCCCCTGGGACGGAGGCGCCCAGATCGCCCGGGATGGCGGGGGGTGGGAGTGCGTCGCTCCAAGCGCCTTCCCCTTCAAGGAGGGCGAGAGGAGCCCGCGCGCCCTCTCGAAGAACGAGTTGGGCGACATCGTCGCCTCCTTCGCGGCGGCGGCGCGCCGGGCCTTGGCCGCGGGCTTCGACCTCATCGAGATACACGGCGCCCACGGCTATCTCCTCCACCAGTTCCTCTCGCCGCTCTCCAACAGCCGGGACGACGAGTACGGCGGTTCCTTCGCCAATAGGGCCCGCCTCCTGCTCGAGGTGGTCGACGCGGTCAGGAAGGTCATGCCCGAAGGAATGCCCCTGTTGGTAAGACTCTCGGCGAAGGACTGGGCGGAGGGGGGGTGGGACCTGCCCGAGTGCGGCGCCCTGTGCGGCATTCTCAAGGACAGGGGGGTCGATCTCGTCGACGTGTCGTCAGGAGGCCTCTCGGCGTCGCAGAAGCTCGTCCTCGGGCCCGGCTATCAGGTGCCCTTCGCCGCGGCGATCCGCTCCGGCGCGGGCGTGGCCACCGGGGCCGTCGGGCTTATCACCGAACCGGAGCAGGCCGAGGCCATCCTCTCCGCCGGCAAGGCCGACCTCGTCTTCCTGGGCAGGGAACTCCTCCGCAATCCCGGTTGGCCGACGCGCGCGTTGCGCGAACTCGAGGCGCAGTCCTTCGACGGCTCGGAGTTCGTGGGAGGCGGTATGGCGCCTCAATATCTCAGGTCTGTCAGGGAGTGGACCCGCTGAGGGTTCCGGGCTTCAGAAACCCGCGATTTCCTCGTCGACGAGGGCGAGCCACTCTTCCCTGGGCAGGGGCTTGCCGAAATGCCAGCCCTGACCCAGGTCGCAACCCCAGGAGGCCAGGGTCTTTCCCTGGCCTTCGGTCTCGATGCCCTCCGCGACGATGTCCTTGCCGAGCTCGTGGCCGAGGGAAATGATGCCTCGGAGTATCCTCTCGCCGGCCTCGTCGCCGCCCTCGGCCCCCAATGAGGCGACGAAGCCGCGATCGATCTTGATGCTGCGGATGGGGAAGCGGTGGAGATAGGCGAGGGATGAGTAGCCGGTGCCGAAGTCGTCGAGCTTGATGGCGAAGCCCTCCGTCACGAGGCCTTCGAGGAGGGGCAGCACGGTTTCCGGATTCTCGACGATGGCGCTTTCGGTGAGTTCGAGGTGGATAGCCGAGTGCGGCAGGCCGTAGCGTCGCATGGCGGAGACGAGGACCTCGGCGAAATCGGGTTCGACGAGCTGACGGGCCGAGACATTGACGGCGATGAAGAGATCCGCCTTCCCCTCGTCCCTCATCGCGGCGGCCGTCCTCGCGGCCTCCATGAGGACGAAGCGGCCGAGGGGGACGATGAGCCCCGCCTCCTCGGCGACGGGGATGAATCGATCGGGAGCCACGTTGCCCAAGATCGGATGGTACCACCGGGCCAGGGCCTCGCAGCCGACGAGCCGCCCCGTGTCGAGCTGCACGATAGGCTGGAAATGCAGCTCGATGCCGCCTTCCACCAGGGCCATCTTGAGATCGTTGGTGAGCCTCGTGCGCTCCATGGCCGCCGCGCGCATCTCCGCGGCGAAGGTCACGCGGCTGTTCTTGCCCGAGGCCTTCGCCCGGTACATCGCGAGGTCCGCGTCGCGGAGGAGGTCCTCGGGGCTCAGGTGCTCGTCCGAGGCGACGAGGATGCCGATGCTTGCCGAGGGCACGACCGAGGTCGCGCCGAGCCTGAGGGGTATGGCCAGCTCCAGAGCCACGCGCGAGGCTATTTCGTCGGCTTCGGCCTCGCTGCCCGCCTGGTCGAGGAGGATGACGAACTCGTCGCCGCCGATCCGGGATACCATGTCGATTGTGCGGATCGCCCGCGTCATCCTCGCCCCGACCTCCTTCAGGAACTGGTCGCCTGCCTCGTGGCCGTGGCTATCGTTGATGAATTTGAAGTCGTCGAAATCGATGTAGAGGAGGGCGAAGGGCGAGGCGGGTTCGCGTCTCATCCGCTCGAGGGCCAGGCCGAGGCGGTTGACGAGGAGACTGCGATTCGCGAGGCCGGTGAGGGGATCGTGGAGCGCGAAGTAGAAGAGCTGCTTCTCCGTCTCTCGCCGCCTCTCGAGTTCGTCGTGGAGACGCTCGTTGGCGGCGATCAGCTCGGAGGTCCGCTCGACGACCTTCCGCTCGAGGCTGTCGTTGGCCGTTCGCAGCCTCTCCTCCGCGTCGATGCGCTCTGTGCAGTCGTGCAGGGCGTAGATCGTCGCGTGACGGGCCGCCAGCTTCCCGACCCTGCGCCGTCTAGCCTCGATACGGCGGGCCCCGCCCTCGCGAGGGAGCCTGAAGGTCCAGGATTCCTCACCCTCCCCTTCGGGCGTCTCGATGAAGCTGCCGATATCCCTGCCCGTGTCGCCTTCCTCGAGATTGAGGAGTCTCGCCCCGGCCAGATTGAAGTAGCCGATCCGCCTCCGCTCGTCCACGATGACGACGGCGTCCTCGAGGACCTCGAGGGCGGCCTTGGCCGCTATGGGCAGTATCGAAAGGAAGCGGAAGCGGGCGAAGACGCCCATGAAGACTAGACCCATGACGGCAAAGCTCGCCGGGGTCGGATCGAAGGCGGCGATGCTCCAGTGCCCCGATATCCAGACGGCGTTGAGGGCGAGGGGAAGAAAAACAGCGAGCATTAGTACGATGGCCTGGGGCCATCCGTCCCTCCCCGTTTTCGCCAGCCCCATGACGCCGATCACGGTGCCCCACGCTATGAGGCTATAGCTGTAGACGACGAGGATCCAGAATCCCGGTCCCCTCGACCTCGTTATGAATTCGATTCCTTGCGCGGTCCTGAGGACGAAATCGCTCCTAACTATGCCGAAGCTGGCGTCCAGCCAGACGAGGATCGCGAAGACGAGGGCCGGACCGTAGACCAAGGCGCCCGGGATCTTGGCAAGGGTTGTGGCCCGGCCGTCGCCCTGGGAAAGAGCCCTGCCGAAGCGGTACATCAGGGCGGGGACGAAGACGATGGGCATGTACTTGAGATTGTCGAAGAGGATCTTCCATTCATAGCCCGGCACGAAGACCTCGAGGGTCTCGAAAAGCGACCATAGACCCGAGGCGACGAGGAGAAGACCGAGGCTGCTCGATGCCTTCGAGCCCCTTCCTCGCAGGAAGAGGCGGATTGAAAGCAAGCCGTCCACGATGACCGAAAGACCGAGGCTTGTGGCGGCGGCGGCGAGCGAAATCATCCGAGCCTCGCCATGGCCATGTGGAGGAGGGTTGCGCCCGCTATGGACAGGAGGGCGTTGCCCTTCCAGGACTGGAGGACGGCCGCCAGGATGCCCGGCACGACGAGGGCAAGGGCTTCGATGGGCGCCGTCGTGAAGGTCCAGGTCGGAGCCAGGGGAATCAGCGCCTTGTACGAATTGAAGACGAGAACCGTCATCACGATGGGGGGGAGCGACCCCTGCAGATAATCGAGGAGGGGAGGGATCTTCCCCTGGCGGAAGAGGAGGAAGGGAGTCGCCCTGCAGGCGAGGGTGACCAGGCCGGCCGCGAGGATCGAGGCGAGGCTGGCCCAGATGTCCACGGTCACTCCGAGCCTCCCCCCGCCTGGGCGTCGGAGCCGCCGCCTGTCGCTTTTCGCAGCAGGGGCTTGAGCGCCAGCATGCCGGCCATGGCGAGGACGATGGCGACGACGAGGAGCCGATCGGGTCCGGCGAGGAGGAGGGCGACGAGCGAGGCTCCGATGGCGACGAGGTAGGGGGCGGGTCTTCGGACGCTCCTGATCTGCTCGACGAGGAGGACGATGAAAAGGGCGGTGAGGGCGAAATCGAGACCGGTCGTCCACGAGGCGGGCACGAGGCTTCCCGCGAGCGCTCCTACCAGGGATCCGATCACCCAATAGGATTGGTCGAAGGCCGAGACGAGCGTAAAGAACCTCGCCTTCGAGGCTCCCTCGGGCGGGTTTACCGTCGTGAGGAGGCCGTAGGTCTCGTCGGTGAGAGCGTAGATAAGATAGGGACGCGCCTTTCGCACCTCGCCGAAGGGCTTTATCAGCGAGAGCCCATACACGAGGTGACGCGCGTTGACGAGAAAGGTCAGCACTGCCACCTCGACGATGCCGGCCCCGCCCGCGAGGAGGGGGATGGCCATGAACTGGGCGGCTCCCGCGTAGACGACGAGACTCGAGAGGGGGGCGAGCCACCAGGGCAAGCCCGAGGTCGCGAGGAGGAGACCGTAGGCGAGGCCGATGGTCGAATAGCCCAGGAGGACGGGGATGGTAGTCCTGAAAGCAAATCGTACCAATGCAGATCGAGTCATCAAGCCTCTATCGCGAGGGCGAGTTCCTCTT
>DATKTD010000318.1:0-11052 GCA_035531315.1 Rectinemataceae bacterium
GCCTTCCTCGAAAACGACCATCAGCTCAGGAAGGTCGCTTCCTCGAGGGAGGCCATGCCCCTCCTCGAGCGGATCGTCATGATAGACAGCCCCGAGGAAGCCACGAAGCAGGACGCCGAAAAGGCGGGCCTGAAGCTTCTCGCTTGGAAGGACTTCCTCGCCCTCGGAACGGGACGCCTCGCGAAGAATCCCGGCGAGTTCGAGGAAGAGATAGCCAAGGGCTCCACCGAAGATGTCGCGACCATTATCTACACCTCGGGTACGACCGGCGATCCCAAGGGTGTCGTCCTCACCCATGCCAATTACGTCTATCAGGCCCAGCAGACCGTCCCTGGCATCATTCACGTGCAGCCGGGCCACATCTTCCTCTCCGTCCTGCCCATCTGGCATTCCTTCGAGCGTATAGCCCAGTACATCGTGCTGTATGCGGGGGCGGCCCTCGCCTATTCCAAACCGGTAGGCTCCATCCTCCTTGCCGACTTCCAGGCCGTTCGCCCTCAATGGATGACCTCGGTGCCGCGGATATGGGAATCGGTGATGGACGGGGTCTATCGGACAATACGCCAACAAGGCGGCATCAAGAAGACCCTCTTCGAATTCTTCGTGTGGGTCGGAGGAAAGCGGGCATGGGCGAAGAACGCCCTTCTCGGGCGTCTCCCCGAGTTCCATGCCCGCTCCCGATTCCTCGACATTCTTTCGGCGATCCTTCCCTGGCTCGTATTGACGCCCCTCGCGGGCCTCGGCGACGCCCTCGTCTTCGGGAAGATTAAGGAAAAGCTTGGCGGACGCTTCATCGCCGGCATTTCGGGCGGCGGGGCCCTGCCGCCCGCGATCGACCGGTTTTTCGCGGCCATCGGCGTCCTCATTCTCGAAGGCTATGGTCTCACCGAATCCGCCCCCCTCATAAGCGTCCGCCCCCAGGACAATCCCAAGCCCGGCACCATCGGCCCCGCCATCCCCGGCACCGAGGTGAGGATTCTGGACGAACAGGGGAAGGATCTCGAATGGGGGCACAAGGGTCTCATACTCGTGCGCGGCCCCCAAGTGATGCAGGGTTACTACAAGCGGCCGGATCTCACTTCGAGGGTCATGAGGGAGGGCGGCTGGCTCGACACGGGGGATCTCGGCATGGTCACGAGGCAGGGAGAGCTCGCCATCACCGGTCGGGCCAAAGACACCATCGTCCTCCTGGGCGGCGAGAATATCGAGCCCCTGCCGATCGAGCAGAAGCTCTGCGAGAGCCAGTACATCCACACAGCCGTCGTCCTCGGCCAGGACATGAAGTACCTGGCGGCCCTCATCGTGCCGAACGAGGAGACCGTCACCGCCTGGGCCAAGGAAAACAACATACCCATCGAGGATTACGAAACCCTCCTCAAGCAACCCGAGGTGGTCGAACTGATCGACGGGGAGGTATATGGACTCGTCTCGGCGAAGAACGGCTTCAAGAGCTTCGAGCGGCTCTTCCGCTTCACCCTCCTGCCCCGCCCCTTCGAGGTCGGCAAGGAGCTCTCGGCGAAGCAGGAGGTCAAGCGTCACGCGGTGAACGCCATCTACGCGAAGGAGATCGCCGCCCTCTTCAAGGCATGAAAAACCTCCGGCGTCTGCCGGAGGTTTTTTCCGCCGCGTCTCGCAGGTCCTCCGCGAGGCGCGGCCTTTTTATTTAGTAATCGATCTCGACGTTGCCGGACACACTCTTGGCATGAAAACGTCTGCCGCCCTTGCCTATGGTGAGGGCAGTCCTACGCGGACCGGCGGCGCTCCCTATCTCTCCCTCCGGCACGTAAAGGCGGCCCGAAAGGGTCTCAGCGCGGAGCTCGAGGTCGGCCCCATCGAGATTGAGATTGATATGCCCGCTCGAGGTCGCGACGTCGCCGCCGCCGAAGGGGGCTGTCGCCTCGACCTCGATGTCGCCAGAATTCGTCTGGACCATCACCCGGCCGGAGGGTCGCACGACGTCGACCTCGCCCGACTTCGTCTCGAGATTGAGCTCGCCGGGGGAGTCCTCGACCTCGATGTCGCCGGTGACGCTCTTGGCGATGAGGCGCTCCCTGATCCCCTGGCAACTGATCTTGCCGGAGGTGCTGCGCAGCTCGGCATGGGCGATGTTCTCCACGGCGATGTCGCCCGCGATGCACAGAACCTCGACGGATTCGGCGTCGCGGGCGCTGATACGACCCGATTCCGACTCGACGAGGAGGCCTATGCCGGGGACCTGTATGTCGACCTCGCCCTCGCGGTTGTGGATCTCGAGATCGCGGATGGAAGCGGGCACCCTCACGCGAAGACCCGTCACCTCTATGGAATCGTTACCCGGGCCGAGGACGAGGAGTCCCTCGACGCGTCGCATCGAGGGCACCCAGGATCCCAGGGCCTCGCTCGGACCTCGCAGCTCCACCTCGATCCGGACATGTCCATTATCTGAGCCCAGGGCGGAAAGATCGGCCTTGGGAAAACGGAGCACGAGGCGTTCGGCACCCTCGATGGCTAGCTCCGAGCGATAGAGCCCCGGGGCATGGGCGTCGGACATCGGGACCTCCAGAAAACATTCGGCAATGTTCGTAAAAAGTGCCGTACCTTATCACGGAAGTCTTGACCTGGACAATGGAATATGGAAGGAGGGCTGGACAATTGCGCAGGATGAGCTATAATGCAAACTAGTTTGCGTTGTAAACCATCGGAGGATTACCATGACCAGCGAAGAACTGGAGGAGCTCAAATCCGACCTCCATGTCGTCCGTGAGGTTATAGAGAGGCATCGGCCCCTCCTTCGCGACGTAGCCTCCTCCAATTTTCTCGCCCTGCTCTCCCTGCCATTCGCCCTCCTCTTCCTCGGTTTCGGCATCGGCACCCAGATCCTGATCGATTCGCGTGGGGGCTTCGACGCGCTTCCCGGATGGTGGCAGGTCCTGTTCTGGATTGGCCTCTTCCTCTCCGTCGTCGGAGGCGGGATCGTCAAGATCTTCTTCTTCAACAAGAGGGCCTCGGAGGTAGGAGCGGGCCTGCGCGAGGTCATGTTCGCCTTCTGGGGCAAGGAATGGTTTCACCTTGTGCTTTCGAGCCTCGTCGTCCTCGCCTGCGCATCGGCCTTCGCCATCCTCAATGGCCATCCCTGGTTCGTGCTCTCGGCCTTTTCCGTCTGGTACGGCATCTACATCAACATCATCGCCATTGTCGTGCGAAGGCTCGAATACTACGCCGCCGGCTGGTTCGGCGCGGCAGCCGGAGCCCTTTCGCTCTTTACGATAGAGACAGCGCCCTGGCTTTGGCTCGGGGTCCTCATCGGCGGCGTCCTCCTCCTCTTCGGCATCCTCGGCCTCCTCCCGCAAAGGGGCGAGCCGGCCGGTCGACGAAAAACGGGGGCGGGGGGGTGAATGCCAGCGCCATCGCCGGGCTTGGGCTCGATCGCGTCATTCATGAGCGGGCCCGCCTCGTCATTCTCTCCTATCTCGCCGCCTCGAACGACCGGGAGGTGCCATTCACCGAACTCCGCGACGAGCTCGGCATGACGGCGGGCAATCTGTCCATTCAACTCAAGGTGCTGACCGACGCGGGCTTCGTCCGCATCGACAAACGTTACAAGGATCGCCGCCCCTTTACGGGCGCGACCCTCACGGCCGAGGGCAGTCTGGCCCTTTCGGCCTACCTCCGCGAGATCGAAGCCCTCATCGGCTCGATCCGCGGCGGCCTGAAGCAGCCATCCGAGGGTGGCGCGACTTCCGAAGGAGGAGAAGATGGCGGTTCTGCAGCTCTCGAAGATAGCTAGACTCTACAAGAAGGGCGACAGCGAGGTACGGGCACTCGACGGTATCGATCTCTCGATCGAGGCTGGGGAATTCCTGGCCATCGTGGGGCCCTCCGGTTCCGGAAAGACCACGATGCTCAACATTCTCGGCTGCCTCGACTCGCCTACGGAGGGCAGGATCGTCTACGACGGCACCGACCTCCATGGCCTCGACGAGAAGGCCCTGTCCGCCTACAGACGCGATCGCATCAGCTTCGTCTTCCAGTCCTACAATCTCATACCGGTACTGACGGTCCGCGAGAACGTGGAGCTCCCCCTCGTCATCGAGGCCCGGGCCAAGGGCAAGGGAGCCGGGCGCTCCGACGCCGACATCAAGGCACTGGCCCTCGAGATGATCGAGGCCGTGGGACTCTCCGACAAGGCTAACCGCTTTCCCCGCGAGATTTCCGGCGGCCAGGAACAGCGGGTCGCCATCGCCAGGGCCCTGGTCAAGAAACCCCTGGTGGTCCTGGCCGACGAGCCGACGGCCAACCTCGACTCCAAGACGGCCGGCGAAATCCTCGATCTCATGCGCGATATCAACGAAAAGAAGGGCGCGACCTTCATCTTTTCGACCCATGACCGGCTCGTGATGGAAAGGGCCCGCCGCATCGTCACCCTTCACGACGGAAAGATCGTAAGCGACACGACCTCCTCCCATTCAGCCGCCAATTCCGCTTTCAGCGGAATTGGCGGCACGAACTCCTCGAAGAGGAGTTCGTGATGGGAACCCTCTGGAAGATCGCGCTGCGAAACGTGTTCCGCCACGGTCGCAGGACGGCGATAACCGCCATCGTCATGATGATGGGAATAGGCTTCTACATCGTCTATGACGCCGTCATCGCCGGAATGGACAGGCTCGCCATCGACACCATGGTCCACTATACCGCCGGCTTTCTCAAGGTCAGGACGCCGGCCTACGTGGCCGACGAGACGGGCACCCCCCTCGATTACGGGATTCCCGATCCGGAAGGCACCGCGGCCAAGATCCTGAAAGCCGCGCCGACTCTCACGGCTGTCGCGCCGCGAACGCTCTTCATAGGACAGGCATCCAACTATGTGGACGCGGAGCCGGTGCTTTGCGCCGCCGTCGATCCCGAGCGCGACGCCAGGGTCTTCGATCTGGCGGGCAACATCACCAAGGGAGCCTGGTTGAGCGGCTCGGGAGGGCAGGCCAAAGGCGTGGTCGTCTCCGCGGACCTCGCCCGCGATCTCGGTCTCCAGCTCGGGGGGACGCTCGTGCTTTCGGCGAGGACTATCTACGACAATGACAACGCTGATGAATTCACGATCGTGGGCATCGCGGACCCCGGCCTGAGCCTATCCGCCAAACTTTACATGGACTACGCCGACGCCCGGGCATTCCTCGGCGATGGCCTCCCCGTCACCGAGCTCGACGCCTCGGCGCCACGCGCCCCGAATCTCGATCTCGAACTCTCCTCCTCCGCCGCGGCGGCGACGGCGGTACGGGCCGCTTTCCCGGCCCTGAACGCCCAGCCCATAGGAGAGACGGCCAAGGACTATCTCGCCATCCGCAACAGCAAGCAAAAAGGCACATTCATGATCGTCCTCGTCATTCTCCTGATCGCGGCCGTGGGAATCGTCAACACCATATTGATGAGCGTGTATTCGAGGGTGCGCGAGATCGGCGTGCTTCGCGCCTACGGCATGACCGCGAAGGACATCAAGAAGCTCTTCGTCCGCGAGGGGCTCATCATCGGGGCCATCGGCAGTCTGGCGGGGCTGGTGATGGGCGGAGGCTTCGTGGCCTGGCTCCACGGTTCGGGAATGAGTCTCGGAGCCATGTTCAACGGCCTCGACCTCGGCGCCTTTCCCGCCAACGGCGTGCTCTACGCCGAGTGGCGCCCGTCCGCCTTCGTGACAGGCCTCGTCTTCGGCCTCGTGGCCTCCTGGCTCGCCGCGAGGAGCCCTGCCAAACGGGCGGCCCGCCTCGAGCCGACCGATGCCCTGCATTTCGTCTGAGGAGGCAGCAATTGAAATTATCCACCATGGCCATCCGCAATCTCGGACGGAACAAGCGAAGGACCATCCTCACCGGACTTTCGGTTGCCATCGCGATGATGGCCGTCATGTTCATGAACGGCTTCGTCAACGGCCTCATGGACAACCTCATCCGCAACGTACTCAAGAACGACCTCGGCCACATCAATGTGACCACCAAGGAATATAGGGCCAAGGAGAAGTTCATGCCGGTGTCCGACTACATCCAGGATGCCGACAAGGTGGCCGCGACCATCGGATCGATGCCAGGCCTGGAAGGCAAGGTCACCCTCGTCGAGGAACGCATTCGATTCGGCGTCCTCCTTTCCTCGGGACCGAAGACGAAGCAGGCCATCTGCGTGGCGGGCGACCCCGAAAAGGAGAAGTCGCTCCTCATGCTCGATCGAAATGTCCGCGACGGGACCTATCTCTCGGCCCCTGGCGATGCCCTCGTCGGGGCGGGCGTCGCCAGGGACCTCGGGCTCAAGGTCGGCGACACCCTCCGGGTGGTGACCCAAAAGGCGGATTACGGTCTCGGCTTCAAGAAATTCCGCGTTTCCGGAATCTTCCTCACCAATGTCAATTCGCTCGACGGGAGCCTCTTCCAGGTGAGCCTCGACGACGCCCGCGACCTCCTGGGCATGGACGGCGGGGCGAGCCAGATCATCGTAATGCTCAACAACCACAAGCTCTCCCAGAGGGACGCTTCCCTGGTCGCGGCCGGCCTCGAGCGGGCCGGATTCTCCGATCTTTCGGTCCAGCCCTGGCAGGAGGGCGGCGGGATCGTGGCCCTCCTCCCCCTCATCGACGTCATTTACGGCTGGATCTACGTGATCGTCGCCTTCCTCGGCGCCTTCGTGATCGCCAACGTCATGATGATGGTGGTCCTCGAGAGGAAAAAGGAAATCGGCATGCTGAAGGCCTTGGGCATGCCCCGGAGGGAGATTCTCTACCTCTTCCTTCTCGAGGGCAGCATGCTCGGCGCCTTGGGTTCGGCGGTCGGGGTGGCCCTCGGGTATTCCCTCGACCTCCTGTTCTCCGTCGTGGGCATCGATTTCAGCGCGGCGATGGCGAGCTTCTCCTGGCCCATGGACAACACGGTCTACGCGGCGGCCGATCCGCTGGCCGCCCTGGGTCTCTTCGCCCTCGGCATCGTCGTCGCGGCCGTCATAGCCTTCCTGCCCTCGCGAAGCGCGGCCAGGATGGACCCGATAGAGGCCATCAGGTCGGCATAAGGAGCCATCATGCGTTATGTGAAACAACCAGCCAAATCGATCGTCGCGGCGGTCATGGCGGTCCTCGCGGCCGCCGTCCTCGCCGCCCAGGGCTCCGCCCCCTCGGCCGAGCAACTCCTGGCGCGGCTTGACGCCAACGAGTCCTTCAAGTCCATCCGCTATTCGGGGAGGATGGAGATCACGATCGGCGGCCAGACCCGCGTCAAGGAGATGACGGCCGTCGCCATGGGGGCCGACAAGGCCCTGATCGAATTCACCAATCCCGAGGACAGGGGCATACGCTACCTCAAGCTCGGGAAGGATCTCTGGATGTACTTCCCCAAGGAACAGGACACGGTGAAGATATCCGGCCACCTCCTCAAGGAGGGCATGATGGGCTCGGACGTCTCCTACGAGGATGCCCTCGAATCCTCCGACTACAAGGCCAAGTACAGCGCCTCGGTCTCGGGTAGCGACGAGGTCGACGGACACAAGACCTGGATCCTCGAGCTCAAGGCCAGGGTCCCCACGGCGAGCTATGACCGTATCGTGATGTGGATCGATGCCGAGCGTTACGTGCAGCTCAAGGAGGAGATGTACGCGAGGTCGGGCAAACTGCTCAAGACCTCGACCACCCTCGATGTCAGGCAGATCGGCAGCCGCTGGTACGCCATCTCCCTCGTCATGGAATCGAAGCTTCGCAAGGACACGAAGACCACCTTCAGTATGCAGAAGCTGGAACTCGACGTCTCCCTCGACCCGAGACAGTTCAGCATGGCCTGGCTGACGAAATGACAGGGCGACGCGGGACAGGCCTCCTCGTCGCCCTTTGCCTCGCTGCGGCGGCGGGGGCCCAGGAGACGAGTTCCTGGTTCGGCGGCTCGCTCAGGGCTCAGGAAAGCGCCGTCGGCCTCTCTGGCGCGAGCGCTGGCGGTCTCGCCCTTCCCGACGGCTGGAGCTGGGCCTCGGCGACGAGTCTTTCCGCGGGGCTCGGCGTGAAGGGCCAACGGACAGGGGCCGAGGCCTCCTTCGACCTGGCCGCCCTCACGGGGGCCTCGGCCGCCGCAGTAATCGCGACCGCCGCCCAGCCGGGCTCGGACCTCCTCGCCTGGGGAAGCGGAGAAAACGCCGTCTCCCTCCGCCTGCGGACCCTCTGGGCCAAGCTCGACCTCGATTGGGCGGCGCTTCAACTCGGTCGGCAGGTCGTGAATTACGGGCGAGGCGCCCTCTGGAGCCCGGAGGACATCTTCGCCCGACTCGATTTGTCGGGGGCCACGCCCGACCGTCTCGGCGCCGACGCCCTCAGGCTGAAAATCCCCCTCGGCGATCTTTCCGGCCTCGATCTCGTCGCCGCGCCGACCGCCGATCCCGGGAATGGGCGTTATGCGACACGATTGTCAGGAGAGCTCCTCGGCCTCGATTCGGGCATCCTCGGAGCCTGGGACGGAGCCTCGCGGCGGGCTCTCGCCGCCGCCGACTGCAAGTTCGACCTCGGCCCCTCCTTCTACGCCGAGGCCCTCTTTTCGGTCGACCCAGCGAGCGTCGATCCCTTCGGCACCTCATGGGCGAGGGCCGTCGCGGGCCTCGACTGGTCCGTCGGCGACTTCGTCCTCGCGGCGGAGTATTACTGGAACGGCGGCGGGAGCGCCGAGGTGACCAGCATCGATCCCTCCTTCCCCGCGAGGCAGTACCTTTTCGCGACGGGGCTCTGGTCCATCTCCGATTTCACGAGCCTCTCGCTCTCGGCGACGAGCGGCTCGACCGGACTCCTCTCGCCCGAGGCTCCCTGGCGCCTGACATCGGTTTTCTCCCTCGATGTCTCGCAGAACGCGAGCCTCGGCGCCTCCCTCGATCTCCTCCGCGGCAATTTCGCGTCCATGTCAGGCGCGGGTTGGACGACGAGCCTCGGCGCTACCCTCGCGGTCAAATTCTAGGGGCCCCTCTTCACGCGGAGGGACGCGTCCGGCGATACTCCTGGAATGCTTTTCGATCTCGTCCTCCTCGATGCCGACGGCACCCTCTTCGATTTCGACGCCGCCTCGACCGCTGCCTTCGCCTCCTCCTGCGGCCGCCTGATTCCCGGACTCGGGGCGGAGGCGATCGCCCCCCTCTACGAGAGCTACCACGCCATCAACACGGCCATATGGGTCGAACTCGAAAAAGGCGAGATCGACAAGGACAGCCTCAAGGTCGAGCGATTCAGGCGGCTCTTCGCAGGCTCGGCCGCGCCGCGCAAGCTCGTCGCGACAGTCGATCCCGCAGTCTTCGGCCGGGTCTATCTCGAGGCTCTCGCCGAGGAGGCCATCCTCCTTCCCGGCGCCCTCGACTTCGTGCAGGCCCTCGCCGAGCGGGGCTGCAGGCCGGCCATAGCGACGAACGGGGTCGCCAGCGTCCAGCGCGGCCGCTTCGCGGCCTCAGCCCTCGGATCCCTTGTCGGGGAACTCCTCATCAGCGAGGAACTCGGGGCCGAAAAGCCCGCCAGGGCCTTTTTCGAGGCAGCTCTCGAACGGGCGGTCCCCGGCTTGGGGAGGGGAGTCGGGGCAGGGAAGGTCGCGATGATCGGAGATTCCTGGAGCGCCGACATAGAGGGCGCCCTCGATTTCGGTATCGACGCGATCTGGTACAATCCGGCGCGCAAGGTAGTGCCGCGGAGGGGCACGGGAGCCGTCGACGCGGGGAGCTACGCCGAGGTCCTCGCCGCCCTCGAGGGCCGGAGCGGCTGATCCTGCGATTTGCGACGCGCTAGGCCTCCGAATGGCCTTTCCATTCGCCGAGAAGTCATTGCCTACTCGGCCCGACCTTGCCGCGGCCCGACCGCGAAGGCATACTGGTTCCGATGAACCTGGAGTTCCACTACTACGCGATCGCGGCCCTCGCCATCCGGGCCGGCATGCCCCCCGATGTCGCGCATCGCATCGCCCGATCCTCGCAGCAGGTGGACCAGGCCATCTTCACCTGGGAGATCCTCGATCTTCCGATGACCGTCGGCGGCAGGGCGAACTACACGGGTGCCGGATACCGCACCGAAAAGACCCAGGACTACGTCTTCTGGGACGAGGATGTCTTCCGCAACATCTACCTGCCCTTCCACTTCATCCCCGGGGACAGAAAAAAGGCGTCTCGCGAACGGGTCGACGGCTTGGACGATCCCTGGATCACGACGCCCGACAGCCCCCTCGCCAGGGAACTCCTCGTCAGGGCCCTGCGCTCAGGCGATCATTTTCGCATCGGCATCGCCCTCCACGCCTATGCGGATACCTGGGCCCATCAGAATTTCTCCGGACGCCTCGGAGCGGCCAACGACCTGTCGCCGCGCTCGCCACTCCCGCCGGCCGGTCATCTCCAGGCCCTCGGCTCTCCCGACCAGACCGGCGAGCGCTGGCGCGATCCGAGGCTGCACAGGCCGGAGGTGGACAACCGGGAACGCTTCCTCGATGCCGCCAGGATGATCTACCGTTTTCTCCGGACTTCCCTTCGCCGTGACTTCGACGACGAGACCCTCGTGATTCCGGAGCTCGGCGAGTTGTGGAAGAGGAGCGACCTCGACGACAGGGCCCGCTCCTTCGACTTCTCCATCCGCTACGACATCGAACCCTGGAACGCGAGCATATGGCTCGCCGACGCGGGCATCGTCGACGACGAGGAATCCGAGGAGAAGCCCCGCCACTACGACAAGTTGCGCTGGCTCGGCGCCGAGATCGCCAAACGCGCGGTTAGGCGCGATGGCCTGCGCCGGGTCGACACGGGTGGGCGCTTCGAAGGTTCCGAGCTCCACAAGTGGAGCGAGGCCGCGAAGGCCCATCGCGCCGAGGCCCTCACGCTCATCGACGAAAGCCTCGGCGCCTCGCTGGAAGGTAGGACGATTCCACGATGAGACGATTCGCTCTTGCGCGGAATGCCGGGCCCGCCCTCCTCTGCCTCGCCTTCATCCTAGCCTCGTCCTGCGCCACGCGCCTTTCCGCGCCGTCGCCGGTCGACGTGCTCGCCCCCCTCGACGCGAAGGCCAGTGTCTTTGTCGAGGCCGGGGGCGGGGACCTCGACCTCCTCGCCAGA
>DATKTD010000319.1:0-11933 GCA_035531315.1 Rectinemataceae bacterium
AAGGGGAGGTTCTTGACGATGAGTTGCTCTTTCATGCATGGGCAGTATGGCTCCCCGTATCGCGGAAGGCAAGAAGCATGTCTCCTTGGGCGGCAGGCCGGCGGGACTACCAGCATGTACCGGACTCCGGGAGACCCCGGCGTTTGACAGGAATTGGCAGGGCGCCTATTGTTGCGGTGATCATCGCCCGAGCCGGCCGATGGGATGGAGGTATATATGCCAAGCGAGTCTTCCCAACCGCGGGCCTGGGTGACGGCCGCGAACATGGGTCTCGGGCACATGCGCGCGGTAAATCCCCTCGCCGACATCGCCGAGGAAGGCATCATCATCGCCAACGATCCAGACTTCGCCGATCCCGAGGAACTCAAGACCTGGGAGAGACTCCTGGCGGTGTACGAGAGGCTTTCGCGCGCCAAGGAAATCCCGCTGATCGGCAATGCCCTTTTCGGCATCATGGACTATTTCCTGCAGATCAAACCGCCCTATCCCCGCGTCGACCTCTCCGCGCCGACGATCCAGACGAAATTCGTCGACAAGCTCGTGGGAGAGGGGCTGTGTTCCGCGATGCTCAAAAAGATCAAGACCAAGCCCCTCCCCCTCGTGACCTCCTTTTACCAGAACGCCATAGCCGCCGACCGCGCCGGCTACGGGCGGGTCTATTGCATCATCTGCGACGCCGACCTCAACCGGGTATGGGTCTCCTCCAACCCACGCGATTCGAGGATCCAGTATCTCGTGCCCTGCGGCGCCGCCATGCGCAGGCTCAAGCAGTACGGGGTGCCCGACGAGCGAATCTTCATGACGGGCTTCCCCCTTCCCCGGGAACTCTTGGGCAACGAAGAACTCGACATCCTCAAGCGCGATCTCGCGGCCAGGCTCAGGCTCCTCGATCCCAAGGACCGCTTCTGGCCCCTCCACCGCCTCAACGTCGAGCATTTTCTCGGGGCCGAGAATTGCGGGCGCGAGCCGGGCCGCGCGTTATCCATCACCTTCGCGGTGGGTGGGGCCGGCGCGCAGAAGGAGATCGGCGCCGCCGCCTTCCGCAGCCTCAAGACGCGGATCGAGGCGGGGGAGATCGTCTGGAATTTCGTCTGCGGGGTGCGCAAGGAGATACGCGCCTATTTCGAGGCGGAGGTGGAACGTCTCCTTCCCGGCCATCCCGGGGTCCGCATCGTCGGGGGGAAGGGCGACGAGGCCTCCTACTTCGCCGATTTCGCCTCGATCCTCCACACGACGGACATACTCTGGACCAAGCCTTCCGAGCTCTCTTTCTATGCCGGCCTCGGCCTGCCCATCCTCATGGCGCCGCCGGTCGGCTCCCAGGAGGTCTTCAACAAGCGCTGGCTCGAGGAAATACAGGCGGGCATTCCCCAGCCCGACGAGCGATTCGCCGATACCTGGCTCTTCGAGCTCCTCGAGCAGGGACGCCTGGCCGAGGCGGCCTGGAGCGGCTTCCTGAAGGCCCGCAAATTCGGTACCTTTCGCATTGACGAGTTGATCAGGACGGGAGCGATGACGCGGAGCAGCGATCCATTGACGCGCTGACAGACCGATCGTCCCACGGCCTTGGCCTCGTGCAACCCTCGCCAGCCCGGCCTGGTCGAAAGGGCTAATCGTGGCCCCGTCTTCCCGGAAGGCGTGGCAGGAGGCTTCCCTGGAACGCAAAAAGATATTGATGACCATGCTCGAGGTGGGGATGGGGCACAAGTCGCCTGCCATCGCCGTTCGGGATCAGATCGAGGAGTTTGAGCCGGGGCGATACAAGATCGACATCGTCGATTTCGCGAGGGAGTCCGGGGCCGCGGCGGACGACCGGGTTCTCAAGCGCTCCTGGGACATGGCCCTGGCCTTCCCGATCTCGGCGCGGATCGGCTACCTCCTCGTAGAGCTCAATCATGGCTCCAATTCCTACATCGATTTTTTCTTCCGCGACTTCGTCGGCAAGGGTATCGGCTATATCGCCGGCTATCGCCCCGACCTCGTTTTCGCCACCCACGGCCTCTGTCTCTACATCGCTGTCAAGGCCAGGGAGTTGCTGGCCGCGGATTTCAAGATCGTCGCCTGTGTCGTGGATCCATTCGACGGCTATTCGTGGTGGGCGAACGAGGGTGCCGACATCCTGATGGTGGCATCCGAGCAGTCCCGTGACCGGCTGGTCGACCACGGCATACGGCCGGATAAGATCGTTATCACGGGGTTCCCCGTTCATCGGCGCTTTTTCGACCTGAGCCGGGAGCCCGGCCATGTCGCGGCGGATCTCGGACTCGATCCGCTCAAGAAGACCATTCTCGTCACGGCCGGAGGACAGGGTATCGGCAAGGTTTTTTCCTATGTCAGAACGGTAGCCCGCTTCGATCTCCCCCTCAATCTCGTCGTCGTGGCCGGCAAGAACAAGAAGACCAAGGAGAGGATGGACCGATTGGCCGAAGGGGCCAAGGGGCAGACCCGCGTCATTTCCCTCGGTTATGTGGGCAACATCAACGAGCTGATCTCGGCCGCCGACATCGTCGTCGGCAAGGCGGGGGCGTCCTCTGCGATGGAAGCCTTTTTCATGGGGAAGCCCGTCGTGTTCACCGAGTGGGCCAGCTATAACGATCGCTACATCATCCGTTTCGCCCTCAATTTCCGGATAGGCTGGTACGCGCCGACCATAACCTCCTTTATCCACCTCATTAAAAAACTCGTCACGGGGGGCGGGGGCGGCGAATACGCCGAGAACATCCGAAGGCTGGCCCTCGATCCGGGCACGGAAAACGTCGCGCGGCGAGTCATCGACTTCATCGAACAGGACCGAGCTCCGGCGAGGGGGCTTCCCCCCCCCTCCTCGTAACTTGTCATCCTCGCGAATCGGGTGCTATACTCGCGGCACCAAACTCTAAGAGAGGTTCTTCATGGCCTACAAGGTTACCGATGCCTGCGTGAATTGCGGCGCCTGCGAACCGGAGTGCCCGGTCGAGGCGATTTCCGAGAAGGACGGCATGCGCTGGATCGATCCCGCCAAGTGCACCGATTGCGGCACCTGTGCCTCGACCTGCCCGACCGAGGCGATCATCCCCGGCTGATCCGACCGAGGTTGACGTTTTTCGAAGAGCCGCCGCGTCCGATTGTGGATCCGGCGGCTCTTTTAGTTTCAAAATATCGGGAGGCTCGGATGCGCGCGGATTTCGGACTCTACGGACTGGGCCGGGTCGGGAGCAATCTCGCGAGGAACGCCCTGATGAGAGGTCTCGCGGTGCGCCTCCTCGATCGCAGCCCCGCCCGTTACGAGGCGCTCAAGGCCGATTTTGTCGACTCTGCGGATCGCTTCGCCTTCGACGAGGCCGATCTCGTCGCCTCTCTATCGCTACCCCGGCTGATAGTGCTGAGCCTTCCGGCGGGCGGGGCGGTCGAAGAGGCCGTCTCGCGCTTCGCGGCCCTGCTCTCGCCGGGCGACATCATCGTCGACGCCGGCGACTCATGGTTCCGGGACAGCGAAAGACGGGAACGCGAATTGGCGCGGGACGGGATCCGTTTCGTTGCCCTCGGCATTTCGGGGGGGGCCGAGGGGGCCTACCACGGGCCATCCCTCATGGCGGGGGGGGCGGCGGATATCCGGCCCATCCTCCTTCCCATTCTCGAAAAACTGGCCGCAAAGGGGCCCGACGGCAGGGCCTGCGCGGGTTGGCATGGGCCGGTCGGGGCCGGCCACTTCGTGAAAATGGCGCACAACGCGATCGAGTACGCCGACATGGAGATACTGGCGGAGGCCTATCACATCCTCAAGTCGGGGCTCAGAGCCAACCGGGGAGAGGTCAAATCCTGTTTCGCTTTGTGGGAACGCAGCGAGATCGCCAGCCACCTCTTGAGCCTCGCCGTCGATGTCCTCGCCAAGGACGAGGACGACGGTTCGCCCCTCCTGGACCGAATTCTCGACAGGGCGATGCAGAAGGGGAGCGGCATCCGCGCCATCGAATGCGCCCTGGAGCTGGGCGTCCAGGCCCCCACTCTCGCCGAGGCGGTCTTCGCCCGCAATCTTTCGATGCATAAGGACGAGAGGGTCATGGCGAGCGCCCTTCTAGGCGACCAGGTGGCGAGGGCCAGCGGAACGCCGGCCAGCCTAATGGAAGACGTGAGGAAGGCGGTCTGCGCCGCGAAGATAATCGCCTATTCCGAGGGTTTTTCGCTCATCACCCAGGCCTCGGCGGCGGAGGGCTGGTCCCTCGATCCGGCCGAGGTCGCCCGTGTCTGGCGAGCGGGTGCCCTCATCCGCGGGCCCTTCCTCGACCACGTGGCGGAGGCCTACTCCCAGGCCTCGGATCTGCCTTCCCTCCTTCACGACGCGAGGATGAAGCTCCAGCTCGATCAGTGTCTTCCCGCCCTCAGACGGGTCGTCGCTCGCGCGATCGAGGCTGGTCTGCCCATCCCCCTCATGACCTCGGCGGTTTCCTCCTTCGACGGCCAGCGCAGCGCCTGGCTTCCCGCCAATCTCATCCAGGGTCTGCGGGACCGTTTTGGAGGCCACGGCTTCGAGAGGGTCGACCGGCCGCGCGGCGAGATCCACTACGCCAGATGGGAATCGGGAAGCTGAGGACTCAGTTCTTTGCCCCGTCGAGCTCGAGCCAGTGGCCGAAACGCTGGCGTTTCGTGAGTAGGTAGTCCCGGTCGTCCGCGTGGGCGGGAAGCTCGTGCCTGACCCGCTCGACGACCCGTATGCCATGCTTCTCGAGGTCTCCCACCTTTTCGGGGTTGTTGGTGAGGAGTCGCACGCTTTTTACGCCGAGCTTCTTGAGCATTTCCGCCGGGATTCGGTAGTCGCGCTCGTCGGCGGCGAAGCCGAGGGCGACGTTCGCGTCGATGGTATCGTAGCCGGCGTCCTGGAGGGCGTAGGCGCGGAGCTTGTTGACGAGGCCGATGCCGCGCCCCTCCTCCTGGTGGTACAGGACGATGCCCCGGCCCTCGCGCTCGATGGCCCTCAATGCCTCGCGCAGCTGGGGGCCGCAGTCGCATCGCCTGGAACCCAGGGAATCGCCCGTCAGGCATGCCGAGTGGACGCGGGTGAGCATGGCCTCGCCGTCGCCGATCTCGCCCTTGAGCACGACGACATGGTCCTTTCCGTCCTTGTTGTTTACGAAGCCGAGAATGCGGAAATGGCCGAATTCCGAGGGGAAATCGGCCACCGAGACGATCTTTACGCAGATCTCCTCGTCGCAGTCCGCGCAGGCGAGGCCCGCGGGGCAGAGACGCAGCGAGGATATGTCCTGGGCGATGACTTCTTCAACCGAGGGTATAAGCACAATTCCTCCACGACGGGGCGCCATTTAGCCTTGGAGGGATATGGCGCCGCACTCCGGAACTCTCAAACTATAACGCTTTGTCGTGGCCTCGCCAAATCGGGCGGCCGGCGATGACGACATCCCTGCCATAAGTCTCGATTGTGGAATCCGAAAGCTCGCAGGGGAGCCCGGAGCCGGAATCGCGGGGCGCCGAGAATGGGGCGGGGCCGCCAAGAAGGATCGGCGCGATGGTCACGACGATCTCGTCGACGAGGCCGGAGGCGAGGAAGGATGCGAGCACCCGCGCTCCTCCCTCCACCATGAGGCTGGCGATCCCTTTCCCTGCAAGGGCCGCGAGGACGGCATCGAGATCGAGCTCCCCGGTCGCGCCGCCGCCGACGGAGAGGATGTCGGCACCCGCGGCCTCAAGATGGCGCAAGCGCTCGGCATCGCCGCCCTCCCGGCAGACCAGGAGGGGACGGCAGTCGCGCCGGGCGAGGAGCCTCGCGCTCGGAGGGGTCCTCAGGCGGCTGTCGAGGACGATGGGACGGGGACTCCTGCCCTCGACGAGGCGCAGGGTGAGAGAGGGATCATCGGCAAGGACGGTGCCGATGCCGACGAGGATGGCCTCGTGGCGGGCCCGGAGACCGTGGGTCATGACCATCGATTCCGGGCAGCTCAACGGCGTCCTTTGACCGGGGCCGGCTGCGATGGACCCGTCGATGCCCTGGGCCCAGGCGAGGGTGACCGATGGCCGTTTCAACAGGGCTCGATGTAGAGCCGATTGCCGTCGTAGCGGAGGACGGCGTGGCTGGGTTTGCCGAATTTCTCGTAGAGGCGCTGGGAGAGCTCCATGCAATCCCTCGGACATTCGTTCACTAGTTTGACATGGGCCGGACCGGCGCCTTCGATCTCCACGGCGTAGACCGTGGTCATCATGCCGAGGTCGAAACCGTCGTTGGGATGGATGGAAAGCTGGTCGGCTCCGAGTCCAGGTCGGCAAAGGGTCCTGAGTGCGGAGGTACGTTTCATGCTCGCTCCTCTCCGGGGCGCTCCCGCTCATCGCCCGCCCGGCGGCGAAGTATAGGCGAGGCGGGCCGCCTCTTCAACCATTCTTCCTTCGTATCATCACCTCGTAGTCTCCGAGCCCGTCGAAGCCGAAGCGGCGGTAGAGGGACAGGGCCCTCCGGTTTTCCCGATGCACTTCCAGCTTCATCTGCATGCCCCTTTCCGCGGCAACCGCGATGGCCACCTCCATGAGCCTCGTGCCGAGGCCGCGGCCCTGCAAGGAAGGCAGCACGGCCATATGATGAAGGTAGAGCCTGCGGCCGTCGTCGGTCAGCCAGGCAGAGGCGAGCACTTCTTCGGCCGCGCCCGTTTCCGCGCCGGCCGGCTTTACGATCACGAACAGACGGCCCTGTCGGGTGAGGGTCGCGTGGATGCTCTCGAGGCTGTCGCCGCGGGAGGGATTGGCCACCCCGCTCTCGTGCCAGAGTCTGAGAAGGGATTCGAAGTGCGAGTCCGCGAAATCGCGGATCGGAAAACCGGTTAATTCGTCGCTTTCCATGATCCTCCCCTTCGAGGCGGTCATTCTCGGCCTTTGTATTCTGTATACTTGCGGCCGACGGCGGGCTAAGGCTTGATGCCGTCTCCGCCTTTGTGTCAGTATTGCGCATGCCGACCCGCGACATTTTCGCCAATCTCTCTCCTCTTGACAATCGATATTGGCTCTCCAACGAGGGCCCCTTCGAGGCCCTCTCCTCGCGCGTTTCCGAGCGCGCGATGCTGCGTTCCTGCGCCCGGGTCGAGGCCGCCTTGGTGCAGGCCCACCTGGCGCGGCGAGGGAAGGCCGATCCGGCCCTCTTCTCCCTCCTCGAGAGGGCGGCGCTCGACATCGATCCCGCCGCCGTCGCCGCCGAGGAGGAAAAGACTCGCCACAACATCAGGGCCCTCGTCAACGTGTACCAACGCGCGCTTCCTTCCGATCTGGCTCCCCTCGTCCATCTCGGAGCCACGAGCGCGGACATTCTCGATACCGCCAGATCCCTGGCGATACGCTCGGCCGTCCTCGAGGTCGTCCTTCCCCTTCTCGCGAAGGTGGACCTCGAGCTCTGCCGCCTCGCCGTCGACGAGGCCGAGACCCCCCAGGTCGGCCGCACCCACGGCCAGCACGCGGTGCCGATAACCTTCGGCTTCGCGATGGCCGAGTACGCGAGCCGCCTAGGCCAGTCCCTTCTTCGCGCGCGGGAGCTCGCCGGAAGACTTCGCGGCAAGCTCGCCGGAGCCACCGGATCGTATAACGCGCTTTCCATGATCTACGCCGACCCCGAGGACTTCGAGGGCGAGTTTCTCGCGCGGCTCGGCCTCGAGCCGGCCCCCCATTCGACGCAGATCGTCGAGCCCGAGCCGATGCTTCGACTCGTTCTCGAGCTCGATCTCTCCTTCGGCGTCATGGCGAACGTCGCCGACGATTTTCGCAATCTCCAACGCACCGAGATCGGCGAGCTCCACGAGGCATTCGGAAAGGATCAGGTCGGCTCCTCGACCATGCCGCAAAAGCGCAACCCCTGGAATTCGGAACACGTGAAGAGCCTATGGAAGGCTTTCTCTCCCCGCGCCGCCTCCTTCCTCCTCGACCAGATTTCCGAACACCAGCGCGATCTCACCAATTCCGCGAGCGAGCGCTTCCTGGTCGACTGGCTGGCCGGTCTGACCGCGGCCGCGAACCGCCTCCTCGGCGTACTCCGGGGCATCGTACCGGACCGGGCTCGCATGCTCTCCAACCTCGCCATGACGGGTGCGACCCTCCTGGCGGAACCCGCCTACATCCTCCTCGCCGAATCGGGGAGGGCGGACGCCCACGAGGTCGTGCGCCGGGCGACCCTTGCCGTCGAGAAGGAGGGCCTCGGGTTCGGCGAGGCCCTGAGACGCGAGCCGGGAGCCTTCGAGGCCATCGCGCGGAGACTGCGCTCCCTCGGTCATGACAATGCAGACGACTTTTTCTCGAAGCCCTGGAGATACAACGGGAGGGCCGCCGTCAAGGCCCGCAAGGTCGGGACGGAATACCGCGAACTCGTTCGGGGAATCGCGGAAGGGAGCGGAGCTTCATGAATATCGTCGTGATGGGCGCCCAGTGGGGTGACGAGGGCAAGGGCAAGATCGTCGACTATCTCGCCGCCGACGCCGGCGTCATCGTCCGATTCTCGGGCGGGGCCAACGCGGGTCACACCATCGTAATCGGGAGCGAGCGCTACGCCCTCCATCTGGTGCCCTCGGGCATACTGTATCCCGACAAGATAGTCGTCCTCGGCACGGGCATGGTGATCGATCCCGAGGCTCTTTTCAGCGAACTCGCCGGCCTTTCCGAAAAGGGCATCGACTGGGCGGGGAGGGTTCTCATCTCCGACAGGGCCCACCTCGTGCTTCCGAGCTTCAGGCGGGTGGACAAGGAAATGGAAAGCGCGCGCAAGCGGCCCATCGGCACCACGGGCCGAGGCATAGGCGTGGCCTACGGCATGAAATCCTTCCGCGACGGCATTCGGCTCGCCGACATCGACGACCCCGAGCGCCTCGTCAACCTCGAGGCCGAGGATCGCGCCTTCCTCGACGGCTATCGCGACAGGCTCCTTGGCATGAAGACGGACCTCGTGGCCTTCCTTCGCCATCGCCGCAACGCCTACGTGCTTTTCGAAGGCGCGCAGGGGGCCCTCCTCGACATCGACACCGGTTCCTATCCCTTCGTGTCGAGCGGCATGTCCGGGGCGGCGGGCGCGGCTGCCCAGGGCGGAGTCGGACCGCGGAGGCTCGATCGCGTGCTCGGCGTCTTCAAGGCATATACGACGCGGGTGGGCAACGGGCCCTTCCCGACCGAATTCGCCGACGATTCGCCCGGTTCCCTCCAGGCCTTCATCCGAGATACGGGCAACGAGTACGGCGTGACCACGGGCAGGCCCCGCCGCGTCGGCTACCTCGATCTCGTGGCCCTGCGTTACGCCTGCGCGGCGAACTCCATCGACCGTCTCGTCCTCACCCACCTCGACGTCTACGACGAGCTCGCGGACTTCGAGACCTGCGTGGCATATCGGCTCGACGGCAAACTCATCGACGACTTCCCCGCCTCCATCCGCGACCTCGAGGCGGCCGAACCGGTGCTCCGCCGCTTCACCGGCTGGAAGACGCCGATAAAATCGGCCCGCTCCTGGGACGAGCTTCCGCGCGAAGCTCGGGACTATGTGCAATTCATAGAGGAATTCACCGAGACCCCGGTATCGATGATTTCGGTCGGTTCCGACCGGACGCAGACCATCGTGAGGGAGAGTCCGTGGACAAGATCCTGATACTCGATTTCGGCAGCCAGTATACGCAGCTCATCGGCAGGCGGGTGCGCGCCGCCGGCGCCTACGCCGAGATCCTTGGCGGCGAGACGAGGCTGGAGGCCGTCGTCCTCGAAGGGGTCCGTGGCGTGATCCTCTCCGGATCGCCCTATTCGGTCTACGACCGCGAGGCCCCCCGTCCCGATCCCCGGGTCTGGGGCCTCGACATCCCCGTCCTGGGCGTATGCTATGGGGCCCAAAGGATGACGAGCGAGGCGGGAGGCCGCGTCGAAAGGCTTCCCGATCGCGAGTACGGACGCAAGCGCGTGGATATCCAAGGCGTCGACGATCCCCTGCTGGCGGGCCTGCCTTCCTCGATCTCGACCTGGATGAGCCACGGCGATTCCATCTCCGAGGTCGCTAGCGGTTTCGATGTCCTCGCCCGTTCGGAGGGCGGCATAGCGGCCGTCATAAAGAAGAGAGGCGCTTCCCAATGGGGCGTGCAGTTCCATCCCGAAGTCAGCCATTGCGAGGGCGGGCCGACGATCGTCGCCAACTTCGTCAGGGGCATCTGCGGTATGGCGGAGACCTGGACCATGGAGGGCTATCGCGACGAGATCTCCCGGGAGCTCGCGCGCCGGGCGGAAGACCGCGAGGTCCTCCTCCTGATCTCGGGCGGCGTCGACTCGACCGTAGCGGGAGCCCTCCTCCTCGCGGCCCTGCCTCATGACAAGGTCTATCTCCTCTACATAGATACGGGCCTGATGCGCAAGGACGAGAGTGTCGAGGTTATGCGAAACCTCCGCAGTCTCGGCGCGACCCACCTCCACATGGTCGACGCAGGACACGAATTCCTTTCGGCCCTTTCCGGGCAGACCGATCCCGAGGCCAAGCGGCGGATCATCGGCGACCTCTTCATGGAGGTGCAGACCAGGGAGGTCGAACGCCTCGGCATCCCCGACGCCTTTCTGGTGCAAGGCACCTTATATACGGATCTCATCGAGTCGGGGAAGGGAGTGGGCTCGAAGGCCCAGGTCATTAAGAGCCACCATAATGTCAGAAGCCCCCTCGTCGAGGCCAAGCGCAAGGCTGGCATGATCCTCGAACCCCTCGACAGGCTCTACAAGGACGAGGTGCGGGAACTCGGACGTCTGCTCGGTCTTTCCCCCGCCATCGTCGACCGCCATCCCTTTCCGGGTCCTGGCCTGGCCGTGCGCATTCTCGGGGAGGTCACGAGGGAATCCTGCGACCTCCTCCGCGAAGCCGACGCCGTCTTCCTGGAAGAGCTCCGCGCCCGAGGGCTCTACGGCAGGATCTGGCAGGCCTTTTCGGTGCTGCTGCCGACGAGATCGGTAGGGGTCGCGGGCGACGAGCGGAAATACGGCCGCGTCCTCGCCCTGCGCGCGGTGGCCTCCGAGGACGGCATGACGGCGGAACCCTTTGCCTTCGCCATGGAGGATCTCCTCGGCATCTCGGGCGCCATCACCAACCGCGTCCCGGGAATCGGCAGAGTTGTATACGATATCTCCTCGAAACCGCCGGCTACCATAGAGTGGGAATGAAGGGCGGCGGTTTCGTTGCGCGATGCGTACGCGCGTCGCGACGCCGGCCGCAGCCGTGTCATGAAGAAATAGGAATAATTGAGCGGTTTTTTGATTCAGGGTGTTGACTACGGGAGGCCGGCCTTGATATACACGCGCATGGCAAGGATGCAAGGCATTTGGCGATTCGAGGTGCGAGACCGGAGGCCGGGTGATCCGCGTGCCGCCGGCTTGCCGGAGGATGCGCGCGCGCTCGGACTCGGAAGGGTCACGCGCGCGAAAAGCGCGAAGCTGTTCTTCGTACGGGGGACAATGGCGCCCGAGGAGCTCGATCTCCTCGGGCGTTTTCTTTTTTCCGATCCCGTCGTAGAGGATGTCGTCTGGCGCGAGACGGAAAAAGCCGAGGAGGGGGCGGCGGTGGATCGTCGCCCGAAGGACCCCGGCTTCGCCGTCATCGAGGTCCTGCCTCGACCGGGCGTCACCGATTCCGAGGCTCTTGAAGCCCTGCGCGCGGCCAGGGAGATGGGCGTCGAAGGGCTCGAGATAGCCGCCGTGGGCAGACGCTGGGAACTCGAGGGAAGGGAGCTCGACGAGGCCTTCTTGGACAGGTTGGCTGCTTCCCTCCTGGCCAATTCCCTCGTCGAGCGCTGGTCCATCGGGGAGATCGATGCGGTCTTCGTCGCCGGCGCCGCCGTCGCAGGGACGCCTCCCGTCGAGCTTTTCGACATCGGCTCCCTCGACGACGTCGGTCTCGAGGTTCTCTCCCGTCAAAGACGTGCGGCCCTCGACCTCGCCGAGATGCGCGCGATCCGCGAGCATTTCGCCCG
>DATKTD010000320.1:0-2484 GCA_035531315.1 Rectinemataceae bacterium
TGACTGCCTTCCGATGCCGCTCGATGGGTGCGAGCGGCAACTATCGTAGGCTAGGACCTCTTTCGTCCGTCGTCAATCGCGATGGCAACGGTATCGGGTGGATTTAGCCTCTCGCGATCTCCGCCAATTCCGCCAGCACCATGGCTGTCGCGCCCCAGACCTTGTGGCCGCCGATGGTATAGAATGGCACGGTGGACCTTCCGCCCTTGAGTTCCCATTCCTCGACGGCGTAGGCTTCATCGGAAGTGAGCATCGAGAGCGGTGCCTCGATGATGCAGGCCACCTCGCGCTCCTCGGGAACGAAATGGGGTCGGAAGGGAACGGAGCCGACGAAGGGGTCGATCTCGAAGCCCGAGGGCGGGATCTTGAGGGGCGAGAGGCGTCCAAGCATTTCGACGTTGGACGGATCGACGCCGATCTCCTCGGAGCTTTCGCGAAGGGCCGCCTCCTCGGGCGATTCGCCTTCTTCCAAGGAGCCTCCCGGCAGGCTGATCTGCCCGGCGTGGTGGAGAAGGTCGTCGCGACGGAGGGTGAGGGGAAAGAAAAGTCTTCCGTCTATCGGATAGAGGAGGATGAGGACGGCCGCCTTCCTCCAAGCCGGTCGATCGAGGGATTCGAGGCGTCTTATCGAGGGCATCATCAGCTCATGGGCCCGCATGCCCGGCAAGCTGCCCAGGAGCGCGGCCTTGAGTCTGGCAAGCACTGTCCCTACGTCATCCCGGGCGAGCGCCCCCTCGGCGCTCACGACGATTCCCTCTCCCCGAGGAGTTCGCGAAGTTCGCGGATGTCCCTCACAAGCTTGCTGCGGTCGAGGTTCTGGAAGCGCTTCGGGACCATCTCCTTCGAGGTGCACTCGAGGACGGCGACAAGGTTTTGGAGCTCGATCTCGTGGGGATAGGCCGGAGGCACGAAGTCGCCCATGGTCTCCTCGATGTCCTCGCGGGTGACGAAGCTCCTGTTTTCCATCGCGGCGCGGAACTTGGCGCGGATGAGGACGGCCTCGAGATCGGCGCCGGAGAACTCGTGCTTGAAGCGCCTGAGCAGATCGACGACGGGGAACTTCCGTATCGAGAGGTCGAGTTTCCGGACGAGGGTCTCGAAGAGGGCGACCTTCTCCTCCTCGCCGTCGGGATAGAAAAGCGCGAGGTGCTCCTCGGCCCTCCCCTGACGCTTCAGGTCGATGGGGAGGAGGTCGGGTCTGGAGGTTATGAGAAACCACACGATCTTGCCGCGGTACTCGGTGTTGCCCATGAAGGTGGCGATCTGGGAAAAGACGCGGTTCGATGTCCCCGAGTCGCCCTCCTGGTGGCGATTGCCGAGGAAGGCGTCGGCCTCGTCGATCATGACCGCGACGGGCGACATGGCCTTGAGTATCGATAGGACCTTCTCGAGATTCGACTCGGTGACGCCCTGCCACTTGGAGCGGAAGTTGCGAAGCTTGACCATGGGGACGCCGATCTCGCCGGCGAAGGCCGAGACGAGGAAGCTCTTCCCCGTGCCGACGGGGCCCGCTATGAGGTAGCCCATCGGGAGGACGTCGAGGCGTGCCTGCTTGATGGCCTTGGTGGCGCTCTTGAGACGCTTTTTCACGAAGTCGTGGCCCGAGACGAAGGAGAGGTCGTGGTCGGTCTCGAGGAACTCGAGGAGGCCTCCGGCCTCGCTCTCGATTATCTCCTTCTTTTTCTCCCTGAGGAAATCCATGGAAATGGGCCTATCCTCCTGCCAACTTTCGGCGGCCAGGCGGTTGAGGTTGGTCAGGTTGAGGCCGCTCGTCTGGGCCGCGACACGTTCGGGATCGAGGCCCTTGTCGAGAAGGAGGGTTTCGCGCGACTGGAGAAAGGCGAGGAACTGTCCCCGCACCTTCTCGTCGGGGATGGGGATTTCGACCTTGATGGTCGAGGGGCTCGCGATGATCCGTGGGTTGATGTCGGAAAGGTTTTCGGTGAGGAGGACGATGGAGACGTCGCCGTGGGTGAAGACCGGCTCGTGCGACCAGCGGTTGAGGGTGACGAAGGTGTAGCGGTCCTCCTCCGAAAGCCGCGAAACCTCGCTGGCAGGCGCGATCGTCTCAGCGTAGTCGGCGATGAGGACGATGCGCTTCTTCTCCGGTATGCGGAGGAGGAAGTATTCCTCGAGGAGGGGAAAGGCCTTCGACGGGTCGTTCGAGAAAAGCTCCGCGTCGGTCGCGTCGGGGTGGCGCTCCTTCATCGTGCGGATCCAATCCTTGCGCATTTCGGGGGCGCAAAACGAGACGCCGCTCGAACGGTCGTAGAAGACGATGACGTCGCGATTACCGAAGAGGACCTCGGAGATGTACTCCTGGATGCGCACGAACATGAACTCGCCCTCGTTCATCTTGTGGGGCAGGAAGTCGCGTATGTTTCCGTGGACGATGTAGAGATTTGCCGTCTTGGAACAGTACTTGTACGACAGCTCCTGCGCCCAGGACGGCAGGATCTTAATGAACGGCAGGTTCTTGACGAT
>DATKTD010000321.1:0-14986 GCA_035531315.1 Rectinemataceae bacterium
TCTCAACGCCATCTACAACGCGATAGGGGTCAGGGTCGACGAGATCCCCGCCACGCCCGAGAAGGTCCTCGCGGCCTTGTATGCGAAGGAAGCCGAGACGCCCCTGCAAACCGACAGGGTCGCGGCCTCATCACGGACCAGGGGGGTTGCGTCGGCCCCTGCCGACGGCGCCGGAGCGACGGGAAGCGGGGTTGCATCATGACACTTGGTACATTCGAACACATCGCCGCGAGGGATCTCGACGAGGCGCAGTCGGCGGCCAAGGGCGGAAGGGCCGTCTTCACGGCCGGAGGCACGGACCTCCTCGGCATCCTCAAGGACCGGGTCCACAGGGCCTATCCCGCCCGCGTCGTCGATCTCAAACCCCTCCGTGAACTCGCCTTCGTCCGCGAGGAAGGCGGCGGCCTCGCCATCGGCGCCATGACGAGCCTGGCCGACATCGCGGCCGACCCCCTCGTGCTCGGGCGTTTCGGCCTCCTCGCGGAGGCGGCCCGGTCGGTCGCCTCGCCGCAGATCCGGAACATGGCCACGATCGGCGGCAACCTCTGCCAGGAACCGCGCTGCTGGTACTACCGCCATCCCGAAAATCGCTTCGATTGCCTCCGCAAGGGCGGAAGAGCCTGCGCGGCCCTCCTCGGCGAGAACCGCTTCCATTCGATCTTCGGGGCCGCGAGGGTCGGCAAGCCGAGCTGCTCCGACGACTGCCCGGACGGCGTCGATATCCCCGCCTACATGGAGTACGTCCGCTCGGGCGACCTCGACGGGGCGGCCCGCATCCTCCTCCTCCGCAACCCCATGCCCGCGATCACGGGCCGGGTCTGCCCGCATTACTGCGAACGCGGCTGCAACAGGCAGTTCTTCGACGAATCGGTCTCGATCCGCGCCGTCGAGCGCCGCCTCGGCGACCGCGTCCTCGAAGTCTCCGACACCTTATACGACATGCCGTCGACATTCTCGGGCAAGAGGGTGGCGGTCGTCGGCTCGGGGCCGGCCGGCCTCGCCGCCGCCTTCTATCTCCGGAAGGCCGGTCACGCGGTCCGCGTCTTCGAGCGCATGCCCGAGGCGGGCGGCATGCTGCGCTACTCGATCCCGGCCTATCGGCTGCCCCGGGCCGTGTTTCGTTCGCTGCTCTCGTCCTATGAAAGGGCCGGCATCGAGTTCGAACTCGGCGCCGATATCGGAGGAGGAGGCCATCGAAGCGTCGAGGCCCTCCGACGCGATTACGACGCGGTCTTTCTCGGCAGCGGGGCCTGGGAGCAGAAGACACTCTCCATTCAAGGCTCCGAGCTCCTCGAGTCGGGCCTCGATTTCCTCGCTTCGGCAGGCGGCCCGACCGGCGCCCCTTCCGCGGATAATGCCGGAGAGGGAGCGAAGGCGGCCGTCGTCGGCAAGGAGATCGTCGTCGTGGGCGGCGGCAACGTCGCCGTCGATGTCGCCATCACCGCCCGCAGGCTCGGGGCGAGGAAAGTCACCATGCTCTGCCTCGAAAACCGCGGCGAGATGCCGGCCTTCCCCGAGGAGATCGAGGAGGCATTGAGGGAGGGCGTCGGTCTTCTCCCCTCATGGGGTCCCAAGCGGAGCATCGTCGAGGGCGGCAGACTCGCGGGCATGGAGTTCGTCGCCTGCAACTCCGTCTTCGACTCGCAGGGACGCTTCGCTCCCAGCTTCGACGAGTCGAGGACGACGAGGATCGAGGCCGATCGGGTCATCCTCGCCATCGGTCAATCGGCCGAGCTCGGCTATCTCGGCGGCCTCCTCGCCTCCGAAAGGGGACGCATAGCCGCCGACCCCCTCACCCAGGCCACGAGCCTCGACGGCCTCTATGCCGGAGGCGACGCCACGACGGGACCCTCCTCTGTCATCCAGGCCGTCGCGACGGGAAGGAGGGCGGCGGAGTCAATCGGCGCCACCTTCGGCGGCGACGGCAGCCCCGGAGTCGGAGCCGCCTCGGAAGGGACGGCCGACAACGATGGCTCGGCCATCCGCTCCCTGCGCGGCCCCTCCCTCGAACACAGCGGGCGCGTCCTCATCCCCGGCCTGCCCCTGGGCGAACGGAGCCTCGAGACCGAGGACGCCGCCACCATCGGCGCGGACGAAAGCTCACGGGAAGCCGGCCGCTGTCTCGATTGCAGCTGCGTCGCGGTCAATGCCTCCGACATGGCCCCCGCCCTCCTCGCCCTCGGCGCCACGGTGCGAACGACCAGGCGCAGGCTCGACGCCGAAGACTTCTTCGCGGTGCGAAGGGCTTCCACCACCCGTCTCGAAAGAGGCGAGATACTCACCGAGATCAGGGTGCCGCCGCAGCGGGAGGGCAGCCGCTTCTCCTTCCTGAAATTCCGCATCCGGAATTCCATCGACTTCCCGATCGTCAGTGTTGCTTCGATATTCTCCCTCGAGGGCGGAAGGATCGCGGAGGCGCGCATGGCCTTCGGCGCCGTGGCACCCCTGCCGATGCGCGCCCGGGAGGTAGAGAGCTTCCTCGTCGGGCGCCTTCCCGACGAGGAGACGGCCCGCGAGGCGGGGGAGCTGGCGACGCGCCTCGCCGTCCCCCTTGAACACAACGCGTATAAACTGCAGATTCTCAAGGGGCTTGTCCGCAAGGCAGTTCTCGGCCTGCGCTAGCCCGCGGAAAGGGGAAGTGGATCATGAAGCAGGGGCGCCCGCTCAATATCGCGCACAGGGGTTTTAGGGCCATCGCGCCGGAGAACACTCTCGCCGCCGCCCGCGCCGGCCGCGCCATCGGCGCCGATTGGTGGGAACTCGACGTCGCGGCGAGCTCAGACGGCGAGCTCGTCGTCATACACGACGACAGCCTCCTGCGCACGACCGATGCCAAAGGACGCTTCCCCGAGCGGGATCCCTGGTGCGTCTACGATTTCAGCCTCGAGGAGCTCCGGTGCCTCGACGCGGGAACCTGGTTCATCGACAGCGACCCCTTCGGCCAGATCGCCGAGGGCGCGATCGCGGGGCCGCCCCTCCTTTCCTATCGGGGAGAGACAATCCCCACCCTACGTGCCGCCCTCGAGCTGACGAAAAACGTGGGATGGAAGGTCAACGTCGAGATCAAGGATGCGACGGGAAGGGCCTGCGATTCCTGGATCGTCGAAAGGACCACGGAGCTCGTCCGAAAGCTCGACATGATCGACAGTGTCTTCATATCCTCCTTCAATCACGACTACCTCAGGCGCAGCCGCCGGGCCGAGCCTCGAATAGCCCTCGGGGTCCTCGTCGAACCGGGCGACGCCCGTTTTCCGCCCGACTTCGACATGGTCGGCTACGCCAAGGAGATCGGCGCCCAGGCCTGGCATCCGGGCCTCGAGGGCCTCGAGGAGGAACGGGTCCGCGCCGCCAGGGCCGCCGACCTCGGCGTCAACGTGTGGACCGTGAACAGCGAGGCCGATATGCGCCGCCTCGTCGGCTGGGGAGTCACGGGTCTCTTCACCGACTTCCCCGACCGGCTTTCGCGCGTCCTCGCGGAGTCCTCCCCTGCCGCACGCTAAAAAGGCCGCACGGGAGGCGAGGGCCGCCGAACTCGACGGAGGGACGGGCAAGGCCGGGGCCGCGGAGCCAGGCCCGACCGCGGCCTCGCCATCTCTCGAACTCAAACTCGCGGTCCCCAAGCCGCGCGGGCGCATGGACGAACTCAAGGACAGCCTCACCTTCAGCGACGATATCCGGGCGGCGACCTCGGCGATAAACAGGCTCATAGGCAAGCCTACCCGCAAGATGCGTTTCTTCTTCGCCGGCCACGTGAGCGGCATCAAGAACCTCGTCTACAACAAGGCCATCGACATGGCCCTTCTGTACAACGCGACCTGCTACGGCGACCGCCCGATGCGTCTACGGGCCCTCGAACGCCTTCGCGACGAGGCCGACAATTACCTCGGCCTCGAGATGCCCTTCAACACCCGCCGCATCCTCATCGCCCTGATCAAGGAGACGGTGAAGGCCAAGGGAGACCTCCTCCGCCAACACCGCTATATCCAGGCCTTCAACCACGCCCTCTCTGGCCGAGCCTATGTCGTCCGCACCATGCTCAACGAACTGGGACTCGTCGAGGTTCCCGAGGCGAAGGCGCGACGGGTAGCCGGCGGCAGGGAGAAGCTCCGGCAGCGCGAATCCCCCTCGGGGTCGGGCCCCGGCGAGAGACGCAGAAGCGCATTCCGGCAGGGCCCCGGAGCCCGCGCGGGCGGTTGGGACGACCACGTCTACGACAACGCCGGCCCTGGCCGCAAGACGCCGGCCCAGCTCGTCCTCGACGCCTATATCAAGGGTCTTTCGCGGCTCACCATAGTCTACGAGGATTTCAAGGAGTTCGAGCCCCTGGCGGAGGCGGTCGAGGCGGGGCGGCTCATGGGCATCGAGGTTTCCGTCGGCCTCGAGTGCATCGTGCAGACCAAGGAGCGCACCCGCTTCTACCACGTCCTCCTCCTCCAGGACGGCTCGAGCGCCGAAAAGCTCGAGGGGCTCTTCGCCACGGCCCCCTTCAAGCGCCTCCTCAAGCTCCTTCAAACCAATTACGATGAATACGAGCGCCTCTACTCCGACCTCGTCGAGGCCTTCAACCGCCGGATGCTCCCCCTCATCAACGAGGGCTTCGCGGGGACGCCGGGAGAACTCGGCCCCCTCTCCGTCGAAAGTCTCCGCGAGCAGGCTAAGGGCCGACAGCTCTACCATGTCCATCTCGGACAACTTCTCGCCGCGAGGCTCGCCGAGCTCTCCGAGTCGCGTCGTCTCGCGCGGCCCGAGGCGGAGGCCCTCGACGTCCTGCCGGCGGCCGAACTCAGACGTCGCTACTTCGACCCCCTGTACCAGAGCCTTCTGGTACAGGGCGAATTCGTCAAGGCGGGAAAGCTCTACGAGGCCGTGGCCGCCATCGACGGGGATTCGGGCTCCCGGCGGGTCTCGGTGGCCTTCACGCGCCCCCTCCTCAACGACTTGCCCCTGTGCATAGCCCACCTCGTGGCCAACGCCGCCCACATCGACGCCATCGAGATCTGGAACAACCGCATCAGGCAGGAGGGCTATGCCGGGAAAACCGCCTTCCTCGAGGCCTTTAGGCGGGCCCTCAACCGGGGCGACGTCGAGGGGGCAAGTCGCCTCCTTTCGGAAAAAGGCCTTTCTCCGCCGCCTGCGGGCAGCCTGGAGGCCGCCGTGGAGCGCTATCGGATTTTCCCGCTGGCGGCGCGGATCGGCAGCGATTCCGATGGCTACAACCATCTCGCCCCAGGCATGGGCTTCGTGCCCAAGGACGAGATACGCAACTGGCGCTTTCTTCTCCGCACCAATCGCTCATCGCCGCTACCCCTAACCCTGCACACGATCGACCGCCGCAGCCGGCCCATCGAGCGCACGATCCTTCCCCTCGGCAAGAACCGCGGGGCGGGGAGGACCGGGCGCTTCGCCGCCATCGGCAGTCCCCATGAAGTCGTCCTTCGCTGGCGCGACCTCAATCGCCCGATCCGCACGATGGCGCGCATGGTCGCCGGCGCCTTCCTCGCCCTCGGCGTCGCATGGAGCATTTCGGCCCTCTCGGGCCTCCCGCCCTCCTTCGGTCTCTTCACCCTCGCGGCCTTTTTCTTGGTCACCTATTCGCGCAACTTCATCGTCGACGAGATCGCCCGTCACGGGCTCCACCCCTCGCGCTGGCGCCTCAAGTCCTTCGACGTCACCAACGCGGCCAACTCGGTCTTCTTTACCTTCCTGTCGATACCGATTCTCCGCCTCGTCGAACAACTCCTCGATCGCTCCCCCTTCGGGATCGCGGGGGCCGTCCCGGGCATGAGCGATCTCTCGGTGAGACTCCTCCGCTTCGTCGCCCTCTCATTGGTCAATGGAGTCTACATCTACAGTCACAACAGCCTGCGAGGCTTCACGCCCCAGGTCAAGCTCGCCAACTTCGCCCGAAGCGCCCTGGCCTTTCCCCTCTCCGTCGGTCTTTCCTATCTGAATCCCGCCGGCTCCATCGTGAGCGACGTCATCATCAACAAGATCGCCGCGGACATCGTCGGCGGTTTCACCGAAGCCACCTTCAAGATCAGGAACGAGACGAAGCGGGCCCGGAAGATGTTCGCCTCCCTGATTCCCGTCCTCTCCTCCGAGGAGGGAGACCGCGACGGCCGCCGCATGGCCATCCTCGATATTCTCTACGTCTGGGGGAACTCGCCGCGAGGGAAGGACGAACTCCGGAAGGCCATCGTGAAGAACGCCGATCCCGAGTCGATCTGGAAGAACCTCGAAGACCCCGTGCATCGCTACGAAACCTTCGTCAAATTCATCACGACCAGGACCTCATGGCGCAAACCCCAGCGCATCAAGCTCGAATTCCTGAGACTCGCCGCGGCCTTCAGTTACTGGCTGGAAAAGCACCACGGTTCTTCAAGCGGCGCCGTCTGATGGATTCGACAGCGATGGCCGGCGATGCGGGAAAGAGCGCCGGCCAGGGCGGACTGGCCCCCACATGGTCGGGCCGCGACGCCTTCATCTACGCCTTCTTCTCGATCAACCTCGTCACCCTCGGTCTCTACATCGTCAGCCAGGCCTGGCACTTCAGCGGCGGCATGATACCGGCCCTCCTCGCGGGGGCCGTCCTCGTCATGTCCGAGGTCCTGGTCTACGCGGGCTTGATCGTCGCCATGCCGGGCTCGGGCGGGGACTACCTCTGGCAAAGCCGCATCCTCGGCAAGGGAACGGGCTTCGTGCTCGCCATCACCGGCTGGTGTTTCATCCTCTGGCTCTGGACGCCCATCTACGGCGACATCCTCCGCCAGGTCGTCCTCGCGCCCCTCGCGGCCGTCCTGGGCTTCGGAGGCCTCGCGCGCGTCCTCGCCGCGAGCCCGGCAGCCTGGTTCCTCGTCTGTCTCGCCATGGTACTCTTCGTCCTCCTCGTCATCGCGAAGGGCATGCGCTTCTACGCCAGGGTCCAGCGATTCTCGTTCTGGATCGGCGCCGCCGGGCTCCTCGCCGTGGTCGCCATCCTCCTCGGAAGCGACCGGACCACCTTCAGGGCGGCCTTCGACGCGGAATCCCTCAAGTTGTTTGACATACCCAATGCGTACGATTCAGTGCGGGCGGCCGGCGAGGCGGCGGGAGCCACGACCCCTCTCTGGGGCGGCGGGATCGCGCAGGTCCTCCTCCTCCTCCCCTTCCTGGCCTTCTTCAACCTGTGGCCCAACACCGGGGCGAGCCTCGCGGGCGAGGTCCGCGGCGCGGGCAGCCTCAGGCGCAATCTCGCGGTTATGGGCGGAGCCCTCCTCGGGACCACGGCCCTCCTCGTCCTCGTCCTCCTCGCCATCGACCGCGGAATCGGCTGGAAGTTCTACATGGACGCCAACGCCGCCTACTGGAGCGCCAGACAGCAGACAGGGCAGATGCAACCGCTCTTGGCTTTCTGGCCCTATCCCGCACTCCTCGCGCTGATGACGGTCCCCTCGACCCTCCTACGGGTCCTCGTCCTCCTCGCCATGTCGGCCTGGTTTTTCGGGTGGGCGGGAACGATCTACCTGTCCAGCACGAGGATCATCTTCTCGGCCGCCTTCGACCGCCTCCTCCCCCATGGCCTCGCCCAGGTCGACGAAAAGACCAAGGCCCCCTTCAAGGCCCTCCTCTTCATGGTCCTGCCCGGCCTCGCCATATCGGCCCTCTACGCCTGGAATGTCGCGGGCTTCGCGAGCCTCACCCTCGTCTCGACGGCCGTGCTTGCTCTGACCTTCCTTGGTACCGGCGTGGCGGCCATCCTCCTCCCCTTCGTCAGGCGCGAACTCTATCTCGCCTCGCCCCTGGCCCCCTTCCGCCTCGGTCCCCTCCCCCTCATCAGCCTTGCGGGTCTCGTCTTTTCGGCCTTCCTCGTCTTCCTCCTCTACGAGTGGCTCATCGACCCCCTCGACCTCTTCGGCATCAGCGTGAGAAACGCGACCTCGGTGATTTTCATGGGAGTACTCTACGCCCTCGCCGCCCTCCTCTACCTCGCCTTACGCGGCTTCCGCGCTCGGGGCGGCTCCGGGCAGGGATCGAGGGATGAGATAGACGCCATTTTCGAGGATGAGGAAGCGGAGCCGCGGTGATGGGCGGCGCCGGGCAGGCCCCAAGGGCGAGCCCGGCACCGGCTTTATCGAAGGACGGGGGTCCTCAGGCCTCCCCGGATTCCTCGTCGTCCACCGTCTCGGCAAGGGGGGCTGCCTCGGGCTTCGCGACCATGCAGGCCTCGGGGGCGAAGGAGAGCGTGAGCTCCTCGCCGACCCGGGGCGGCGCGAGACGGGGATCGCTGAAGCCATCCATCGAGACGAGCTGCGTGCCGACGCGCACGAGGCTGCGCACGATGGAGCCGAGGAACTTGACGTTCTCGACCCGGCCGCGGAGGAGGTTCGGTCCAGCGGAGCCGGCGGAGAGGGCCTCGGGCCTGAGACTGAGCCTGAGCTCGCCGCCGGTTCCCGCCTCGATGGGCTTCCCCGCCCCGATCTCCTGGCCCTCGACGAGCATGAGACCCTTCGCCGCGTCCTTCACGATCGCCGACAGCACGTTCAGGGTGCCGATGAAGGTCGCGACGTAGGGGGTGCCGGGGGAGTTATAGATCTCGAAGGGAGCGCCGATCTGCTCTATCCGGCCCTCGCGCATCACGGCCACGCGGTCGGAGATGGAGAGGGCCTCCTCCTGGTCGTGGGTGACGTAGATCGTCGTAATTCCCAAGGCCTGCTGGATCGCCCGGATGTCGTCGCGGAGCCGCACGCGTATCTTCGCGTCGAGGGCCGACAGGGGCTCGTCGAGGAGGAGGGCCGCCGGCTTCCGCGCGAGGGCGCGGGCGAGGGCCACGCGCTGCTGCTGGCCGCCTGAGAGCTGATGGGGATAGCGTTGCGCGAACTCTCCCATATGGATGAGCTCGAGCATCTCCTCGACCCGCTTCGATATCGCGTCGCCCCGCTGCCCCGCGATCTTGAGACCGAAGGCGATGTTGCGCGCGACCGTCATGTTCGGGAAGAGGGCGTAATTCTGGAAGACCATGCCCAGGTTGCGGTGGTTCGGGGGGATCCGCGAGAGATCGCGCCCGTCGAGGTTGATGGAGCCGGCCGAGGGCGTCTCGAAGCCGGCTATCATGCGGAGGGTCGTCGTCTTGCCGCAGCCCGATCCGCCGAGGAAGGAGAGGAACTCCCCCTTTTCCACCGACAGAGAGAGGCCGCGGACGACCGTGTTGCGACCGAAGTTCTTCACTACTTCGCGAAGTTCGAGAAATGCCATGCGCCGCGCTCCTGTCAGTGTGTTCCGCCGAGGTTCGAGCCTTCGCCCGGCTTCCCCCGACTGATCGCCTGTATCAACCCGATAGCGCCCCAGGTCATGCCGAAACTGAGGATCGCGAGGGCCGCCGGCTCGTAGGCCAGATTGCGCCCCATGAGGGCCATGTAGGGACCGAAGGCGGGCCAGGCGAGGAGCACCGCGAGGGTCAGTTCACCGATGACGATGGCCAAGGTCAGGAAGAGGGCGGAGAGGAGGGCCGTCTTGAGGTTGGGAATGATGACCTTGAAAAAGAGGGTCAGCCAACCTGCCCCGAGGCTTTGCGCGGCCTCGGTGAGCCCCCTGAGATCCATGGCCCTGAGGCCCGCGTCCACCGATTTGTAGATGTAGGGGAAGGAGATGATGACATAGCCCGCGACGAGGAGGATGGGGCTCGAGACTATGGCGAAGGGGGGGCGCGAGTAGGTCCTGATCAGGCCGAAGGCGAGGATGATCGGAGGAATGACGAAGGGAAGGAGGGTGAAGAATTCGATCACCGACTTCGCCTTCGGCAGCTTGAGATATATCCAGATGGCCGTCGGCACGATGAGGGCGAGGCCGACGATGACCGTGAGGATGGCCATCTCGAGGGAGAAGCCGAAGGTCCTGAGGAACTGGGGATCGGCGAACACGTGCTGGTAGGCGACGAAGCTCAACACCCCCTTCTTGCCGCGGAGCGAAAAGAGAAAGGTCGCGATGAGGGGAAGGAAAAAGTACACGAGACCCAGGAGTATCCAGAGCCAGGAAAAGCCCGCGCGGATACCGCTCCCGTGCCGCGCCCTGCGGGGACGTCGCTCGCCTGCGCTCATTTGACCCACCTCGACGAGATTTTTTGCAGCCATGAATAGGCGAGGATGCTGGCGGTCATGACGATGACCATGCCGAAGGCGAGCGCGTAGCCGAGCTGGGAATCGTGGAGGACGTTGCCGCGGATCTGCGCGCCTATGAGGATCGGCACCAGGTTGATGAGGCCGCCGGTGAGGGCGTAGGCGGTCGCGTAGGCGCCGAAAGCATTTCCGAAGAGGAGGATGAGGGCCGCGAGGAGGGCGGGAAGCAGAACGGGGAGGCCCACGCGCAGCCAGTATTGGAGGGCTGAGGCACCGAGATTTTCCGCCGCCTCGCGCCATTCCTTCTTCATCCCGTCGATTGCCGGCGTGATGATGAGGACCATCAGCGGAATTTGGAAATAGGTATAGGTAAGGGTGAGGCCCCAGAAACTATAGAGATTGAAGCCGGAGCCGTAGAGATTGATCCCGAAAACCGTCCGGAGAAATACAGTGACGAGGCCGACCCTGCCGAGGGTCGAGATGAAGGCAAAGGCGAGGGGGACGCCCGCGAAATTGGAGGCCACGCCCGAAAAGGTCGTCATGAAACTGCGGAAGGGCCGCGGGAGGCCGCCGAGGGTGATGGCGTAGGCGATGAGGAAGCCGAGGAGGCCGCCGAAGAGGGCGGTCGTCGCGCTGACCTTGATGGTCACGAGATAGGAATCGAGGATATCGGGGCGGAAGAGGTGGGCGAAATTGTCGAAGGTGAAGGCGCCCTTGCCGTCCTGAAAACTGCCGGTGACGATCGAAAAGGTCGGCAGCAACATGAAGGCGAAAATGAAGAGGAAAAAAGGCAGGAGGCCGAGCCAGGCGAAGGAGGGCCTTCGCGGCGGAGCTTTCTGCCCGGGCTTGCTCTGCGGGGCCTGCGGCGGCCCCGAAAATACCCCGCGGCCTTGGGCCGCGGGGATTTCCGGAGCTGCGACGTCCCGCTCGGTCTGAGCGGTCATGAAGTTCCCTTACTTGCTCTTGATGTTGGCGCCGACGATCTTGTCCCAACCCTCGGCGACGGCCTTGGAGAGGAGGGTCTGCTGCTCGAGCGAGGGGAAGACCACCTTCGCGTAGGCGGAGGAGGGGGGGAGCTTGGCGGCGAGATCAGCGGGAACGACGTTGCGCTTGGCGAGGTCGTTGAAGCGGATCGGGTGTCCATAGCCCTTGAGCCAGATCAGCTGGCCCTCGTCGGAATAGAGGAACTCCTCCCAGAGCCTGGCGGCGTTGGGATGGGGGGCGTAGGCGCTGATGCCCTGGATGTAGATGCCGGCGACGACGCCCGTGCTGGGAACCACGACCTCGATGTTGGGGTTGCCCGCGAGCTTGTCCTTGTTGGCGAGGGCGTTGTAGTCCCACTCGATGGTGATGGGGGTCTCGCCCGAGGCGAGGGTGCCGGTGACGGCGATGAGGGGCACGAGGTTGCCGGCCTTGTTCATCTTGGCGAAATACTGGAGGCCGGGACCGACGTCCTTGAGGCTGCCGCCGTTGGCCAGGGAGGCCGCGATGACCGTCATGTATGCCTGGGCGGAAATGCGGGGATCGCCGGAAAGGGCGAAGAGGCCCTTGTACTCGGGTTTGAGGAGGTCGGCCCAGGACTTCGGCACGTTCTTGACGATGTCGGAGTTGACCTCGAAGGCGAGGGCGCCGTAATAGTCGCCGTACCAATAACCGTTCTTGTCCTTGACGTCGTTGGGAATGCTGTTCCAGGTCTGCACCTTGTAGGGGGCGAGGAGGCCGGAGGCGACGGCCTCGGGTCCGAACTTAAGGCCGACATCGATGACATCGGGGGCCTGGGGTCCCTTGTTGTCCTTGTTGGCCTTGATCGCCTCGATTTCCTCGGCGGAGGAACCGTTGGGATTGAGTTCGTTGACCGTGATGCCGTACTTTTCCGTGAATTTCTGGATCATCTCGCCGTAGTTGACCCAGTCGTGGGGCAGGGCGATGACCGTAAGCTGGCCTTCCGCCTTCGCCGCAGCGATAAGCGCGTTCATGTCCTTGGTGCTCGATTGCGCGAAGGCGGTCCCGGCCACGACGAGGGCGATGGCTACGAGGACTGCGAACTTCTTCATGATGCCTCCTTGTGAATTGGCAAACGATTGAAGCTAGTCACACCAAGCCATGATAAATCGGATTTGCCAAAAAAAGAATACGATTCAATGAGGAATGCATCAAAGAAGCGCGGCGCGAGGTCGGGCTTTATCGGGGAAAAAGAATTGAATGCACCATTACAAACACAGAACTAATTGAGCCGCCCCGGTTACGATCCGGGTACCCACGCCTTAAAAGGGCGTTGCTCTACCGACTGAGCTAGCGGCCCGAAAGCCCCTTCCCATGCTGGAAAAGGTAAAACACAGTATCGAAAGGACAAGGCCCCTGTCAATCGATGGGCTCAGCCGACCTAGGCCGGCGCCCCGCCCTATCTCTGGGCCGGCGCCCCGCGCTAGTAGCTGAACTCGAGGCTGCTCATGAGATTGAAGGCGGGGCGCGAGCCCGGCTCGAGCCCGAGTTCGCTGCCCCAGGCGGCGAGATTGAGCTTCATGACCGCCAGGTCGAGGCTTGCGCCGGCGGTCGGGTAGCCCTCGGCGAGGCCGGCCCTGAGCGAGACGATGTCGAGGAAGCGAGTCTCGATCCCGAGTCCGAGATTGAGGATGGGATTGCGGGAGAAGGCAGCGAAGAGATCGAGGATGTGTCCGTAGTCGACCGCGACGCTCAACGAGTCGACAAGACCCCAGAGGCCGCCGGAGGGCATGGTCCAGGCCACACCGACATCGAGATTACGCGGGATCTGCCCGGCAGTGCTGCCCAGCAAGGAAGACTGAGGATTGGCGATGAAGCCTTGGACGCTCGAATAGGAATTGACGAGGACGGGGCTGTAGATATCGCGACAGACTATGCCGGCCGAAAGGCCGAGCGGTTTCCAAAGCCAGCGCAGGCCGAGATCGAGACCGATGCCGGTCTCGAGATCGAAGGGCTGGGCCATGTAGTTCGAGACGATGGTCGTGAGCGAAAGGACATCGGTCGTCGTGGAGATGCCTCCCCGCGCGAAGCCCTTGGCGAGAAGACCGGCCTCCAAGCGATGCTTCGGTCCGAGATCCATCCCGTAGGAATAGCCTCCGACTAGAAGTATGTCTTCTTGCACGAGGACACTTATGTTCGTGATGCTCGCGGCGTCGACCACCGCATGGCTGCGATTGAAGAGGCCGAAACCGATGCCCTGTCCCACATAGCCGAAGGAAAGGGGGCCGACGAAATCGCCGGCCGTGTAGACCTGGTAGCCGTTGTTCTGGAGAACCTGGACGAAATTATCGATGAGGGAGCCTCCGCCGAGGGTGGCGAGGGCGATGTCGAAGAGGGGCCCCGTCATCTTCGCCGCCACCTGGGAGGCGATCAGCTGCGGCTGCGCGTCGGCCAAGCCGGCCGGGTTGGAGAAAAGCAGACTCCAGTCGTCGGCAAGGGCCGCGTGGGGACCGCCCATGGCGGAAAAATTCGCAATGGGAATGTCGAAGGGCTCGACGTCGAGGGCCATGACGGCCGGCGCCGTCATGGCGACGAGGGCTAACGCGGCAAGGTTGCGGTGCTTCATCGAATCCCCGTCAGAAAGTGATGTTGAAACTGCTCTGCAGCGTCGAGAGAAGGGCGTTCCCCGGATCGATGGCCGTGACGCCCGAGGCGAGATTCGAGAGGGTCGTCGAAACCGAGGCACTGGGCGTATAGGTCGAGGTTCCGTTGATGACATTGGCTATCGAGAGGCCCTGGGAGAGGACATCGCTCAGGGCAATGGCCGTGGCAGCCACCACGAGGGTCTGGGCGCTCGTGCCGCTCGCGGCGAGGGCGCTCGGATTCGAGGCGGCCTGGGCAGCGAGGGCGGAGAAAATGCTCGTCGTATTCGCGTTGACATTGGAGGCCGACGTGGTCAAAAGGGCCGATATGGTCGCGATGTCGGTAGAGCTCAAGGTGCCCCCGCTCGTCAGGACCGTCGCCAAGCTCTGAGTCAGGGCCGCATCCAAGCCCGTCGCGATGACGGCGACCTGGGCGGCATCGGATACGATAGAGGCCGAACTCGGATTGGCCGTAACGAGGCTGGCGAGGGCGCCGAGCGCCGAGGCCGCGAGGGCCTGGTCCGGCTTGGCCGCCACGAGGGCCGCCGCCTGATCAGCCGTAATGCTTGTCAGGGTTACGGGGGGCCGGGAAAGGGACTTGGCCAGCGAAAAGGTGAAAAACTGCTGGCAAGCTCCCGCGAGGAGGAGGATCGAGGCGGAAAGCCCGAAGGCTCGAAGAACTCGAAGGACCTTGGCGGACGGCAACGCAACCTCCAAAAATATGCCCCGCCCGAGGGCGGGGCCTTCATTCCATTATCGGCGCACTGGGCCGAAAGCGCCACTAGAGGTGGAGCCTCACATTCATCGCGATGCCCGAGCGGGGATAGTCGCCGGGATGCCTGCCGAGTTCCTCGGTAAAGACTGCCCCGTCGATCTCCAGAATGAGGAGGTTGAAGCCGGCGCCCGCGGTGAGCCAGCCCTGATTCAAGCCGCCCCGGAGATAGATGAAGCTGAGCAATTTGAGTTCCCCTCCGACATGGAGGAGGTTCCAGAAGCTACTCTCTTCCTGTATGGCTCGGATCGGGTCCTGGACCTCGAAATAGAGAGAAGGATCGATGAGGCCGGGGATGAAGCGGGGACTCCAGCCGAGGCCGGCGGCGATGTTGGGAAGATAGCTGCCCTTCGTCGTCGTCGCAGAGCTGGGGCTGCCGCCGCTCGAGAGGACATCGCCTATCGTCGTCTCGCTGAAACCGAAGGAGGGGGAGATGTCGCGGATGGAGAGGCCGGCCGACAGGTTCCCCATCGTGAAAATGGCGCCGAGGTCGGCGGCGAGGCCAAGACCGTAGTTGGCGGCCGAACTCAGGAGGGCAG